>CAYJEK010000036.1:0-22550 GCA_964369205.1 uncultured Oscillospiraceae bacterium | reverse complement strand
AGCAGTTTTTTAAAATAAAATTTAACTTTTTATCCCATATGCATAAAGAGGATCATTTACTCTTATTGATAAATCGCAAGTGTGATAATAAATATCTCCATCGTGCAGAGCTGTGTATTCAGAGATTTTATTTCCAAAGAAATCTGTTATGTAGCCCAAAAGTTCTCCTTTTTTAACACTCTCTCCGGCTTTTTTAAGAGGATACCATAGTCCGTTAGTATCAGATTCAAGGTATGTGCTTTTTTCGTATATCTCTTTTTTAGAAATTTCATTACTCCTATCATAGCTATACATATCAAAGTGATTTAAAAGTAGCCTTAAATCGTGAATAAAGCCGTCTACGTCTTCCTTTTTATATTCGCCAAAACCACTTCTTTCAAGAAGGAGTGCCGGTGTTTTAAGTCTTGCAGAGTTCACCATAAATCCCTTAGTACCAAAAGATTTTATGATTTTTGGTATATCTGTTTTTAAAGCCGCTTGCATAGATTTTTCTAAAACATCCTCATCGCCAATTGCAGGACAAAATATGCAATTAGATAGTTTTTCAGCCTTAGAGCCAGAATGTAAATCAATAACAAAATCTGAATGTTTTACAATTTCATTTTCAAGGAAATATGAAATATTATCAGAATAAGTTTTTATACTATTAGCCGGATGATTGCCGTTTAAATTAATTCCATCTTCAGGCACGACATCAACACTTCGTTTATAAAAGCCTGTAGTATTTAAGGAATGAATAATTATTAAATTTCCTTTTAAGTTTTTTTCATCAATATTTTTAACAAAATCAATAGATGCACAAACCCCTACATATTCACCACTATGAAGTCCTGCGATAATAGAAACAGTGGGCCCCTCTTGGGCGCCTTTAATTATAGTAGTGGGCATTGAATGTCCATTTTCAAGATTTAGAAAGAATTGCTTTTTACTTGCATTTTTTAATTCGTTTAAATGATTTATCATAATATTAAATCTCCTACAAGGTTAAAATAAACTAACTTTTTTAATAATTATATAATAGAATTATTAAAAAAGTCAATAAAAAAAGTGAGCTTAAAGCTCACTTTTTAAATATTATTATTTAACTTGAGAAAGTGCATTTGCAACAGCTTCCATGATACCTTTACTTGAAACAGTAGCGCCAGCAGCAGCATCAATTTCAGTTGATTGAGCAGCTATAATAGCATCAGGGATTGATGAGAAAGCAGGATCAGATATTCCAAGAGTTTCGCCGTGTTCTAAAACATCGATTTTTGAAATTTTATCTCCATCCATTGTTACTTTAACTTTTATTTTTCCGCCGTATCCATCAGCTTCGCCTACATATTCATTATCAGCTAAAGGTGCCATAGTTGGCTCTGGAGTAGCTGCAGGAGCTTCCATGTAGCCATAGTGAATATTCATAAGTTCCACTGCTTTTTTAGCACAGTCGGCACTAATAGCACCACAGCGCTCTCTTCTTATTGGATCATCTTGCTCAACTCCTGCTGTTGTTTTAAATCCTGTAACAGAAACATCACAGTTTACACTACCAGCAACAGTTTGTACTTCACTTAAACCATCTGGACGGTATAAAGGAAGTGGAGTAGTCATATACCATTTAAATAAATCAGCTATAATAGCTTTTGCAGAATCTGTATCACATGATAAACTAATCATATTAACAGCGCCAGCTAAAGCTCCGCAAAGTGTTCCAATAGCATAGCCCTCTTTACCCGTTTTATACATTTCAGCTGGAATAGCTGTGTATGGAAAGCCTACTTTTTCATTTAATTGAGTTAGAATTGATTTTGCAACACCAAAACAGCATCCGCCCTCATAGTAGCCATCATAAGCTACTTGTTGAACAGCCTCAGCATCAAGTTCTGGGTATTCGTAAGGGTGAGCAGGAACAACAGGATCTGCTGTAGCACTAGCCTCTTGTGAACATCCAGTTAAAACGGCACCACCTAGAACAGCGGTCCCAGCCATGAACATTGTTGATTTTTTTAAAAAATCTCTACGATTAACGTTTGCCATAAAATTTCTCCTTGTATAATAAGTTATAAAATATCAATTCAATTATCTCACATCAATAATTGAATGTCAATTATTGGAAGCATAGTTGAAATAAGTTTGTAATAATAGATGAAAAAATATTAAAATACTTGTGTAAAAAAGTAATGAAAAGAATTAAATAGCTTTAGAGAAACTGTACTCATTATAAAATACATAGTAGTAAAATCGTATTGACTGCTAATATAGATTATGATATTCTAAGAATAGAGTAAAATATATAATTTTAAGATAAATAATTAGATATAGAAAGGAAATAAATATGACTGAAGCATGTAAAAAAAATTTTTGCCCTTGTGATGAAGTATGTCCTTTAAAAAAAGCTTGGGACGTAGTGGGAGGTAAATGGAAAATTCAGCTCCTGTGTGCTTTAAAAAATGATGGCACAACAAGGTATGGAGAACTAAAAAGGAAAATTAAAGGCGTTACAAATACAATGCTCGCCTCTTCTTTAAAAGAACTCGAAGCGGACGGAATGATAGATAGGGTTCAATACAATGAAATGCCTCTTCGTGTGGAATACTCAATAAGCGAAAAGGGAGAAAGTATTATAGGTGCACTATCTCATCTTGCAGCATGGGGCAAAGCTCAGTAAAAAAATATATAGTACGTTTTTTCTGCCTACTTGTAACAAAATATATCCTGTGCTAAAATAATATTAACTCATAAAAACGGAGTAAATATTATTTTAAAATAGAGAGGATTTTATTATGAAAATTGATGCAAAAGTAATTGAATTTTTAAAAGCAAACAAAGTTTGGTATGTTGGTACATATGGTGATACAGGAGCGCACGTTGTTCCTTGCTACCACACAGAAGTTTTAGATGAAGAAACTTTAGTTGTTTCAGCTGTTTTCCTAAAGCAAACATTAAAAAATGTTGAGGCTAATGGAGATGTTGCTATCTCAATTTCTGCTCCAAAAGAAGGTGGCGGATGGGAAGGCTACCAAATTAAAGGTAAAGGCTCTTTAGCAACTGGCGGTAAAGCTTACGAAGTTGGAAAAGAATTAGTTGGCGAAAAACCAATTCCTTACAACGGCGCTTTAGTAATTAAAGTAAGTGAAGGTGCTGTAACTGCTCCAGGTCCAAACCTTGGAAAAAGTGTAGATAACGTTGAGTGGTAAAACACTAATAAAAAAGACTGATTTTTAATAAATCAGTCTTTTTTATTGCCATAGATTAGCACTTTTTTTAAGATATGGGAGAATGTCGCTATTATAAACTTCATTTAATTTCTCTTTTGGAAAATCTAAAGTGCTTTTATGAAGAAGGATGTTTTTATCCTTCATTAATATAATTTCATCGCTGTAATTAAAAGCTAGATTGACATCGTGAACAACAGATAAAACATATCTATCACCACTACTTACCCAAGATTTTATAAACTCCATTGTTTCTATTTGATATTTTAAATCTAAATGGTTTACAGCCTCATCTAAAAGGATGATTTTTGGATCTTGAGCGAAAACTCGAGCAAGAAGCACTCTTTGTAGTTGTCCTTGAGATAAAGAATTTATAAGACGGTTTTGAAAAGGGAGTAAATCTAAAAGATTTAAAACATCATAAACTTTTTGATAATCTTCTTTTTTATATCTTGATAAAAGGCCGTTATCTTTGTAGGCAAATCTTCCCATTAAAACAGTTTCAAAAACAGTGTATGGAAATTGCGCTATATTATTTTGAACAACAAGGCCGAAAGTTTTTGCATAAGATTTAATAGATAAATCTTTTAAATTTATCTTATCTATAAAAATATCTCCAGAGTATTTTAAATTGCCAGATAAAACTTTTAAAAGAGTGCTTTTTCCGCACCCATTTTGACCTAAAATGCTTACAACTTTATTTTTATCAATTGAAAGTGAAACATTATTAAGAACTGTATTTTTTTCATATCCAGAAACAATATTTTGAATTTTAAGCATTTAAAAAATCCTTTCTATAAATTTTATAAGGCATTACTTATTAATTTCTTTTTTTTGAGATAGGTAAACAAAAATAAAGAATGGAGCTCCTATTAAAGCAGTTATCGAGCCAACAGGAACTTCGCTCGGAGAAAGAATCACTCTCGCTATAATATCGCACACCACCATAAAACTGCCCCCTATTAATAAATTTAAAGGCAAGGCTTTTTTATGATTTGCAGTAGTTATTCTTCTTACAATATGCGGAACTATTAAATCAACAAAGCCGATAATTCCAGCAAATGCAACGCTAACACTTGTTAAGGAAGAAACTAAAAGGATTAAAATCCATTTTGATATTTTGCTATTTACACCAAGAGAATTTGCCACCTCATCCCCAAAACTTAGTATATCTAAAATATTAGAAAATAATATAAGTATTAAAAAAGCAATAGGCAAAACAATACTAAGAATGATAACTCCCGTATATCCTTTTGCAGAAAAGCTACCAAGCTGAAATAGAAAAATTCGGTTTGTGTATTCGGCACTTTGGCTAGCTAGAGTTGTCATAATTGCATTTAAAAATAAAGAAAACACCATACCCGCTAAAACCACAGTGTTTGTGGAGAGTGATTTATCACTTATCTGTGCAAATAATAAAACCAAGAATACACATAAAAATCCGCCAATTATTCCGCCAAATATCATAAACTGATATATAAAAGCTCCGCTATAAAAAATCATTATAATAGCTATAACGAGCCCAGAAGCAGAAGAAACACCAAGGCTATATGCAGAGGCAAGCGAATTTTTTAAAACCGATTGTAAAACACAGCCACAAATAGAAACACTACCTCCAACTAAAAAGGCAAGGAGTGTTCGAGGAAGGCGGATTGATAAAATAATTGTTTTATTTAAATCTGAAATATTTTCACTAAAACTTGTTTTAAAAACAGTATCACACAATACAGATAGCGTATCAGAAAAACTAACTGATACGCTTCCTATTGATATTCCAAGTAAGATAATAAACAAACTTAATAAAAAACTTGTGAATAATATTAAATTATACTTAGTTGTATGCTTCTCCATAAACTGCTACTGCCATTTCTTCTAGAGCGATAATTATATTGTGGTTTGGTCTTGCCGCTGCATTTTGATTAATAAAATACACATCATTATTTATAACCGCGGTTATATCGCTATAAGTTTCATTAGTTAAAATTTCTTCTGCTCTATTTTCAGTATAGCCATCGCTAGTTAAGATTATATCAGGATTTCTTGCGATAATTTCTTCTTCGCTAGCCGCTACCCATCCGATAGTGTCTAAAAACACGTTTTCAGCGCCGATAATTTCAATCATTTCATTAATATAAGTGTCTGCACCTGCTGGATATAAAGCTGATACTTCAAAGTAAACTGATGGTTTTTCATCGCCTACTAAAGCTGTGCATTTTTCACTTATTGCAGAAATTGTATTTTGAGTTTCTAAGATTAAAGCCTCTCCTTCAGTACCTTTTCCAATATAAAGTGCAACAGTTTCAATACCTGTGTAAACTTCATTTATAGTAGTAGCTGTTGGAACACTGATAACATCAATGCCAGCTTCTACTAAAGGAGTGTATAAATCTTTTCCTGAAAAATCAGTCATCCCAGAAACAAACACAACATCAGGCTCTAAAGCTAAAATAGCTTCTAAATCAGGTGAAAATGCATCAAAAGCTGGAAGGTTTTCATATCCTTCGCCAACATATAAATCAACAGCAACAAGCTCACTCGTTACCCCAAGTTCAGTTAAAACTTCAGTAGTTGCAGGAGCAAGGCTGATAATTTTTAAGCCTTCAGTGGTTTCCTTGGTCGTTGTTGTAGATTCTTCATTTGAAGAGCAAGCTACAAGTGATAGCATAAAAGCTATAGATAAAATAGTGCTAAATAGTTTTTTCATTTTTAAATTTCCTTTTTCATTTTTTTGAAAAAAATAAGCACCTTTATGATAAAATAAAGGTGCATAGAAAACAAAACTAAGCATACTCTATTCATTCATCGTGAATTTAAGTATAATAAAGAATTATTGATGACCTGACTATATAGTGTAACATATTTATATGTGTAGCATATAAATATGTTACACATGATTTAAATTATCTTTGCCGAATGAAGAATATCGGCAATATTTTTTCTAAAGAAAAAATAGCGAAAATTTAAATATCTTAAAAAGATTAAATAGATGTGTAGCATATAAATATGTTACACATGATTTAAATTATCTTTGCCGAATGAAGAATATCGGCAATATTTTTTCTAAAGAAAAAATAGCGAAAATTTAAATATCTTAAAAAGATTAAATAGATGTGCAGCATATAAATATGTTACACATGATTTAAATTATCTTTGCCGAATAAAGAATATCGGCAATATTTTTCCTAAAGAAAAAATAGCGAAAATTTAAATATCTTAAAAAGATTAAATAGATGTGCAGCATATAAATATGTTACACTATTACACTTTTTTCACAGTGGCGGGACCGTAGGGATTTTCACCCATTTCCTCAAATAAATCTTATTAATATTATTGGTGGTTATTTTTTTATAAATTTGATTATACACGAAATTTATTTAATAATCAAGTGAGTAATATCTAAAATAGAGATTTCATTTAGATGAATTTTGGAGGGTTCACTGAGTATTCTAATAAATTAGCAGCAGAAATAACATCAAAAACTGGTATTTTATATTTTTCAAATATATCTTTTGAAAAGGATGCGATATTACTGCATTCAAAAACTATTGCTTTTAAATCAGGTGTACTTAAAATTAATTTTTCTGTGGCATTTAAAATATCTCTTCTCATTAAATCCACATCTAAATCTAAATTCCCCTCAATTACGATGTGAGAGAAATGCTCTTCGTCTTGCAAACCTTGAAGCTTTATTTTTATATCTTCACGCCATCCTGAATTTAATAAATGTTCTTTTTTTAATAAATCAGAATGCCCTGTTAATATTCCAATACTGCCTTTTCTTCCTATAAGCTCCCATATCATTGAAATTTGGCATAAAGAGGAAGCTGCCACAGGAATATCCGATTTGCTCCCTAAAATATCTTGATACAAACTCATAAGTCCGCAGTCACCCACAACTGCGCGAATGCCAGCGGCTTTTAAATTTTTAGTGGCAGTTATTAAATGGTTTTTTATTTCTTCTCCTCCATTAATTAAATCAGCGAAGCCACCTTTTACCACTTCATATCGCACAGGGTAGTTAAAGGTTTGTGAATGTCCGGCATCGCCAGGGATTCTAGGAGTTATTGTTGAAAAAACTAATATTCCAATATTTTGGCCATAAAAAGGCTTTCCAGTTTCAATAAGCATAGTTAATCTTCCTTTCATAAATAATTAAACAGGGAGCCTATAATTATAAGGCTCCCAATTTAGTTTATAGTATTACCATTTTTTAATATAATCTGGAGCTCTGCCCACTTTTTCGATTTCTTTTTTAAGTGCCTCTACAAGATTTTGAATATCTTCTTCATTATTAAAATATGTACAAGAAATTCTAAATCCGCCAATATAATCTGTGAATCTTTGAGCTATAAACACTTTTTGAGCATGTAGATTTTTAAGAATTTGTCTGTCTGTATCTAAATCTTCATATAATCTTGCGATAACTATGCCGGCATGCTTTCCTTTTCCTCTATGGGTTATCATAGTAGCACCGATTTCTTCAAGTTTATCCATACAGTATTCTGATAATTCAAAAACTCTAGCTTCTATATTTTCAACACCAATTTCATTAACAAGGCCTAAAGATTCGCCAAGACAAATTGTGCCAGGATAGTTTGAAGTACCGCCAATTTCAAATTGTCTTGCTGTCATTGGGAACTTCCAATCATTTACAGGAGGTGCTGCTGGATTTTCCCAGTATGCGCCCCAGCCGCCTTCAGGAACTTCAGTGTTTAAATATCCAAAGTATGAAGGTTTAATTTTTGGCATTGTTTCTTTATTAACATACATAACACCTGCTCCAAATGGAGAGTTTAGCCATTTATGTCCGCCAGCTACTAAAATATCAATATGGCATTCTTTTGTGTCTATTTTATCTATACCAAGTTCTTGAACAGCATCAACAACTAGCATAATGCCTTTTTCTTTACAAAAAGCACCGATTTCTTTTAAATCCATTCTCCAACCATTACACCATTCAACAGTTGAAAGTAATAGAATTTTAGTTTTTTCATCACAGTGTTTTGCAAAATCTTCCACTGTAAAACTAGTATCTTTTGTTTTTACAACTCTTATATCAAGCTCTTGTCTTTGGCGCATCATACACCAAGGAAGTGCAACTTGGATAAATTCTAGGTTTGTTGTAACTATATTATCGCCCGGTAACATTTCAATGCCCATTGCTGCTATATTTAGCCCGTGAGTTGTGCTTTCAACTACAGCTATTTCTTCAATATCAGCATTTAAAAGTTTTGCAGCTTCATGATATGCTTTATCTCTTAAAGAGTCCATAGCTATATGGTGAGCACTTGAATTTGCTTCGTCTTGTCTTGCTGTAAAATCTGCAAAATCTTTTAAAGCTTTAACACTTCTTTGTGGTGCAAAGCTTACACAAGCTGCATCTAAAAATGTCATCGTTTCTAAAGCTGGCCATTCTTCTTTTCTTATTTTGTCCCAATTGATATTCATTATAAATCCTCCTAAAATTATGTTAAACTTTATTTTGTGATTTCATTTTAATATATAGATATTATTTATTCAGTAAAATAGTTTACATTTTAAAGTATTTTTAAAAAATTAGTTATAATAAACAGAGATATTATAGTAAATATATGAAAAAGTCAATAGTTTAACAACCGTGCATATGATATAATTAATAGTAAGATTAAGGAAAGGTGGCAATATATATATGCAAAAGAATATAGATGTTTCTTCTTCATGGGTAAGTGTTGATGTGGATTCTTGGCAAGGAGTTTATAAGGGTTTCACTACCAAAAAATACAAAAAGAAAGCAATGATATATAATCAGGGCGAAATTTATGATAAAGTATTTATAATAGCTAAAGGCCGTGCAAGAGTTATGGTTTTAGATGAAGAAGGCAATGAAAAACAGCTTTATATAGCTGAAACAGGAACACTTTGCTGTGAGAGCTGTACAATATTAAAAAAGCCATACTTTTCTAGCTGTATGGCTTTAGTAGATTGTGAAGTGTATGAAATACCAGTAGATGTTTTTTTAGAAAGAATAAAAAATAACTGGGATTTAACAATGCACTTATTAAATTTTATGTCAAGAAAAAGCATGATGTTTGCAAAAGATATCACATCACTATCATTTGAAGTTGCAACTCAGCGAGTTTGCAGAACTTTAATTGATTTATGTAATCAATATGGAGTTGAGGATAGAGATGGGATAAAAATAAATGTTAAATTTACTCATCAAGATGTGGCAGGGCTTGTTAATTCAAGCCGTGTAACTGTGAGTAATATATTTACTATGCTCTCAGATAAAGGGATTTTACATAAAAAAGGTGGCTTTTTTAAAGTGAAAGACATAGATGATCTTCAAGAATATTTAGATGCTTAAAGTTTAATATACTCCATATCATTATGATCAACTCCTTGAATATCATAAACTTTTGAAGTTATTTTATATCCTAGTTTTTCATAAAACCCAGTAACGTGAGATTGAGAAGAAATTTTTATATTATCGCACTTTAATGTGTTTAAAATATAATCAGTTGTAAAATCTACGATTTCTTTTCCGTAGTTTAAGCCTCTTTTTTTAGTGTTTACACTAACTCTTCCAAATGATAGGGCGGTATCGTCTTTTGAATGTTTTAGTATTCTTAAATAAGCTACTATATCATCCCCCTCATAGCCAACAACGTGAATAGCATTAAAATCTTTATCATCACAATCATTAAAAATAGTTCTATCGCCTAAAATAAAAACTTCTTGGCGATGCTGAATGATTTTATACACCATTGTCGGGGTTAAATCATCAAAATTATAAATTTTAATATCCATAAAAATTCTCCTTATTATTTTAATTTACTTATATTATATAATAATTATTAAAATTTTCAGTAAAGTAGATTACAAATTATTTTTTAAAATAAATTAAAAATGTAAAGTATTTTATAGAAAAATAAATAAAAATAATATTATAATAAACTAAAAGATATATTATTTGTTATTAATTAATATATCTTTAAATAAGTAAATGCTTGAGAGGAGAATTTTTTTATGGATACTAAAAACGAAAAATTGGAATTTAGGTTTGGTATGTTTGGGACTGTACTTCCATTTATTGTGTTGTTTGTGGGTATAATATGGCTGGCTCTTGCGGGGAAAGCTTTGCCTATGGCTTTCTGGGTGCCAACTCTTGCAGCTATTTTAGTTGCACTTTTAATGAGCAAAAATCCAACTCTTTGTGCGGAAGGTTTTGTTAAAGGGATGTCAAATCACATGGTGGCAGTTATGGTGCTTGCTTGGTTTTTAGCGGGTATAGTAGCTCAGTTAATGAAGGAGACAGGACTTATTCAAGGCCTTATTTGGTTTAGTGTTTCAATAGGGCTTGATGGAAGATTTTTCCCTGTTATAACATTTTTAATTGGTAGCTTACTATCCACAGCAACAGGTACTGCTATAGGAACTGTTATATCACTTGCGCCTATTTTATATCCTGTTGGGGTAACTTTAGGGGCAAATCCTGCAGTTATGCTTGCAGCAATAGTGAGTGCTGGATATTTTGGGGATAATATAGCTCCGGTTTCTGATACAACAATAGCCTCTGCTTACACCCAAGGTGTAGATGTTGCAGTTGTTGTTAAATCAAGATTAAAATATGCTCTTGTAGCAGCGGCATTTGCAAGTGTGGGCTTTATAATTTTTGGCGGAAGTGGCTCTAGTGGAACACTGGATTTAGCAAGCCTTGGAGAATTATCACCAAATGGACTTATTATGCTTATAGTTCCTGCAATACTTATAGTTTTAATGTATAAGGGTGTTCACTTAATAGTATCAATTTTTACAGCAGGTACTTTTGGTATTATTTTAGGATTAGTAACAGGACTTTTAGATTTTAATAGATTATTAGTTATTGATATGAATAGCTTTTCAGTTGGTGGTGTATTAGTTGAGGGGATAATGAGTCTTATAGATATAGCGGTTTTTGCTATGCTTTTAATGGGGCTAATTCATCTTTTAGAAAAAGGCGGATTCTTTGATTATCTAATAGAAAAACTAAGTAAATACACAGAAACACCACGTAGTGCAGAATTTGTTATTGCTTTAATTGATATAATTTTAAATATTCTAACAGTTGCAAACAGTGTTGTAATTGTTATGGAAGGACCTCTTGCTAAAAAAATCCTAGTTGAAAAACATGGTATAACAAGAGATAGAAGTGCAAATATTCTAGATGCTGTATCGGGCGCTGCTATGTGTTTAATCCCTTATGGATTTGCGCCACTTCTAGCTTACTTATTTGCTGGAACATCTGGGGCACCAGTTGATTTTAATGTTATAGAAGTTTGTTTATATAGCTTCCACGGCTGGGCACTTCTTGCAGTTATGATGTTCTCAATTTTCACAGGCTGGGGAAGAACTATTGATGAATCATTAATAGTAAAAGATACAAAAGAAGAGGAAGAAGTAGTTTCATAAATATATAAGAAAAGATGTGCCAAAGCACATCTTTTTTATATATTAAAGATATTTTGTAAACTGCTTAACAGATTTTTAACAATTATAAATGATAATATATTTATATAATAAAATTCAATTTTAAAAAGGAGAGAACTTATGCTAACTATAATTAAATCAAAACTATTAATTGATGGAATTCAAGACGAAGCCTTAGAAGATGCTCTAATTGTAATAAAGGATGATAAAATAGAGTATGCTGGAAAATTTACAGAGGAACTATTTAATACATATAAAAAAGAAGAGCACGAATACATAAACGCTAGCGATAAAACTGTTATGCCAGGGCTTATTGATGCGCATATACATTTAACTATGTATGGTGGCCCTCATAATATGACAAACTTTTTAATGGATACAGCAGCTTTTACAGCATATAAAGCTGAATATTGTGCAAGAAAATGCCTTGAATCAGGATTTACAACAGTTCGCTCTTTAGGAGATAAAGCGGAAGTTGATATAGGTTTAAAGCAAGCAATAAACGAGGGCTGGGTTGTAGGGCCTCGAGTTTTATCAAGTGGTAAATGCATTACAATGACAGGCGGACACGGAGATTTATATCCTGGCGATGTTGAACTTGATTCAATAGGCGAGGTTTGCGATGGTGTTGATGAAGTTAGAAGAGCGGCAAGAAAAAGATTAAAATACGACTGCGACTGCATTAAATTAATGGCAACAGGTGGTGGAAATTCAGCAGGCCCTGGAACAGTGGCACAGCTGAATGAGGATGAGATGCGAGCGGCAGTAATCGAGGCGAATAAAAGAGGGAAAATTACAGCGGCTCACTGCATAGGAACAGATGGAATTAAAAATGCAATTAGAGCAGGTGTAAGAACAATAGAGCACGGAACATTTTTAGATGATGAAGCTATACAAATGCTTTTAGATTATGATGCATACCTTGTTCCAACTTTATGTGCTTTTAGAACTATTAAATATGGCGAAGAGGCAGGAGTGCCACCGCACGTAATAGAAAAAGTACAGCATTTTGCAACTGAGCATTATTCAAATCTTGAAAAAGCAATAAAAGCAGGAGTGAAAATTGTTTGTGGTACAGATACGGGAACACCTTTTAACTACCACGGACAAGGAGCAGAAGAAATAGCAGAATACACAAAATACGGCCTTACTCCAATGCAAGCGATAAAAACGGCAACTAGTGTTGCAGCACAGGCACTATTTCAGCACGATATAGGAAGCCTTGAAAAAGGAAAAACAGCAGATTTAATTATAGTAAAAGGAAATCCTGTAGAAAATATTGAATGCCTTCAAGATATTGAAAATGTAAAATATGTTATGCGAAACGGAAAAGTTTTAGTTACAAGATAAAAAAATTCTTCTTTAATATAGTGAGATGCATTTCTCAAAACAATAGCTATCTTTTTTAAGATAGCTATTGTTTTTTTATAATTATAAATCTTTATAAATATAAGGAATAAACTAAGAGTGATGCCTTGCAATGAATAATTGCCTATGATATAATTATTAAGATTTACAAAAAAATATAAGAGAGAGTTTTTTTGTAATTAGTAAATAAAAAAAGGGGTATTTATGCTATTTAATTCAATAGATTTTTTAATGTTTTTTCCTATAGTTTCAATTTTGTATTTTATAGTTCCAAAAAATATTAGAAATGTATTTTTGCTTTGTGCAAGTTTGTATTTTTATATGTCTTGGCGAGCAAGCTATGTTGTACTCATTTTATTTACTATAATAACAACTTATATAGCCTCGGTGATAATAAATCGCTTTGAGGATAATAAAAAAATAAGAAAAACAGCACTGGTTTTAGGTATTCTTTTAAATTTAGGGGTATTATTTTTATTTAAATACTATAACTTTTTTATAGAAAATATAGAAAATGTTTCAGGGATAATGCTTCCTATTTTAAATTTTGCACTACCTGTTGGAATTAGTTTTTACACTTTCCAGTCGCTAGGTTATGTAATAGATGTTTATAATAAAAAAGTGAAAGCTGAAAAAAATATTATAAACTATGCATTATTTATAAGCTTTTATCCGCAATTAGTAGCAGGGCCTATTGAAAGGTCTACTAATTTATTAAATCAAGTGAATACTCCTAAAGAATACTCTTATGAAAATATGAGAAGAGGCCTTTTATTAATGGGGTATGGCTTTTTTTTAAAGCTTGTTATTGCCGATAGATTAGCAATATTCGTTAACAATGTTTACACCGATTACTTAAATGCAAATGGCGCTTTTTTATTTTTAGCCACTATAATTTTTGCTATTCAAATTTACTGCGACTTTGCTTCATATTCATACATTGCGATAGGTGCAGCAAGAGTTATTGGATATAAATTAATGACAAACTTTAAAGCTCCTTATTTTTCAAAAAGCATATCAGAGTTTTGGCAAAGATGGCATATATCATTATCCACTTGGTTTCAAGATTATATATTTAATCCAATAGTTTGGTCTTCTAAAAATCCGCAAATGGCTATTTATACAGCTGTTATCACAGTGTTTTTAGTTAGCGGTTTATGGCACGGAGCAAACTGGACGTTTGTAGTGTGGGGGATAATACATGCTATATTTAGAGTTTTTGAAATTGTAATAAAAAATCCAAAAAAGAAATTATATAAAAAGCTTAAAATAAATACAAAATCTAAATTATTTAAGTTTTTACAAACAATCACTACATTTTTATTAATTTGCTTTACTTATATTTTCTTTAGAGCAAATAATCTTTCTGAGGCTTTTAGTATAATAAAAAGTATAATGTTTACATCAGATTTTTCATTATTATCTGCAGAAACATTTTTGAGTTATGGAATAGATGTTTTTGATTTATATGCCGCAGTAATAGCTTTAGTGGTGTTATTTATTGCAGATTATTTAATTTATAATTCTGTTGATGTGTATGCATTTATAACAAAGAAGAATAGATTAATAAGATGGGTTTTTTATTGGGTAATTATATTAGTAATAGTTGTTTTTGGTGTGTATGGGCCAAATTATGATGCAGCACCATTTATTTATTTTCAGTTTTAAGGGGTATTTGTGAAGAAGTATAAACAATTGATATATAGCTTAATATTTATAGGTTTAAGCTTTGCTATGCTCTTTTTTATTTCAAACTTTTTAAGAGATAGACAAACCACTCTTTCAGCTATGTATTCCGAGGAAGACTATACATTAGATGCTTTAATAGTAGGCTCAAGTCATGTTAATAATGGGTATATGCCAAATATTTTGTGGGAGGAAAACAATATTTCCGCCTGCAATGTTTACTCTTGGTCGCAGCCTATGTGGACGTCTTATCATTATATAAAAGAGAGTTTAAAAACACAGTCGCCAAAGGTTATAGTTTTAGAAATGTATGGAATGATGTATGGCCATTCTTATATTCAGCCAAGTGAAATTGATAAAACAAATTATGCCACAAGTTTTAATATAGATATAGGCTTAAACTATTTTCAGCTTATACAAACAGCAGAAAACGTTGGCATAGAAATAACTCCTTATGAAGAATTTTTAAATCTGCCAAGATACCACACTAGATGGAAGATGCTCTTTGATTTAGAAAGCTATAATCCGCACGAAGATAGAGATTTTTTAAAAGGATATGGTATAACATTTCAAAATAATGAAGCTTTAGAAAATCCAAATATTAAAACAGACACAGTTTTTACTCCGTATGAATTTTCAGTGGAGTATTTAAATGAGATAGTAGAACTATGTAGGAGTGAAGAAATAGAACTTATTTTCACTCTAGTTCCTTATGTGTATAATGAAAGAGAAGTGGAAATCTCTAATTGGATAGAAAATTATGCAAAAGAAAATAATATAGAATTTTATAATTATCTTTTAGAAGATGGAGATAGAATAAATTTTAATTATAGTGAAGATTTATCAGATAATGGGCATTTAAATTACTATGGTGCAAAAAAAGTGACAGAGGATTTATCTGATATTTTAAAAAATTATTTAGATATTAAAAAAGAAGATAATTTAGATTATATAAATTTAAATGAAGACTATAAAAAGTATGAAAGAGTTATAAAAGCAAATAATGTTATGACTCAAAACGATTTAAATGAATATATAAAGCTTGCCTTAGAGGGCGAATATACAATGTTTATAGCAAATAGCGGTGCTAATTTAAATGATGAATTTTTCAAAATTTTATTAGATGCAGGAATTAATATAAATCAAAATAAAACTAATTTTACTCTAGGAATAAATGTAGATGGCGAGAATATTATAAATCAAGACATTATAGAGTTTAATTTATTTAATAGTGATGGCGATGTTAAATTTGATACATTAAATGAAAATGCAAAAATTTATTTAAATGATGTAGAAGTTTTATCAAATGAGTCTAATTTTAAAATAGTTTTATATGATAATATATTAGAAAGACCACTTGAGACGGTGGCATTAAATGGTGAGGTTTTATCTCATAAAGAATTCACTTCAGATATAATAGGCTTGTTTAAAAAATAGGAGATTCTAATGAAGAATAGAAAATATAAAGGGTATTGGATTTTTATAGCTGCTATAGTTATTTGTATGCTATTTATAAATAGAATAGAAAATGATAGACATAGTACATTATTTATGGAAGATGATTTTCGAGAGGAATATATAGCAGAATATACAAAAGATAATGCAGACCATTTAGAGTATATTGAATATGAAAATGATGCTGTAAAAGTTTATTTAATAGGGCCTCTTAGCTATAATGAGGCTGAGTATTCGCTTGAAGTGCAATATTTTACTGATGATGAATCCAGTGTTTTAAAAATTTATTCAACTGATTATACTTCTTTAGATAATTCAGGTGGAAAAGTTTTATTTACAAAGAATTTAACTTCTAGCGATTCTATGGTAAAAGATAGTTTTTCATTAGATCAAAAGGTGGATAGCTTATTTATAACTATAGAAACACAGGATACAGATTTTCAAATAGGAAGATTTTATATTCAAAGTGAAAGTTTAGTTTATAATGATACATATTTTTATTGTTTTATAACAATTTTATCTTCGATAATCGGATTTTTTATAATAAATAAAAAAGAAACAGATAATAACACTATTGTTTTTTTAGAAAGACAAGTTTCTAAAAAGAGGATAAAATTAAGTATTTTATTTATTATGATATCAGCTGTTTTTATAGCATCAATACCGATGATAAATGAAAAACTTTTTGCCGGGCACGACATTGTTTTTCATATTGCAAGAATTGAGGGAATAGCAAGAGGGCTTACGAGTGGGCAGTTCCCCGTTAGAATTCACGGCGGAACAGTGAACGATTACGGATACCCAAATTCGCTTTTTTATCCTGAATTATTAATGTATATTCCTGCTATTTTATCGCTGTTTAAAATAAGTGTTGTTACAGCTTATAAAGTGTATTTAATTTTTATTAATATTTTAACTATTGGTATTTCCTACTATTCATTTAAAAAATTATTTAATAGTAGGTATATAGCACTTGCAGTTTCAATAATATACTTATTAAATCCATATCGATTAATGGTTTTGTATCAAAGAAGTGCAATTGGCGAATTTACAGCCATAACATTTTTACCGCTTATTTTATATGGCTTATTTGCGATAATAAAGGGAAATAAAAAAGAGTGGCTACATCTTACTATAGGTGCAACAGGTGTGTTGCAGTCTCATTTTATAACAACTGAACTGGTTGTTATAATGTGTATTGTGGTGTTTATAGTCTCTTTTAAAGATTTATTTTCTAGTGAAAGAAGAATACTTTATTTAATTTATGCAGCAACGGCAACTGTTTTAATTAACTTATGGTTTATAGCTCCTATGCTTTTAATGATGATGCAATTAGGACTTGCAGTTTTTGAAAGGTCGCAGTCGCCATTTGGGATGTCGAGATATGATATAACAAATTTATTTGCGAATAGCTATTTTAATTTCACAGGAGCAAATCCAATTGGCTGGGTGGGCATTTTCTCTATAGGATTTTATATTTTATATAGACTTTTATTTAAAAAAGATGAAAAGCATTTAAAATTAATAAAACTGGGTGATTTTTTATGCATATCCTCAATAATAACAGCAATAGCTACAACTGCCTATTTCCCGTGGGATATACTAAGTAAAATCCCTCTTATAGGAATGATGCTTGATGCTGTTCAGTTTCCGTATAGGGTGCTAACTCTTAATGCTATTACAATAAGCGCATTAATAGGAGTGAGTATTATTATTTACTTTAATAAAAAAGAGAGTAAATTAATTGTATCTACTATAGCAGTTTTGCTTACAATTATATCAACATTTTTATACTATGAAGCATCATTTATTGAAAATGGAATGAGCTACTTTGAAAATAAACATTATTATTTTAATAGCTTTGATAACTCACTATCAGTAGGGCAAGCAGAATATTTAGTTGAGGGCGCTAACATGGATAATATAGTTGCCCATAAGCCTATTATAGAAAGTGAAAACGAGACATTAATTATTTCAGATTTTAAAAGATATGGAACAGAAATGCAGTTTAATTATTCAATAGATATTTTAATTGATAGTGAAAATATTATAGAAATTCCTTTTATGTATATTCCAAACTATGAAATATTAGTAAATAATGAAGAGGTAAGCGCTATAAAAATGGCGGATGCAAAAGTTGGCTTTGTTGCGCCTTTTGAGAGCGGTGAAGTGAGTGTTAGATACTCATCTCCTACAACATTCAGAGTGTTTGAAATAGTGAGTGCTGTATCAGTTTTAGCATTAATATTTAATAAAAAGATTTTAGAATTTAAAAATAGTATAATAAAGCATTAGATTTTATAAAATTCAGATTTAAAGGAGTGTATTTATGGGTATGCAAAATAAACTGGGTGATTTTGAATTAGAAACTAAGATTTTAGAATTAAAAGAAAAAGCGATGAAATATGAAAAACTAAATAAAATGATGTTTATAAGTGTTTTTCTTTTAATGGCGATAACTGTGGGGGTGTTATTTTTAGTTAGTAATGCCTATGTAGTTTATATTTTAGCAGGTGTAATATCTTTTTTTATGGGAGTATTCTTATATTCAAAAATTAGAATGGATAGCTATAAAAAGAAGATAAAAAAAGTATTAAATGATAATGATTTTATTTTAAATATCCTACTAGAGTATTTTAATATTAAAGATTATAGTAAATCAAAATGTATTCCCCAAGATATAATTAAAAATTCAAATCTTATAGAAAAATACAATGAATTCAAAGGAAAAAATTATCTGAGTGCAAATTATAAGGGAATAGATTTTGAATTTTCTGATATTAATTTAATAATGGCAAAAACCGATAGAACAAGCGAAAATTTGCAAAAAATAAGAAAAGCAGTATTTTTTGGACAGTGGATAATTTGCAAAACAGATTATGATTTTTTATCAAGGATTACTATAAAAGAAAATATAATGCAAAAAAAAGATTACAATAATTCAGATTTTAATAAGCGATATACCGTGATTTCTGAAAATGAAGAACTAGCATTAAAATATTTAAATTCAAAATTTAAAGAAGAAATAATAAATTTAAATAATAAATTAAACGGCTTTTTAACTTTGGATTTTAATAAAAATAATATCATTTTTACACTTCATAATGCAAAAGACAGTTTTGATTTTGATATAAAATCAAATGAGGTGAACGATTTAAAATTATTAAAGGAAAGCTATAAAAAGGAAGCTGAAAAAATAGTGAGTATTCTTGATTTTTTAAAAGAGAATGTTTATAAAATATAGTAGTCTTACTTAAAGCTTATAAATTATAAAAAAAACACATCTTTAAGATTTCCCAAAAGGTGTGTTTTTTTATAAAATGTGCTAAAAAGCACATTTAAAAAATATATAAGCATTGATATAATTATTAATGAGAATGTGATTTATAAAATAGAAAATTTAAATGGGGTGAGAGGTTATGAATTTTTTTGACAAATTAAAAAAGGAAGCGACTAAAAGTGCCGATGATTTATGAGAAACATTCTTGTTCTATCAGTTTCACGGAAGTTTCAGGGCAATCCATTGTAACAGGAGGCAGTGTTAGTGTAGGATGTTATAGTAATGCTGAAAATAAATATCTTGCAACAGATGAAATTGATGAATTGGAATTTACATTTATGCAGTAATGTAAAAATTTAAATTATAAGCTTATAGCTTAGGGCTTTAGAATATTTCTTAAAATGATCATTCATTAGAAAATATGTGAAAACGTATAAAAATAAGATAAAACATCCTATTGTGATTTTGTTTTATATCAATTGTAATTTTCAGGGGATATGTTATATATTAATATAGAAATCACAATAGAAGCAAACCTCCATAACTAATAGTAGTGGAGGTTTGTTTTTTTATGCTCATAATAAACAAAGAATAGAAAGTCAATCATTTTCTTCAGCAGAAAATTCTCCTTTATTAAGTTCAGGCAATAATTTAAGAATATCGCTATTCCCTTTGCAATCCTCTAAACAGGAAATAGGAATGATATAACTCATGCTTTTCTCCTTTTGAATTTAAGTATACTACTCAACGTAACTATCGAATTAATTTGCATAATATATTTTTGCTAGAGAAGGTAGTGCTGTAAATTATTCAATTATTCTTCCACCCATTTTTAAAAATTTTCCAGTGAAAGTTTTTAAATGTTCTTCAAGGGTGTATTCACCTGTCCTCATTCGAATAGTTTCCTCTTGTTCTTTAGCTAAATGTTCTTTAGCTTTTATTAAAACTTCCTCTGCAAATTCTCTAGGAATAACAACAATACCATCGCTGTCTCCAACTAATATATCTCCTGGCATTATCACTTGTCCTCCGCAAACAACAGGAACATTAATTTCACCAGGACCTTCTCTATATGGTCCAAGTGTAGTTACAGATTTTGCAAAAACAGGTATATCGCAAGCTTTAACTTCATCTAAATCACGAATAGCACCATCAACAACAAAACCACCGATTTTTTTAATTTTGGCATATTCTAGCATCATTCCACCAAGTAAAGCTCTATCACTATATCCAGCACCATCTAAAACGATAATATCACCAGGCTGTGCATAGTCAAGCGCTGCTTGAGCTGCAAGATTATCACCAACTGGAAGCTTAACCGTTAAAGCAACTCCTAGTAAAGGCAATTTATTAAAAGGTCTTACTCCTTTAAAAATACTGTACATCCTTCTCATAGCATCGCTTATATTACTGCTTGGAATATCTTTAAATTGATTAACTAGTTCAGGCTCAGGCCTTGTAAAATTTGTATATGCACGAAATCCAACTGACATAAAAATTCTCCTTTTTCAAATCTTATTTTTTAAACTAATTATATATTTAATATAAAATTTGTCAATTATAAAAAACAGTGAAAAATATAAAAATGATGATAAAAAAATAACAGCTATGATTTAACGGGGTTTTATCATAGCTGTATGCAGTTTTTGTATACTGCATATACAATATATCTATTTGAGAAAAGTGTAAGCGAACTATATAATATATAGTATGAAAGATAAAATAAAATGTTTTTTAAAAAGAAAATATGGAAGATAAAACTTCCTTTGCGATATTTGTAAATTCTTTAATAAAAGGATTGCCGTGCATATCTTTATTATAAATAACTCCAACTTCACAATACGGATTAAAGCTACTATCAATATTATAATAGTTTGGGTTATTGCTATCATTAAAGTTTATATAAGAACTTGGAATAATCGAAACTCCAACACCTTCACTAACAAGATTATTTATAGTATGAATATTAGTGCATTGAAGTTTAATATTAGGTGATATTTTTGCTAATGATATAATTCTATCTGTTTCTTGCCTTATTTTTTGATTAGGTTGAGCAAATAAAAAATCTTTATCCTTTAAATCACTTAAATTAAAATAAAGCAACCCATCAGATTTTTTAAAAGCAAGATTATTTATTTCATCATCTTTACTGATGGCTATATAGAATTTTTCTTTTCCAACTGGAAGACAAACTAATTGATCTGATGAAGTTGGTAGATGAACAATAGCCACATCAACAGAATTTTTTGTTATTTCTTTTTCTACATCATTACCAAGACTTTCAAAAATCGTTATTTCTACATTTTGGAATTTTTTTTGAAAGCTAGAGATAACTTTTGGCAAAACACTAGAGCTAAAAAATGATTTAGTTCCAATAGTTAATCTGCCACGATTACTATCGTTTACAAAAGCCAAAGATAATTCAAAATCTTTTTGTATTTTTAATATTTGATTTGCTTTATCCATATACAATTCGCCCGTAAGAGTCGGTATTAAGCCTTCTCTTGTGCGAGTGAATAAACTAGATCCAACTTGCTCTTCAATTCCTTGAATTAAGCGAGTTAAAGAGGGTTGTGTCATATATAGTTTTTGAGCTGCTTTAGATATAGATTTTGCTTCATAAACAGCAATAAATGCAGTTAATTCTTTAAAATACATAATATCCTCATTTCAATTTTAATTTATATACATTAATTATAATAAATTTCACTTGTTTATTGCAAGTGTTTTATAAATAAAAACAAAAAAGGAGAAATCTAACATGGCAAATATTGATTGGCAATTAGCCGGATCGATTATATTTACTGGACTAGCAGTTGTTTTCGCAGTTTTAATTATTCTGTGGATTACAATTCTAATAATGGGTAATATAATGAAAAACTTTGGGGAAAAACCTACAACAGTTACACCTCAAACAGCGACAGTATCAGTAAGTGAGGTAAAAACCACACTAAGTGATGTTGAAGTAGCCGTAATTACAGCTGCAGCCGCACAAATAGTAAAAGAAAATTTTACAATAAAAGAAATTAGCCTGCACAATACAGGCAAACTAGTTTGGAAAGCTGATTAGGAGGAAAAACAGAAAATATGATTAATACATTTTTAGAATCAGTAAA
>CAYJEK010000035.1:18439-22663 GCA_964369205.1 uncultured Oscillospiraceae bacterium | reverse complement strand
TAGCTTCATCAAGCGAAGAAGTAGCTTCATCAAGCGAAGAAGTAGTTTCATCAAGTGAAGAAGTAGCTTCATCAAGCGAAGAAGTAATTTTACCAGAGTCTACAGCTGAAGTAATTAATGAGCCGACTCAAGAGCCTGAAACGATAGAGAATAACAGCTTAAATATAACTGATGTATCGTTAAAACCTATGAGTTTTAACACAAGTAGCAGTGATGAAAGTTTAATAGAAGATGTGCAAAGTAGCTCTATAGTAGAAACAGAAAGCGAAATCTTTAAAGAGACTTATTCTGAAGTATTTACTATTGATGCAAATCTTTCAGGGGCTATATCTGCACAATTTTATAATAAATCTTCATCAATAGGCGAATATTTAGCTACTGATATTACAGCTAGAGATGGTGTAAGCATTGATGAAATTAGTTTAGTAGGATATGAAGATTTAAAAGTAGAAGATATCGAGGGAATGAAGGCATTTAATATTCCAAGCGAGAGATTAAATGCAGAAAATAACTATACTATTGAAATTGATTTTACTATAGATGGAATTAATGCAGTAGCAAGTTTTGATTATCAATTAAAAGAAAGTTTTTCTGTAGAAGCAGGAAGTAGCCTTGATATACCAGGAACAGGGATAGCTATAGATCCATATATAATGGAAATAGGGCAAACTACTACAATTACTTATAATTTTGAAGACCATCCAAGAGTAGCTGATTGGGGCGGAGATACGACTAAAAAGAAATTTCATAGATCTAATAGATATAATTCATATACTGGAAATGCAGATTCTAGTATTGCTAATATCACTCCAAATTATCCAGAATCATCTTATGATGGTTTTACAGGGCTAGTTTCTGAGTTTACAATTACAGCTAAAAAAGAAGGATATATTGTATTAGAATATCAATATGATAACGAGCCTTATTATAACTATATAATTATTACAGATGCAGATGAGGCATCAGATGTAGTTACACCGCCAGTTGTGGAAGGAATTACACCAGGGGAAGTTACTATAGATAAAACATCTGTTTGGACAAATTCATCTAAAGGCGAAGCAGAAATCCAATTCTCACTACAAGGTGTGCCAGTTATTAATGGTTCAGATATTATAGTAGTGCTAGATAGATCTTATAGTATGGAATTAGATTCTATTTTAGGTATAGCAAAAACTTCTGTTAACTCTTTAATAGATGGGCTTCTTGAAAATGAATATAATAGAGTTGCGCTAGTTCCGTTTTTTGGGGCTATACACTCAGAGTCAGGCAGTTATTATGCAAAAACACATGAATTGGATGTAATGGGGAGTATTAACTTTACTTCAAATGCGGCTACCCTTAAAAATGCAGTTTCAGCAATAGAAGCTGATAATGGAACTAACTATACTTCTGCACTAGTAAAAGCTTTAGAATATGCACAATCAAATGTAGGTACAAATAGACCACTCCATGTAATATTTATATCAGATGGAGAACCTGGGGCAGTGAGCCCACAATATACAAATGAAGCTTGGAATGGTGCTGTGCAAGCAGCTCAATTAGAAGCTTTAGGTGCTACAATACATGCAATTGCAATAAATAAAAGCGGGACAATATCTCAAAATGGCCAAAACCACTTAAAAAATAATATAGCAACTCCAGATGGATTATACTATGTTATGAAAGAGGAAAGCGAATTAGGCATTGTCTTAGACGAAGTTGAAAGCTACATTAAATATGCAGCTACAAATGCAGTTTTAACAGACGTTATCTCAGATGAATTCACATTAGATTTTTCAAAATTCGAAGGTGGAGTTTTACCTACGGGTATGACGTTTGATGAAGCGAGCAATACAGTTACAATAGATGTTGGAATTATCAGTTCTGATATAGAGATTATTAAAATTCCAATTAAATTAAAAGATACATCTATTGATGAAGGTATTTACGAAACTAATGATTCAGCAAAACTCACATATACAGATGCATATGATATGCCAGCTGAAAAAAATGATACAACACCAGTGGAAAATCCTGATATTGAAAAGCCAAGCCTTCCTGTTGGAAAAGGGTATATAAATATAGAATATTATCTAGTAAATGAAGAAGGCAGTTTTATTAATAATGAGGGTGCAGTTGTTGAAAAAGAATTTGCAACAAAATTAGAATCAGTATTTTCTTATAACGGCAGTGAAAAGCTAGATATGGGCGAATATGAAATAAATGGTGCAGAATTTTTAGCAAGTGGATATGAAATCTATGGTGCAAATGCTGCATATCCAGAGATAGTAACAAAAACTATTAGCGATACAGTTTTAAAAGAAACAGCACAGTTTTTAATAACAAAACTGCCAGCTGAGGAATTCAATATTATATATAAAGATGAAGATAACTCAGATATAACAGGGCTTGAGCCAAATGTATACACAGAAGGAACAGAAACTACTCTTGCAATACCTTCAAAAGAAGGGTATGCATTTAGTGGATGGACAAAAACTAATGATGCAGATGATAATGTTTATATAACAAGTGTTTCAGCTAGTGAAACTGGAGATAAAATTTTCTATGCGAACTGGGAAAAAGATGCTTCCTTATGGTATACACCATCATATGATGTTAAATATTTTATAAATTCAGTAGAAGATAGTGAAAAAACAGTTACATCTAATGAAGAAGTATTAATATCAAACACTATAATGGAAGTTTTAGTTAGTGATGTTGAAAAAACTATTGATGGATATAAAGTTAGCCATTATATAATTAATGGTGAAGAATTATCAGTTCTGCCAAATGAAGTTACAAGCGGGACAACGATAGAAGTTCACTACATTGATGATTTATCAAAACAGCTGATGATAACAGAAGCTATAGGATACACAGGTGTTTATGATGCAAAAGCTCATAGTGTAATAACACAAACACCATCATCTACAGCAAAAGATAATTCAGAAGTTTTAGACGTTGTGTATTTATACTCAACTACTGAAGATGGAGAATTTAAAACTATTGAAAATTTTACTATGCCAGAAGAAACAAATGTTAATGATGATGTTAAAGTTTATATAAAAGCAGTAAAAGATGGATATAAAGATTCAGATATAGTATTTGTAACAGCAAATATCACAAAAAGACCTATCACAATTAAATCAAACACAAATAGGTTTGAGTATACAGGTGAAAATCATTCTGATAAAGGATTTACTTACACTGAATTTAATATAGAGGAAAACATAGGATTAATTCCAGAAGAAACAATTGAAGTAGAAATCCTAACAACGGTAGTAGATGTTACAAGCGAGCCAGTTGCAAATGAAATTACATCAGTAATTATTAAAAATGGTGGTGCAGTGGTAACAAATAACTATCAAATCACAGAGCTTGAGGGAACATTAGAAGTTACAAAAGCAACAGATAGACCAGATGGAAATAAAGTATCAGTAGATTCAGTGAATACAGAGTATGATGGAAATTCACATACTTTAGATATTAATGGATTAATTGAGGGCGAGGATGAAGTTTGGTATTCAGTAAATGGTGGAGAATTTACAAAAACACCACCAACAGTAACAAACGTTGGAGATAGCTTAGAAAATATTACAGTAAAAGTTGAAAATTCAAAATATGATGATGTAATTATTGAAAATCTATCAATAACAGTGACAGCATTTAAAATAGAAGTAACAGCAGATGATAAAACATTTAATCATGGTGAAGAGATTGAAAATTTAACATATGTATTAAATAGAAGTGATATGCCAGAGGGCGAGGTTATTAATTACACAGTAAAATCTGTTAATGGATACACAACTCCTGGTGTATATAACGAAGAATTAGACGTTGATTACACAGCAAATGAAGGAACAAACCTTGAAAACTACAGTGTTGTAGTAAATAAAGGGAAACTTACAATAGTAGGTAAATTAGATATTAATGAAACACTAATAAATACAGATTCACTAACAAAAACTTATGATGGAACAACTTTAGAATTCAGTGAAGAAAACATCATAGTAGAACAATTAGGCGAAGAAGTATCAGAAGTTACATTAAAATACTATCTAGACGAAGATTTAACACAAGAAGTTACATTAGAAAGTTTAACTCTAACAAATGCAGAAAGTAAAACATTCTATGTAGTTGCAACAAAAGAAGGGCATCAAAACTCTGAAAAAGTAGCAATCACATTAGAAATCACAAAAAGACCTATCACAATTAAATCAAACACAAATAGGTTTGAGTATACAG
>CAYJEK010000035.1:0-18339 GCA_964369205.1 uncultured Oscillospiraceae bacterium | reverse complement strand
ATCACAAAAAGACCTATCACAATTAAATCAAACACAAATAGGTTTGAGTATACAGGTGAAAATCATTCTGATAAAGGATTTACTTACACTGAATTTAATATAGAGGAAAACATAGGATTAATTCCAGAAGAAACAATTGAAGTAGAAATCCTAACAACGGTAGTAGATGTTACAAGCGAGCCAGTTGCAAATGAAATTACATCAGTAATTATTAAAAATGGTGGTGCAGTGGTAACAAATAACTATCAAATCACAGAGCTTGAGGGAACATTAGAAGTTACAAAAGCAACAGATAGACCAGATGGAAATAAAGTATCAGTAGATTCAGTGAATACAGAGTATGATGGAAATTCACATACTTTAGATATTAATGGATTAATTGAGGGCGAGGATGAAGTTTGGTATTCAGTAAATGGTGGAGAATTTACAAAAACACCACCAACAGTAACAAACGTTGGAGATAGCTTAGAAAATATTACAGTAAAAGTTGAAAATTCAAAATATGATGATGTAATTATTGAAAATCTATCAATAACAGTAACTAAAAAATTAGCTACATTAGTGCCAAACAATTATAGTGATATAACTTATGGTGATGATGTGCCAGCTGATTTTAGCTATACAGTTAATGGATTAGTGGAAGGCGAAGTTTTTGAAATAATTACAGAGAATACAGAGGATATAACACTATCAACCTCTTACAATACTTTAAATGACGACTCAAGAAAAGCAGGCGAATATACAATTAAAGTGGATGAAGAATCTATATTAGGACTTGTAGCTGAAAACTATAGCTTTACTGCTGATAATACTACTTTAGGCGTTATGAAAGTTGAAAAAGCGGCTCTTGAAGTATCGGCTCTTGCAGTTGAAGTTGAGTTTGGTGAAGATGTTAAAGAGATTGATTATACAGCAACTGGATTTAAATTTAGTGATGATTTACAGTGGCTAAAAGGCGAAATTTTAGATGTGTTTGAGGCAGTTGATGTTTCAAATTCAGCTGATGTAAATTCATATGATATAACAGCAAAATTAGATGCATTATCAGAAATTGAAAACTATACAATAACATATGTTGGAATTACAGCAGGCGCAGAAGGTGGCGCTTATGAAGTTGTAGAAAATACAAATGCACAACTAACAGTGAAAGCATATAGCGGAATATATGATGCAAATTCACACGATGCAATAACAGAATTAACTCCAAGCTTTAAAAATAGTAAGGGCGAGGATATAATTGTAGAGGATATAGTTTATACATACAGTATAGACGGTGGAAAGACATTCACAGAAGATATGCCTACCATTCGAAATGTTGTGGATTCAACAGCTATAATAGTTAAAATGCAAGCTAAAAACTTTGAAGATGTTATTGTTTCTT
Source organism: uncultured Oscillospiraceae bacterium (assembly GCA_964369205.1). Classification (GTDB taxonomy): domain Bacteria; phylum Bacillota; class Clostridia; order Oscillospirales; family Ruminococcaceae; genus RGIG3102. The sequence continues at coordinate 16,958 of CAYJEK010000035.1, read as the reverse complement.
TAACTCAAAAGGAATTAGATGCAAATGAAGATTTACTAACTCCAGTTCTTGAAAATTTAAGAGCAGAAGTAATTCCAGCTGATTTAAGTATATCTGTTGGTGCTTATACTAAAGGTGATGGCGCAAGCGATCCAGAATTTACTGCAAGCATCATAGGTTTAAAAGGTGATGATGTATTATCATACTCAATAAAACGTAATGAAGGAGAAACTGCAGGTATAACATACCCAGTTGTTATAAATTATACAGAAGACTCAAACTATAATATAGTGAAAACTGATGGTACTTTATATATTGTGCCAAACGTGATAACTCTTCCAATAATCCCTGAAACAACTCCGCCAACTACTCCTGAGGAAGAAACAGTAGCACCAGTTGCACCGCAGGCAACACAGGCTCCTCAAACAGATATAGAAGATGCAGAAAACCCACAAACTAACATTGGAGATTCACAAGTTCCGTTTGCACAAAATGCTTCATGGGCACTTGTAAACTTACTGCTAACAATATTAACAGCATTTATAAGCTTTGTTTTACTTTTAAAAGTTTTAAGAAAAAATAAAGAAGAGAATGAAAATGAAGAAGAGGAAGATACTATAGTAAAACACAAACGTTTATTAAAAATACTAGGTATAGTACCAATGATTCTTTCAATAATACTGTTTATTAGAACACAGGATATGTCATTACCGATGATAATGATAGACCAATACACTCTATTAACAGCAGTGCTAGCTTTAGTAGAAGTTTTAATTGCTTTCTTTTCAAGAAAAAAAGAAGAAGATAAAAACGAAACAAACGCATAATTTATAAAAAGATGGCTTTATATAAGCCATCTTTTTTTGTTTTAAAATAAGTGGTAAATATTAATGTAAAGTGTGTGGAATTGGTGAAAATGACAAAAAATAGGAATTTAGATAATCAGTTTTTTAAAAAAATACAAAGATTTATTACAAGATTATTATTTTATTGATAATGATTAATGAAAGTGATATACTTGTTTTCAAATTTAATAAATAAAATAAATAGGAGAAAAATATGAAAAAATTAGTAGCACTTTTATCAGCTGCCGCCTTATCGGTAAGCTTAGTTGCTTGCTCGTCGAGCACAGAAACTAACACCACAGAAAATGAGCCAGTAACACTTAGACTTTTAGTAGACTCAAGATATGAAACAGATGCAAATGTTATCGCGGATCAATTAAAAAAAGCAGGATTTAATATTGAAACAACAATAGCACCGAGCCTTTCAGATAGGATTACTACTGCTACAAGCGGTGAATTTGATTTAGAATACAGTGGGTGGAGTACAGGTACTGCAAACCCTGATTATTCTATAAGTAATTTATATATGTCAAATTCAAGTGTAAACCACGGTGCTTTAAGCGATTCTTACATTGATGAGCTTGGAACATTAGCGGCTTCTCAAACACAGGAAGAATATGTTGAAACTTATAGATTGCTTGAAGAATACTTAGTAGGCGAGATGGCATATTGTATTCCTTTATATCAAACAATGGTACTAAATGTTTTTAATAACACAGTAGTGGATGAAGAAAGCATTAAAATTCGAGTAGCATCATCACAACCTTGGAATACATATGATTATGTTAATGAAAGCGATAGAGAAACAAGAACTTTAAATTTTGGTATTAATAATAGTGGTGTTATCAGCCATTTAGATCCAGTTCAAGTTAATGATACATCAGTAGCTGGAACTACTTCTTATGGAAATATACGTCTAGTTACCCTTGATGAAGAGGATAAAGTTAGTACAGAAAATTCACTATCTTTAAACTATGCTATAGCAGAAGGTAATACAGAATACTATTTTGTGCTTCGTGATGATATAAACTTTGCAAAAACTGAAAATGGCGAGGCAGTTGATACTGGTGTTCGCGTTGGAGCTGAAGATGCAGTGTTCTCACTTTTAAGAGCTGCTGATGTTAACAGTGTTCCAACAAACAAAGTTAGCCCTTCATTTGCATACATTGAAAATGTTGAAATTGTGGAAGATATAGAAGAATTAAACACAGTAAAAGATTCTACTACTGGTGCTCCTATTTTAGAAACACTTCAAGGTGAATTAGATAGTGAAATTACTGCTGTATCTTCTGATAAAACTCTAGCAGATAATGAAAATGGCACATATCAAGTTGTAAAACTTACAACAACAGCACCATACCCTCAAATCCTTAATATGCTAACTCACACAGGAGCGAGTGTTTTAAGTGAAGAGCAGGTGACAGCTATTAATGGCGACATCGTTGTTAGTGAATATGATAGAACAACAGATGTTATTTATGGTGATTTTAATGCTATTAAAAATGGCGATAATCATCTATGGTCATCAGGCCCATATGTTGTAACAGAGATTACAGACTATGGTGTAACGTTTAAAGAAAACCCAGTGTATATGACAAGTGAAGAAAATCCTGTTTTAATAGAAAATATACAAATGAAATTCTATAAAGATGCAGAAAGTATGCTTTCATCATTTAGAAGTGGCGAACTTGATTATCTATCATCTTTTGATACAAGTAAACTTGAATTATTAGAAGAAGAGCCAAGTTTTACTGTTGTTAAAGGGCCATCTTCAAGAGTTGAGTTTTTAACAGTTAATATGAGAGAAAATTCAAACTTATTAGATCAAGATTTAAGACTTGCTGTTTTATATGCATTAGATCCTAATGTATTCGTAGACGTAAAAAATGGTCTTGTTACTCCAGCTTACTCAACTGTATCATCATTTATTGGTAATCCAAACACAATTGAGCAAGATTTAGAAAAATCAGCAGAGCATCTGCAAAATTATTATAATAAATTAGCTAGCGAAAGCTAATATAAAATAGAGCTTACATTTAAATGTAAGCTCTATTTTTTTGCAAAAAATATTTCAAAAATTTGAAGTATTTTACAAAATTTTATTTTTAATTTTTTTATTCGACAAATTGCGACATTTTTTGACGTACCTTTTAAAGTACTAAAAATACTTTAATTAGTGCATAATACACAAATTCTTAGCCTTTAGTAATTTTTGGGAGTATTCACCGTGTATACTTGTAAGCTTATAGACAAGGGAGGTTTGATAATTTGAAAAATGTAAAATACACATCATCAAAACAGCTTTATGAGAAAGCTTGCGAATACTTAGAAAAGGAAGAGATACCAACACTTGCAGGACTTGTTTTATATCTTGGATTTGATTCAAAAGAAAAGTTTTTAAATTTAAAAAAAGATGCAAAACTAGGATTTTCAATTAACTTGTGCTTATTAAGACTTGAGGATATAACAAGCAAGGCTTTGTATGATAAAACACTTTCGCAAGGAGCAAAATTTATTTTAGAAAATGAATTAAAAGAAAACACCGCTTTAAAAGATAATCAAAAAATTGTTGTGAGTTTAAAAGAGTAAATAAAATATGAATGTGGAAATAAAAAAGAGTGTTTTTAATAAAGTTTATCTAGAGCATCTTGAAAATGATAAAAGATTTCTAATTTTTTATGGTGGTGCCGGAAGTGGGAAAAGTGTTTTTTGTGCTCAAAGATTTATCTATAAAATGCTAAAAGAGAAAAGATTCAACCTTTTAGTTGTAAGGAGTGTTGGGAAAACCAACAGAGACTCAACATTTGCTCAGTTTTTGCAAATTATAGATTCTTGGGGCCTTATAGATCTTTTTAAAATTAATCAAAGTGATATGAGAATAACTTGCATAAATTCAAATCAAATTATTTTTTATGGACTCGACGATGTTGAAAAATTAAAATCTATAACCTTTAAAAATGGCGAGATGACAGATATATGGATAGAAGAGGCAAGTGAGGTTAAAAGAGAGGATTTTAATCAATTAAATTTAAGACTTCGTGGAGGAAAAAGTAAAAAACAAATGGTGATTACATTTAATCCAATAAGTGTATCGCACTGGCTAAAAGAAAGATTTTTTGATTATAAAGAGGAAAATGTTTTTATAGTTCACACAACATATAAAGATAATGAATTTTTAGATGAAGATTATAAAATTCAGCTTGAGAGTTATAAAATAACGGATCCTTATTATTATCAGGTTTACTGCCTTGGAAACTGGGGAGTTTATGGCGATGGAGTTTTTAATTCAAAATTAATAAGTGAAAGACTAAAAGAGAATATTCTTCCTATAAGGCAAGGTGATTTTACATACAATGAGGAATTATCCTCCCTTTTAAATATAAAGTGGGTGGATTTTGAAGATGGCGCAATTAATATTTATGAGTATCCAATTGAAGATGATTTATACATAATAGGTGCAGATACAGCAGGCGATGGCAAAGATAAATTTGCAGCACAGGTTATAAGTGTGAAAACTAAAAAGCAGGTTGCAAGGCTTTATCAAAATTATGATGAAGATTTATTTGCAAAGCAGATTTTTTCTCTTGGAAAACTTTATAATGATGCATTAATTGTAATCGAAGCAAATTTTTCTTCTTATCCAAATAAAGAGCTCGAAAGGCTTAATTATCCTAATATCTATATGCGAAAACGCCTAGATACCATAAATGAAAAGCCAATTTTTAGCTATGGTTTTCTAACAGATAAATTCACCCGCCCACTTTTAATCTCAAACGGAATTAGGCTTTTAAGAGAGGATGTAAATTTTTTAAATGATAAGGATACATTAAATGAAATGCTTACATTTATTAGAAATCCATCAGGGAGAATAGAGGCTGCTAATGGCTGTAATGATGATTTAGTGATGGCTTTATTAATAGCATTATATGTAAGAGAGGATTATATAGAAAGGGAAAATTAAAATGACTTTTGATTTTTTAATAGCACTAGGAATAGTTTTTTTAGCTTATCGCTTAGGATTATACGATAAAAATAAAATAATGAATAGCGATAATATAAAACTTTCAAAAAAAATAAGTTTTGAGAAAGATGATGATAGTAGTAATGAGGAATTTTTAAATATTTTAAAGAAAATTGATGAATACAATTTAGAATTAACTGAATAAAAAGGAGTGATTAAAATAGAAAATATTTACTGGAAAAGATACGAAGAGGGCCTTTCACTACATAGAAAAAACAATGTTTTTAATATTAGTAAACGAAATTTGAATTTTTATGAGGGTAGGCAATGGGAAGGCTTTGAGAGAGAAAATCATCCCCTTATAACGCTTAATTTTATAAAGCCTATAGGACGATATAAAATTTCAATGATAGCTCAAAGCGGTATGCAAATGGTTTTTAACACTAATTTAAAAGACGAGAAATTAAATAAAGTGGCATCTTATTTAACAGAGTTTTCAAAAAAGCAGTGGGAAAAATCAAAGTTTGATAAAATCAGCTGGGATATTATAAAAAGAAGCTTTATTTTTGGAGATGTTTATTTATACAGCTTTTTAAGTGAGGAAAATAAAGATGGGGATATGATTTTTGAGAATAGAATTATAGATCAAAGTAAAATATTTTTCTCGAATGAGCAAAATATGGATATTAATAGCCAGGAATATATCATTATTAAAGAGAGAGTACCAGTTGATTTTGTAAAAAAGATTGCTAAAAAAAATAATATATCTAAAGAAAAGATAGATTTAATAAAATCAGATGAAGTTTTTGATAATGAATTTTATGATAGCAATGAAGAAATAAAAACTCAAAATGGAAACTGCACTAGCATTTTATATTTAGAAAAAACAGAAGATGGAATTCTTTTTTTAAGAAGTACAAAAGATGTTATCTATTCGCCACTAAAAAAGGTGGAGGGGTTAAAATCTTTTCCTATATCGCAAATGAAATGGGAAGAAAAAATCGGCTCGATAAGAGGCTTATCAGGGGTTATGCCCTTAATTGAAAATCAAGTAGAGGTTAATAAAACTGCAACTAGAAGAGCGATAATAACTAAAAGATTTGCATATCCTACTTTAGTTTATGATAAAGATAGAGTATCAAAAATTGAAAATTTAGATAGCGTGGGAGGGATTATCGGAGTTAAAAATCAGGTGCAAAACCCAATAAACACTCTAATAGATTATCTAAAGCCAGTTTCTATTTCAAATGATGCACAATATCTTCAAAATGAATTAATAAATTTAACAAGAGAATTAGAAGGAGCATCAGAAGCTGCCACTGGACAAATAGATCCAACAAAGGCGAGTGGCGAGGCTATAAAAGCTGCAAGAGATCAAGCAGCGGTTCCATTAAATGAGCATATGAGTGCATATAAGCAGTTTTTAGAAGACACAGCAAATGTGTGGAAAAATATGCTATATGCTTATAGCCCAAAAGAAATCACTTTAGAAGATGGGCAAAAAATTAGAAGGGAAGATTTACTATATAAAGATATAGACCTTCGAATTGATATTTCACCAATAGATCCTTACAGTCGCTTAAGCAGGCAGCTTGCGCTAGATAATTTATTCACTAAAGGAGTTATCACATTTAATGAATATGTTTCCTCTTTAGATAATAATTCAACAATACCAAAAGCGGACCTTGAAAGGATTTTAAATAAAAGAGAGGAGGAAAATAAAAATATTGAGATAGAAAACAAAAAAACAAGAAACTAAGAATTAATAAGGAAAGGAATTTATTAAATTATGCAAAAAAAGGCAGTTACAAATGAAGATTTAATGCTAAAAGATGATATGGCAAAAAATAATTTAGATTATAAAACTCTTGCTTTTAATTTAGAAAATGAGAATAAAAAATTAAAAGATGTATTAGTAAATATGCTAATGCAAAAAGAACTTTTAGAAATTAAAAATATCGATAATACAGTGAACTCTTTAGAGGATATGGATTTAAAATCATACTTTGCTTTAAGAAATCAAAGTGTTCCAATTAATGTTGCTGTAATGGCATTAAGAGGAAACAAGAACACACAGCCTAGTATTGGAGATATTAAAGGAAGCACAAACTTTGAAAAGCAAAATAGATATAAAGATATGCCAAAAGAAGAGTTTTTAAAAGAAATTGAAAAAGCTATGCGCGGCGAATTAATGTAAAGAATTATAAGAATTAAAGGAGAAAAATATTATGGCAGAAATACAAACTTATCAAAATCTAACAGCGGAGAATGCAGTGTTTTATGATAGAACACTTTTAGAAAGACTTGTTCCAAATTTAGTGTGGCTAAGACATGGACAAAAAAGAACTGTGCCAAAAAATAATGGTGGACAAGTTAGTTTTAGAAGATTTAATTCTCTAGACGTTAGCACAACTCCTCTAACAGAAGGAGTTACACCAAGTGGAAAATCTTTAGATATAACAAATGTTACAGTTCCGCTAGATGAATATGGCGATTTTGTTAAAATTTCATCTAAATTAAATTTACTTGGAGTAGATCCTGTTTTAGTTGAAACAGCGGCAGTTTTAGGAGAACAAGCAGCACTCACTTTAGACACTATAGCAATGAGAGAAGTGTCAAGCGGAACAAATGTGCAGTATCCAAATAATAAAACAGATATTGATGATTTAGCAGCGAGTGATGTTATCACTTCAGAATTAATTAAAAAAGCAGTGAGAACACTTAGAAATGCAAATGCAAAAACAATAGACCAAGGATATTTTTATGGATTTATAAATCATAATGTAGCTTACGATTTACAAAAAGATCCACTATGGCAAGACGTTAGTAAATATAATGGCGGCACAAATATTCAAAAAGGCGAAATTGGAAAACTTCACGGAGTAAGATTTATTGATACAACGAATACACAAATCTTAACTAATGCAAACAACATTGATATTCACTCAACTGTTATTGTTGCAAAAGATGCTTATGGCTGTGTAGATTTAGAAGGTGGCAATTCATCAAGCCCAAAAGTTATTGTAAAAGATGCAGGTTCTTCTGGCTCTGCAGATCCTTTAGAACAAAGAGCATCTGCTGGCTGGAAAGCTTTAATGGCTGTTAAAAGATTGAATGAAATGGCAATAGTTAGAATAGATACAGCGGCAACAGTTTAAAATTTAAAAAATATAGTGGCTCTTTAATAGAGCCACTATAAAAAAATAAGAAAGAAGGATTTATTATGAATAATATTATTGATACAAAAGAAAAAACACAAAAAGAAAAAAATGAAAAAGGCGAATACACTATTAGAATTCCAAAGGACCCATTAAATAAAAGTGATGAAGTGATAAAGATTTGCATTAACTCAAAAGAAGAAACTTTTATTAAAGGAAAAGACTACACTGTTAAAGCAAATGTTAAAAAATTATTAGAAAAAGCAAAATATATCTAAAATTAATAAAATATTAAAGGGAAGGAGTGATTTGTTATAACTTTTAAGGAATTGAAAAATGAAATACTAGCACTAGGATTTGAGACGAGTGATAGCTATGAAGAAGATGAAAATATAATGATAACTGCTATAAATAGAAGCTTAAATGTGATTTCATTTGAATATAAACCATTTTATAAAACATTGGATTTTGAAGTTTTAGATAAATCAGATGCTATAAATTTAAAAAAGGCTGACAATGAGTTTTTAAGTTTACATAAAATTTATAAAACTGAAAATTATAAAAAAGAAAATGGAGTTTATGAAGTTTTAGGTGAAAGCTTTGAGTATGAAGACTACACACAGCTTTTAAATAATACAGTGATTTTATATTCAAAAGGGCTATATACTTTTGTTTATGAAAGAATTCCTATTCAAATTTCAAAAGAAACAAGCGATGATTTTGAGCTTGATTTTGATGTAGGCACTAAAATACTTCTGCCATTACTTTGCGCATTTTATTTATATAGAGATGATGATGCAACTAAAGCAGATATATATTATAACGATTATGAATTAAAGCTTTCAAATTTAAAATTAAATGGTGGTGTAGAAATTGCAGGTATTAAAAGAGGGGTGAATATATAATGCCAATAAAAATTAGCCCTTCAAGAAAATTAAGAACTAAAGTGTATGATGAATTTTTAGGAGTTGATTTTTCTCAAGATGCAATACTTGTGGATAAAAGGCGCTCGCCTTACAGTGTGAATATGATTTCTGATAAATCAGGTCAACCTGAAAAGCGAGTAGGATTTAAAACACTTTTTAATGTTGAAAAGCCAATTTATACAATGGCAAATGGAGAAATAGATAAAAAAGATGTGATAGTAATTCATGCAAACGATAAGCTTTATAAAATTGTAGATGATGAAATTAGCATTATTCACACAGGAGTAAACAGCGGAAAATCCTCAATATTTTTTGCAACTCACGATAATAAAACAAAGGTGTTTATTATTACCGGTAAAGAATTTTTAGTTTGGGATTTTAATGAAATTCAAAATGTGAGTGATATAGCATATGTGCCAACGACTCTAATAGCAAAATCTCCAAAAGGCGCAGGCACTTCGCTAGAAGCTGTAAATTTATTGCAAAATAAAAGACGTGAAAAATTTTTATCTGATGGAGTTTCTAAAGAATACTTTTTATACTCAAAAAATATTGGCAGTGAAAGTGTTGAAGTGGAAATTAAAACAGGTGAAGAAACCTCAACGAAGTATCAAGAAAATAATCAATTTACAGTGGATAGAACTAATGGAAAAGTGATTTTTAAAACAGCTCCTGCAAAAAGCAGTGTTGAGGGAGAAGATAATGTTTTTATAACCTATGCTGTGGATAATCTAGAAAACAAAAATAAAATTATAGGCTGTAATATACACACTTTTTATGGGCTAGGCTCTGATACAAGAGTTTTTTTAACAGGTAATGCAGAATATCCTTCATATGATTGGTTTTCATCTACAAATGATCCAACATATTTTGCCGAAACAGATTACAACGTTATAGGCAGTAGTAACACTAAAGTGATGGGGTATGGCAAAATAGGTCAGCACTTAATAATTGTGAAAGAGGATAATAATCAAGATACAACTATATTTTTAAGAACTCCATATAAAGGTGAAGATGATAAAACTTATTTTACACTGCAAGGAAGTATAACTGGTGTTGGTGCGGTGTCGCCTTATAGCTTTGCACAGCTCGTTGATGAGCCATTATTCTTATCAAGGAATGGTGTATATGCGATAACTAGTAATACAATAACGGCTGAAAGAACTCTTCAAAACCGCTCTCATTTTATAGATAATAAGCTTTTAGCGGAGAAAAATTTAGAGAATGCAGTGGCTCACGTGTGGAGAAACTATTACTTAATTGCTATTAATGGGAATGTGTATTTACTAGACTCAAAGCAGAAAAGCGAAGTTGAAATGCATAGTAGTTTTGTTTATGAGGCATATTTTTGGCAAGGCATAAATGCAACCTGCTTTATGAGTATTGATGATTTGCTATATTTTGGGGATGTAGAAGGGAACATCTGTGTTTTTAAATCAAACATTGAGGGGATGGATAGATTTTCAGATGATGGAAGAGCGATAAAAGCCGTTTGGAGTACTAAAATGGATGATGATGATTTAGCTTTAATGAGCAAAACTTTGAGTAAAAAAGGCTGTGTTTTAACTTTAAAACCGATGATTCGCTCGTCTATAAAAATAGGATATAAAACATTAAAGGAAACAGAAGATAAGAATATTTTAGATTATACAGCAGGAATACTCGATTTTAATTATATAGATTTTAACGTTTTTAATTTTGTTTCAAATGATAATGCTCGAAGTATAGTTATAAGACATAAAATAAAAAAATATGTAGCACTACAATTCTATTTTTCGAATGAAGAAGTGAATGAAGGATTTGGTATATTTAGTTTTATTAAATGTTACACCCCTATTAATTATATAAAAGGAGGATAAAATGGATTTAAATACAGCAAAAATTACTACAGAAGATAAGAATACATATGGATTAGTTAGCGCACTTGATATTTTAAATGGCGATTCGAATGAGAATAAATTAAGATTTGATAAACTGCCAAATCATATAGCGGATAAACATAATGAAGTAGTTGAACATATTGTAAATAATGTATATACAAAAACACAGGTGGATACTGCGATTAATCAAAAAATTTATGAAATAGGAACAGGCGATATGTCAAAGGCTGTTTTTGATAAAGATAATGATGGTGTAATCGATAATGCTATGAATGCAGAGAAATTAGGCGGAAAAACACCAGATTATTATGCAGTAAAAGAAGATGTTATGAATAAAGCAGGAGGCAGTTTTACAGGAGATATAATAGTGCCAAGTAATTCAAGTGAAGATATAAGAGTTTTAAATTCAGCCACCACAAATTCAAGTGGAACTCATCATAAAACAACGGCTTATATAATTTTCCAAAGGAAATAAATAAAAAATAAAAAGGAAGGAATGATTATAATTATGCCAATAAATGAAAATGATGGTACAGCCCAGCATATTGTTGGGAAAATATTTGATAATGATGGTACTGCTGAGCATCAAGTGGGAGCAGTTTTAGAAAATGATGGTACGACATTACACGAAATATGGCAAGCAGAAGTACCTATATTTTTAAATGGGCCATTAAACAATGATATAACAGGTGGATGGAAAAATGTAGATGGCATTAATCCTAGCTGGCCTTCTACAGGAACTCAATTAAATATTACATTATCAAATTCTTGGGCAGATGAGATGTGGATAACTAATAATATAATTAATTTAGCCGATTATAAAAAACTTAAAGTCACTCGCTCGGGGGCAGATTTAGGTATTGCTAGTGTAATGATGTATACATCATCTGTAAATAGTGTTTGGTCAGATAACGTAGTGAGGTCTATAGTTGTCTCAAACGGAGAAAAAGAAATTGATATATCAACTTTAAATGGAAGTTATGCACTAGGCTTTAGATTTTATGGTGATGGAAAAACGATAGGCCCTATTAGCTATAACAATATAATATTAGAATAAGGAGAAAAAATGATTATAAAATTTAGTAATAATAAAGAATTTGAATATTTAAAAGCGATAGAAACAGAGGAGTATTTTAATGGCTCAAATAGAAGAACTTTAACTTTTGAATTTAATCCAAAGCTTGTGGATATTAGTGAATTAAATAGTATTGCAAGCGATGAAGAGAATGTAAAAATAATAACTCTTACTAATAAAGAAATTACAAATATATACGAGGAGTATATATTAAGATTGAAAATTGAAATCGATCAAAAATATGATACAGAAAAAATAACACAAACAGATTTAGACGATGTACTAATTTTAAAACTCGGCAAATTAACACCAGTAGAAAAAGCTTTGCGAGAGGTGTTAAAATCGTAGTAATTTAAAAGAGGTAAATGGGAGGGATATACATGCAAAAAGCAAAGTTTTTTATGGAATATCTAAGAGTTACACAAAATAGTTTTGTTGGATCGCACTTAGGCTCACTTGCCTTAGATTTTGGCGGAAAAGATACAGGAGTAGATAAATTATATTGTCCTTGTGATATGAGAGTTGTAAGAATTCGCTTTAATGCAAATGGAGAATTATATCTTGAAAGTTTAGAAAAGGTGATATTTGCAGATGGCACGAGCGACTATTTAAGACTTTTATGTATTCACGATAGTCAGTTTAATGTTAGTGAAGGGCAAATTCTAAGTCAAGGTGAATACTTTTATGATGAGGGTGGAATGGGCTCTGGTGTAGCTAATAAATTTTCGAATCACGTACATATAGAAGCAGGAAAAGGGAAATGGAAATCAGCCTCTCAATTTCAAAATGGAGATGGAGTTTTCGTTATAGAAAATCAGGCAGCAATAAATGAATTGTTTATTTTAGGAAGAGATGTAGTTGTTTTAGATGATGGCGGGTTATCTTGGGTAGCTGAAAATGAAGAAGTAGAGGATTTAAGCAAAAAAACTTTTGGAGTTGATATTTCACACCATCAAACGGAAGATGCAGCTCAAAAAATTTTAGAAAATAAAAAAGCAGAATTTTTTATACTTCGAGTAGCAATAGGAAGTGAGAGTGAAGATAGAAATTTAAAAAGTAATTTAGAAGCTTTAAAAGGTAAAACAAATTTAGGATTTTATTCTGCAAATTATTTTTACAATGAAGAGGATGCAATAAAAGAAGCCGATTTTTTAATTGATACTATAGAAAAGTATGGCATTACTGCCTCTAGTGTGAATCTTCCAATATTCTGCGACTGGGAAGGCTTTAGCTATGAGTGGAATTTAAAAGAAGGAAGAGATATATCACCAATAGAAATTCAAAACTTAACAAAAACTTACTGCGACAGAATAATTAAAAGAGGATATAAAGCAGGGGTATATTTAAATAAGGATTACTGGGACAATAAGTATGAAATGGATTATTTTATTAAAAATACAGATTTTTATATCTGGTATGCTCGACCTAATGTAGATGTTCCGGATAGAGAATGTTATTTATGGCAGTATGCCGCTGATAATGGAATGGATTTTGGATACGATAATAATTTAGATAAAAATATTTTATTTGGAGAATTTATTAAAAACTCTACAAATAAAAAATCAGCACTAAAGGTTATTATAGAATTTTTAATAGCACTAATTTTTAAAGGAGGAGAGATACTATCGAGTGGCTAATTTTTACAACCGTTATAACTATTGCAGCATTTATTAAATCAATAGTGTCTCCTATAGTTAAATTAAACACTACAATAAGTAATTTAACACTTAGTGTTAATAATATAATAAATACAATTTCAAAATTTGAAGATAAAAATAGCGATAGTCATAACAAAATACATATAAGAATTAATGACAATACAAAAATACTGCAAGATCATGAAAGCAGAATTCGACTAATAGAAAAAAAGTGAAAAAGGAATTTTAAATTAGAAAGGATAATATATGAAGGAAAATGTTTATATAGTAATTGGCATTTTGGTAATTATAGTGGCAGCTTATATTATACTAAAAGTAATATTAAGCAAAAATTTGACAAAAACTGAGGTTATAGAATATGTTTTTGATGCTATTTTATGGGCAGAGGAAAATATTTTAATTAAAAATTCAGGAAAAGAAAAACTAAGCTATGTTTGCGGGAAGTTAAATGCATTCTTGCCAAATTTTTTGCAACCAGTTTTAACAGCCAAAGTTTTAGAAGAATTTGTTAACGAAATATTTTTAATAACGAAGGAAGAATTTAAGGAATTAAAGGAGGAAGAGTATGGCGCTTTATAATTATGAGTATGTTGATGGTAAGTATCAAGAAATAGGCGAAGATGAAATTGATAACATACAAAATCAGCAAACTCGAAAAACACAAACGGTAGATAGTTTTGTAAATAAATTTATGCCATCAAGTAATCAATACACTTATAAATCAGCATCATCAGCCTATGATGTAACTTCTTTAGTGGAAAAAGAATATTTAGAAGAAACAAAAAGTCTTAGTGATAAATATGGCTCTGAATTATCAAGTATTAATGTAGATTACGATACTTCAAAAGCAAATCTTGATAGCGAAAGAGAAAAAGAGTTGCAAAATGAATATATAAAAAAAGAAAAGAAGCTGGACATTCTGCCTTCTAATCTTGCTCAAACTGGTCTTGATGGGGGCGCTAATGAAACAGGTAATATGCAAATTGAAAGCGATTATCAAGGTGCAAGAAACAATATCGAAGACTATTTTTTAAGCGAATTAAATAAATTAATAGCAGCAAGAGATGAGCAGCTAAGAAAAGAGCAAGAGGAGTATGATAGGATGATGCAAAGCGCGGCTAGTAGCTATCAAAGTGAAATTGAAAAGGCTCAAAGTAGTGTGAAAAACCAAGGATCATATGTTTCTGCTCCGAACTATTCTTTAAATATTAAAACAGAAAATGAAGAAGATGATGAAAAAAGCCCATACTTACCGAATATTTTTAATTATTTAGGCAGATAAATGTTAAAATAAGCGAAACTTTATATATTTAAAAAAGAACATATGAATATTAATAGAAATGTAATGATTTGGAAATAAGTTTCTTGTAAAATATAACTAAAGAGAAGGTGCAGTAATTATTTCTATGCATCGATAAAAGAAAAGGAGGGTAGAAAAATGACTAAACGTGAAAGGGTATTAAAAGCTCTTGGTGATGAGAACAGATTAAAAATAATGGACCTTTTAAAAGAAGGCGAGCTTTGTGCTGGTGATATCTTAGAAAATCTTCATATTGGACAATCAACTCTATCCCACCACATGAAAATTCTATGTGACAGTGAAATAGTGTCGAGTAGAAAAGAGAGCAGATGGGTGTTTTATACCATCAATCAAGAAGTTTTAGATGCATTAATTAAAGAACTTGAAGAATATAAAAAATAAATAGAATAAAACTAAAAGGCAGCCTTTAGGCTGCCTTTCTTGAATTTAAATATTGTGAGTTAGGATAACGAATGCTGCTGCTTTATCTTCTTCGTGAGTTAGAGATATAAAGGCGGATAATTTTTTTTCTTCTATAATTTTTTTAGCATTTCCAGAAAATAAAAAATAAGGAGCGCCTAAATCATCCCGCAAAACTTGTACTTCATTTAAATTAAAATGCCTTACTCCTGTTTTTAAAGCTTTTGAAAAAGCTTCTTTTGCAGCAAAATTTGCAGCCAGAGAAGGGAATTTGATTTTTTCATTAGATATAAATAAAGAGATTTCATCCTCTCCAAAAACATGATTAATAAAGCTTTCTCTTTTTATGCTTTTAGTTATCCTTGAAATAGTTGTTATATCAACACCGATTCCGTATATCATTTACCTCTCCTTTTAGTAATATTATTAATAATATTTATTATATATTATTTGTATTGCCTATTGCAAACTTTTTATTTTTATATTATAATGAATAAGTTAAATTCTGTGAATAAGAAAAGTAGAGTTATTTATTTTTTATAGAGAGTGCTTGTGGCTGGAAAAGCATAAAAATAATAATTTGAAGTTCCCTTAGGAGAAGCTGGCTGAAAAAATAGTAGGTCTAGTCGGTGAGCACCGTTATATGCAAAAAGAGTGTTTATGATAAAATCATAAAAATTTGGGTGGTACCACGGAGAAAAACTTCGTCCCTTTTTCAGATGAAAAAGGGGCTTTTTTATTTGAAAAAATATATAAAGATATAGAAAGGTGAATTTATAATGAAACAGCAATTAGAAAACATTAAAAATCAAACGCTTTTAGAAATTGAAAATGCACAAGATTTATCTACTTTAGAAGATATAAGAATAAAAGTGCTTGGAAAAAAAGGCGAAATCACAGCAATTTTAAAACAAATGGGAAAACTTTCAGCAGAAGAAAGACCTATTATGGGAGCACTTGCAAACGATGTTAGATTTAGTGTGGAGGAAGCACTTGATTTAAAATTAGTTGAAATAAACAAAGCTCTTTTAGAAAAACAGCTAAAAGAAGAGGTAATAGATGTAACTCTTCCAGGAAAAGAAATTTCAATGGGAAAAAGACATCCACTACAGCTAGCTTTAGATGAATTTAAAGAAGTGTTTTTAGGTATGGGATTTGAGACAGTTCAAGGCCCAGAAGTTGAATTTGATAAATACAATTTTGAAATGCTTAATATGCCAAAATCACATCCTGCAAGAGATACTCAGGATACTTTTTATATAACAGAAAATATCCTTTTAAGAACACAAACAAGTCCAATGCAAGTAAGAACTATGCTAGAAAAACAGCCGCCAATAAGAGTTATTGTGCCAGGAAGAGTTTATAGAGCTGATGAAATAGATGCTACTCACTCACCAGTGTTTAATCAAATAGAAGGCCTTGTTATTGATGAAAATATTACAATGGCTGATTTAAAAGGAACACTTGAAACATTTGTTAAGAAAATTTATGGCGAAGAGACAAAAGTTCGTTTTCGTCCGCATCACTTTGCTTACACAGAGCCTAGCGCTGAAATGGATATGACCTGTTTTAAATGCGGTGGTAGTGGCTGTAGAATGTGTAAAGGTGAGGGCTGGATAGAAATATTAGGAGCTGGAGTTGTAAATCCAGTAGTTTTAGAAAACTGCGGAATAGACTCAACTAAGTATTCAGGATTTGCATTTGGTATGGGCCTTGAAAGACTTACTATGATGAAGTATAACATAGATGATTTACG
>CAYJEK010000034.1:0-23501 GCA_964369205.1 uncultured Oscillospiraceae bacterium | reverse complement strand
AAATATTTACTCCCTTTTATGTTTTGGCTTTTTCTATTTTAGGCATAATATCGTTTGCATTTTCTTTTCTTGTTTGTTTTTTTGAAATTATTGAAGTGCCCACTGTAAAAAGAATTAAAATTAAAATAGAAATAATTATTCCTAAAGGATTATCTTTTATATCTGTTGCGGTGTATGCGGCATAGCAGTAAATTGCAGTTCCAGGGAGCATCCCAAAAAAGTTTGCCACAGCATAGTGGGTGTATTTTATAGAGGTAAGGCCGGCGGTATAGTTTATTAAATTAAAAGGGAAAATAGGGATAAGCCTTAAATAAAGCATATATATAAATCCATTTTTTTCTATTTTTGAGTTTACACTTTCAAATAACTTATTTCCCTTAAAAATTTTTAAAACAAAATCTTTTCCTAAAATTCTTGATATAATAAATGTTAAACTACAAGCAATATTCGATGCGATAACGACATATAATATACCATTAAAAAGCCCGAAAATAGGTGCGGCTAAAAGAGTGAGCGCAAGGCCTGGCACTAAAAATACAACGGCTAAAATATAAAGACCTATAAAAATTAGCGCAGCATAAGGAGAATTTTGAATAGAAACAATAAAGCTTTCTAAAGTTTTAGCATTTAAATAATTTTTTATAGGAGACAAAAAGATAACTGATAAAATCAGCGCCACTATAATAAGCGGAATAAATTTTTTTATGTTTTTCATATAATAACTCTCCCCTTTCTATCTTTTAATATCAATTATTTTATTAAGTATTTTCATCTGCCACTCTTTTGCATGATCGCGCCTAAAATTACTAGCGGCAGTTTTATACACTTCATTTTGAGTTGGATACGGCAGAATAACAGAATTAAAAGCCGAGATATTTAATTTCTCAGTAACGGCAAGAGCGGCAAATGCAATTAATTCACCAGCTTTATTCCCAACAATCGTTGCACCTAAAACAAAGCCTTTACCATCTAAAACTAATTTTAAAAATCCCACAGTGTCGCTTTCGGCCTTTGCCCTATCGTTTTTATCTAGCGGAACATTATAAATTAGAACTTCATCACAGCACTCTCTCGCCTCTTTTTCTAAAAGGCCAACATGGGCAACTTCTGGCTGTGTGTATGTGCTCCAAGCTATATTATAGTAATCAACACTTTTCGGTATTCCAAATAAGGCATTTTGCAGAACTACTCCTGCTTGATATCCAGCAGAATGAGTGAAATTATAAGGACCAGTAGCATCACCAGCAGCATAAATATTCTTAACAGAACTTTGCAACTTTTCATTCACTTCTACTTGCCCGTTCCGTTTAGTTTTAACTCCAACTTTATCTAAATTTAAATCAAAAGTGTTTGCTTTTCTTCCAAGTGATACTAAAAGGGCATCACCTGTAATTTTTTTTATATCTTCTCCTGATTTTATAGTTACAGTTATTTCTCCTAAAATTTCTTCCACTTCAATAATAGAGGCATCCATTTCAAAAACAAGCCCATCTCCTAAAAGCTTTTCCATCATTAAAGGCCCCACCTCAGGCTCGTCTTTATTAAATAGATTTTTATTTCTATCAATAATACAAACTTCGCTTCCAAGGTTAAAAAAAGACTGCCCAATTTCAAGTCCAATAGGGCCAGCACCAAGGACAATTAATTTTCTAGGCAGAGTGTTTATTTTAAATATGTTATGATTTGTGTAGTATTTTATAGTAGATAGTCCTTGAATATCAGGAATGTTTGCAGAAGAGCCCGTTGCGATAACTATGTTTTTAGCGGTGTATAGTTTATCACCTGCCTTTATTGTATTTTCATTATAAAATTCGGCTTTTTCTCGTATTACATTAACTCCAAGTCCCTCAAATCTCTCTTGCGAATCGTGGGGTGCAATGCTATCGATAACCTCTCTTACATAATCTGTTATCTTTTTTATATTAACACCGCTAAGTTCGCCTATAATGCCGTATTTATTTGATTGTCTTACAGTGTGAGCCATGTGAGATGCATGTATAAAACTTTTTGATGGAACACAGCCGTAATTTAAACAGTCGCCCCCCATTAAATCTTTTTCAAATAAAACTACCTTTGCCCCAAGGGCACTTCCTCCAGCAGCCACAACAAGCCCCGCAGAGCCCGCCCCTAAAACGGCAATGTCATAATCGTATTTCATATAATCTAGTTCCTTTCTTTAGTGTTTGAAACTTTAAATCTATTTATCTTGGATATATGTATATATTAATATTAACATATAGAATTTATAAAAAAAAGCAAATCAAAAATATTTAACAGTTTATCTATATAAATTAAAATAAAAATATATTTTAGTTTATTTTATATTTAAAATTAAAATGTAATACAAAAAAATGATACAGCTATAGCTGTATCATTTTTATGAGCAAATTTTATTAACTTAAAGATTTTATTAAAAGCTTATAAGCTGATTCTTTTATTAGATGTTCATCGTGATTTTCAAAGCCTAAATGAGAGGCTGTTATAAATCTTGAAAGTGAAGAAAGATTTGCAAATATCGCCATTTCTGTGTAGATTACATCGGTGGGCATTAGGATAACTTTCTCGTATACTCCTTGGATTAAAAGGCTTTGAAGACTTTCTTTTAATTTATTTAAAGGAGAAAATTCATTTTTTGGAAAAATGCATTTTATATCATCAAAGCTTTTAGCTGTTGAAATTAAATTTAATATAGATAAACTACTTTTACTTTTAATATCCAAAATTAATAAATTATATAAAGAATATATTTTTTCTTTAAAAGAAATATCTTTTTTTATAATTTTATCAACTTCTAAAAAACCATCAGTAAAATTTTTAATAATTGCAAGTGAAATGAGTTCTTCCTTACTTTTAAAATGATCGTAAACACTGCCTTTTCCAATTCCAGCATAATCTGCAATTTCTTTAACAGTTATCTTATTTAATTCTTTGCCACTATTTAGAATATCCATAGTGGCATTTATAATATCAAGCTGTTTTTGTGAATAGTTCATATTAATCACCTACTCTACTTCAAAATCAACGTCTATCTTATTAATTTCTTTTCTGTGTAAAATATCATATAAAACAGGAACTAAAAACAGTGTTAGAATAGTTGCATAAGATAAACCACCTATTGTAACTATCGCCATACCTTGGCTCATTTGAGCGCCCATACCAACTCCAAGAGCCATAGTGCTCATAGCAAGGATGGTTGTAAGGGCTGTCATTAATATAGGGCGAATTCTATCTTTACCAGTTTTTACTAAAGCATCGTGCTTTGAAAAACCTTCCAAACGAAGCTGATTTACATACTCAACAAACACGATACCATTATTAACAACAACACCTGATAGTACTAAAAAGCCTATTAAAGAGGTTATTGATAATTCCATACCTAGAATTTGAAGAGCTAAAAGTCCGCCTGTAAAAGCAAGTGGAATAGTGAAAAGAATAATAAATGGTGATAGTAAACTTTGGAACTGTGCCACCATAATTAAATAAATAAATATAACGGCTAATAGTATCATAAGTAGCATATCTGTGATAGTTGATGTTATAGTCTCATTTTCACCAGTTACCTCTAAAGAGTAGCCAGCTGGAAGAGTAAAGCTTTCAAGTGCTGCATCTAAATCACGAGAAACAAGGCCAACGTTGTAGCCATCAGCTATTGTAACGGCAACTGTTTGAGTACGAGATTGGTTATCACGATTTATAGTTTGAGCTGTTGTGCCAGAATAGATATGAGCGATATCTTTTAGAAGAATATCTTTATCCTCTTCATCATCTTCGCCCGCTTCAGTTGCCACAACGATGTTTGATAAGTCTACTAGATTTTTATTAGAATCAGGAATTACAATAGCATCTAATTCTTTTCCATCTAGAGTTAATTGAGTTGCAGTTGTTTGCTCTAAAAGTTCTGAATTAATTAATTGGAAAACTTGCGCAACTGTAAGCCCGTGTTTCATAGCTTCCTCTTTATTAACATCAACTTTTATCTCTTCATTTAAATCGCTAGAGCCATCATAAACATCGCCAACACCCTCAACGTCTCGTAATATATCCCCAATACTTTGAGCTGTTTCTTGAAGAATGTCTAAATCATTTCCTTTTAATACATAAGAAACACCAGAGCCACCTAGCGCTGAAATATCCATATTACTAGAAGTGATAGTTAAATGCTCTTCGTAATCAGTTGTTAAAGAGCGGATTTCCTCGGTTATATCCATATTAGTTCTGCCAGATTCTGGATTAATAGTTATATAATAAGAGATAGTATCCTCGCCGCCGCCACTCATCATCATAAGGCTTCCGCTAGAATTAGTTATCATAGAAAGGCCAACTGTTTCAATACCTTCCACTTTTTCAACTCTTGCTGCAATTTCTTCGCCCACTGCAATAACTTCCTCTTTTTTTGTATCTTCTAAAGTTAGAGTCATCTGCATTTCAGTTGAGTCCATTTCAGGAATTAAAACTAAAGGCATATTCGTTGTATTATATAAAGATACCGCTAGAAGGGAAATAGTTAAAAGGATAACTATCCATCTGTGTTTTAAATTAAATGATAAAGCTTTTTCATATAAATTAACAAACTTATCAAATAGTTTTTGCTCTTTTTGTTTTGAAGTGTTTAACATAGTTGAAGACATTGCAGGAACTATTGTTAAAGCCACAATTAAAGAAGCAAATAATGAATAAGCTATAGTGAGCCCCATATCAGTAAATAGCTGTCTTGAAATACCCTCAACGAAAACGATAGGAAGGAAAACTGAAACAGTAGTTAGAGTTGAGGAGAATATAGCACCGCCAACTTGAGTGGCACCAACAACTGCCGCTTTAACTTTTGGATACCCTTCATTTCTTAAACGATAGATATTTTCAATAACAACTATCGAGTTATCAACGAGCATCCCAACCCCAAGGGCAAGCCCTGATAGGGAGATAATATTTAAAGAAACACCTGAAAAATACATTAAAACAATACTAAAAAGTAAGCTTATTGGAATTGAAAAGGCAATAATTAAAGTTGGTTTTAAGTCTTTTAGGAATAATAAAAGTACAAAGAAAGCAATAATACCGCCATACATTAAATTATCCATAACACTATCAACGATAATGCCAATGTAAACCCCTTGGTCCATAAGAGTTGTAACGCGTACATCTGGATTTTCTTCTTCGAGTTTTGCAACAGCATCATTTATACTTTGAGTGACTTCTGTTGTAGAGGCAACACTTGATTTTTGAATTGAAAGCATAACACCAGCATTTCCATTAACTCTAGTGTAGCTGTCATCTTGATTATCTCTTATTGTAACACTTGCAACATCACCAAGGTAAATAGGTTCAACTCCATCAAGGCCCATATCAAGAAGCAGTAAGTTTTCAAGTTCTTCTATAGAAGAGAATTCATCCCCTATTTTAACACTGATTTTTTCATCTTCGCCATCGGTTATATATCCAGCTGGCATAGAAAAGTTTTGAGCCATTAAAATTCCAGATAAAGCCTCCTGTGTAACAAGGCCATCGATATTCGCAGTCTTTAAAGCTTCATCTCTTTGCTTATTAAATTCTTCAAGCCCTGCCTCAAGTTCCATTTCAGCAGATGTTAATTGGCTTTCAGCTAAAGTGATCTCATTCACCATGCTCATTTGAGTTGCCTCAAGAGTGGCATAAGAAGCTTGAAGCTCTGCTAAAGTACTTTCCATTTGTGTAGCTAAAAATGTTGCCTCAACTAGGGCAGTGTCTATTTGTGTAATTCGAGCATTTAAAGAGTCCACTGTTGCAGAGGAAACATCAACACCCATAGCTGTTAGCTGTTTATTCATTTCAGCAACACCAGCTTGCATTTCTGCTATTGCAGAATTCAAAGTGGCAGTTAAAATAGGACGGAACTCTCCCATAGTAGTATCATCTGTTGCTAATCCTTGTGAAATAATTTCATCTATTATTGTAGTAAGTGTTGGCTGAGCTAGCTTTAAAGCTCCAAGAGTTGTTTCATCAGGAATAGCAGAAAGCATAGGCACTACCGCTTGCATGCCTGTAATTTGTGTTTGCAATTCGTCCCTTGCTTTTATTAATTCTATTTGCCCCTCAACAAGCCCTTTTTGAACTTCTAGTTGTCCTTTTTGGGAAGCTAGTGCCTGAGCTTGTGCTATCCCAGAATCAAGAGCAGCTTTTCCGTCGGCAAGCTTTTTGAATCCATCATTTTTTTGAGTAGTAAGCTCGGAAAGTCCGTCTGAGATTTCCTTTTGAGCTGAAGTTAAATCATATTTTGCATCTAATAATTCGCCATCAACAGCGCCTAATATATCATCATTTATAGCATCAATTTTAGATTGATTTAAATGTATTTCAACATAATCCTCAACAGAGCCTTGAACATCAACAGTTGCAACACCGTTTATTCTTTCAAGGTATGGCTGAAATTCATTTTCAACATAGGCAGTTAGCTCTTTAACATCCATGCCCTCAACGTCGATACTTAGCATTTGAATAGGGAGCATATCAGGATTTATTTTTATAACCATTGGAGGCTGAACCATTTCATCAAAGTAGCCAGAAACAGCCTCAAGATTATTATTTAAATCTATCATAACAGAATCCATATTAATGCTTTCTGAGAATTCTAGCATAACAGTGGATACATTCTCACTAGATGTACTAGTTATATTCTCAAGCCCTGAAATAGTGGCAACTGCCTGTTCTATAGGCTGAGTTACCGTAGTTTCCACCCTTTCAGGAGCAGCGCCTGGATAAGAAGTTACAACAACAACATAAGGCAGGCTAATAGTTGGAAGTAAATCCGTGCTAAGGCCTAAAAACGACACAACACCTAGAACTAAAACTAAGATAACACTCACAAAAACTGTAAGTGGTTTTTTAACTGAATACTTAATCATTACATTTTCCTTTTCTACACTTCCGACCGCTCGGTCGGTATTAATCAAAATAAAACTACAACTAACAAAGTTGTAGTGTGTTAATTATATAATACAGGGTGTGTTTTGTCAATAAATAAATTTAAAATAATGTGATATAATTGTGAATAAAAAGCTACACAATTATATTAGAAATACAAAGCCCCATTAAAGCCCCCCATAGCATCATATTATTTTTATTAGAAGCAATCGAGCAAACTCCAGAATTACAGCCGATAAAATAATAGTATAAAAAGCCTAAAAAAGCTCCTAGAATAGAGCAGGAGATATAAAATATTAATTTTTGCTTTTTAGTTAGATTTTTTAAAAATTTCATTAATTTTACTCCTTTACAATTATATAAAATTATTTTATCATAAAAATAGAAAAAATAAAAGGAGGAGAATTTTATGGATGAAAATTATAAAAAAGAAATTGAAAAATTAAGAAGAAATAATTTAATACATAATTTAATACATGCGAGTATGATAATATTAGTATTGTTTCAGCTTCTTTTTAATACAACATATGGAGTTTATATTATCACAATTATCATATTTGCGAATATGATAATGCAAATGTTTTACACCCTATCATGCCCAAGATGTAATAAACTTTTAAAATTCACTTTTAACGGCTCGTACTTTGAAAGAAGAAATCCAGTAGTGCCAAAAAAATGCCCTCATTGTGATTTAGATTTAAAATATTAAAAAAATCGGCTTATAAGCCGATTTTTTTATTTTACATCTTCTTTTGCTAGAGTAGTTAAAAGTGTTTGTAAATATTCAAACATTTCTTTGAATGATTCTAAAATTAAGTATTCTTTTGGAGTGTGAGCGCCGTCTGATTTTGGGCCAAGGGTAATAATATCCATTTCTGGCTCTTTTGCAAAGAAAACTCCGCACTCAAGTCCGCCGTGAGTTGCCACTTCTTTTAATTCCTCACCAAAAACTTCTTTAAATAATTTTTTATGAGTTGCTCTTAATTTTGATTCTGGGTTATACTTCCATCCACCAAAATCAGCCCCAACTTCAACATCGTAATTAAAAATATCAGCAAGAGCTGAAATTTCTTCGCCCATAGCTTGCATACGGCTATCATCGCCACTTCTTGCAAGAGTCCATAAAAGGATTTTATCTTCTAAAAGCTGAACAGCTCCTAAATTGTTTGAATTAAGTGGTAGATTTTCGATTTCAAAGCTC
Organism: uncultured Oscillospiraceae bacterium; assembly: GCA_964369205.1. GTDB lineage: Bacteria > Bacillota > Clostridia > Oscillospirales > Ruminococcaceae > RGIG3102. The sequence goes on along the minus strand of CAYJEK010000034.1, from coordinate 15,403 downwards.
ATATCTCTAACTGTAGATGGAACAGTTAAAACAAACTGCATAAATTTTTTGCTTTGAGTGTATTCAAGCATAGTTTTAGGCTTTTGAGTTTCTTCTATAGTAAAAGTAAAGCCACTATCAGTAACTCTTAATTCCTCTTTAATATCAAGGCAAATTCTTGCGATTTCTTCTAATGCAACTTCTTTATCTTCCACTGCAATAGTAGCCTTGCAGCTTGAAATAATGGCATTCATTTTATCACCGCCAAAAAATTCAGCAACATTTACCTGTGTGAAAATATTAGTGTGATTTATAATTCTTGCCATTAGTTTTGCAGCATTTCCTCTGCCTTTATGTATAGCACCCGCCGAATGTCCACCTTGAAGGCCGTCGATAGTAATTGTTATGCTATCGCCTGAAAATTCAACAAAGTTTGGCTTTTGAGTCATTTTAAATTCAAGTCCGCCAGCACAGCCAACTGTGGTTAGAGAAGAATTAAGTCCGCCTGCATCCATATTAATCATTCTTTTTGCTGTAAAAGAATTTGCATCTAATAGGTTTGCACCAATAAGACCAATTTCTTCACCAGAAGTGAAAACACACTCTAAAGGTGGGTGAATAAAATCATTTCTACTTAAAACACCCATCATATAGCTAACAGCATTTCCATTATCTGCGCCAAGAGTTGTTCCACGGCTTCTTAGTTTTCCATCTTCAACGTATAAAGGAAGTGGATCAGTATCAAAATTATGAGTTGAATCTGTTGTTTTTTCAGGAACAATATCAAGATGTCCTTGAAGAAGAACAGGAGCAGATTTTTCATATCCTTTACTTGCTGGCTTTTTTAAAACAACGTTGTAGGCATCATCGATATAAGCCAAAAGGCCTAGATCTTTGCCCCAGTTATAAACATATTCAGCCACCGCTTTTTCATTTCTTGATGCTCTTGGGATTTTTGAGATAGCCTCAAAAAAGCCTAAAACATCACTAGGTTCATACCCTTTAGTAATTTCTTGCATAATTATTTCTCCTTTTTGATAATTTATTAGTATTTTTTAAGTATAATACTATTTTTATAAAATTACAATAAAAAAGATGGTTAAAAAACCATCTTTTTAAAATTTAAAATTCTTCAAGCATCATTTTAGCTGCTTTATATATATCACCACAGCCAAGAGTGATAACTAAATCTCCCTCTTTTGCAATCCCTTTTGTGTAATTTACCACTTCACTAAATTCATTAAACCACACACAGCCATCTATTTTATCAGCTAAATCTTTTGAATATATGCCAATGTCGTTCACTTCGCGAGAGCCCATAATCTCAGTTAAAACAACCTTATCTGCAATTTCAAGGCTTTTTGCAAAATCATCAAGAAGCATTTTTGTTCTAGAATAGGTAAAAGGCTGATGAACAGCAATAACTCTATTAAAGCCCATTTCTTTAGCTGCACTAAGTGTTGCTAAAACTTCATTTGGGTGATGTGCATAATCATCCGCTATTGTTATCCCTTTTTTGACGCCTAAAATTTCAAATCTTCTGCCAGTTCCTCCAAATGTATTTAGCCCTTTTGCAATTTTTTGAGGTTCTACTCCAATTAAATGTGAAGCGGCAAAGGCAGCAAGAGAATTGTAGATATTATGTTTTCCAGGAACAGATAGGTGAACAGTGGCAATTTCTTCGCCCTTGTATAAAACATCGTATGAAAAAAAGCTTTTATGCTCTTTTCTTATATTAATAGCCTTGTAATCGCTATCTTTTTCTAAAGAAAATGTTATTATAGGAACATTTAAATTTTTAATAACATCAGTTGTGTTTTCATCATCACCATTTATTAAAACATATCCAGAGGCAAGGTTTGCAAATTTTAAGAATGTGTTTTGCAGATTTTCAAATGTTTTAAAAAACTCTAAATGGTCGTGATCTATATTTAAAATTAAAGAGATAAATGGAGATAATTCTAAAAATGTGTAGCTATATTCACAAGCTTCAATAACGGCTAAATCGCTTTTTCCGCTTCTTCCATATCCATTTATTAAAGGCAGTTTTCCGCCTATTACTAAAGATGGATCTAAATCAGCTTTTAGTAAAACTTGGCTAATCATACCTGTAGTAGTTGTTTTTCCGTGAGTTCCAGCTACTGATATATTCTTTTTAAATAGCCTTGAAATTTCCCCTAAAACAATGCTTCTTTCATAGCAAGGAATACAAAGTTCTTTGGCTTTTAAAAGTTCTTCATTATCTTTAAAAATAGCAGCGGAATAAATAACTAAGTCGGCGCCTATAACACTGTTTTCATCGTGTGGAATATTCACTTTTATTCCCATATTCCTCTCAGCTGTTATAATATCACCCTCGTTGACATCGCTCCCCGTTATATTATAGCCCTCGCTTTTTAAAATTTGCACAAGCGGATACATTCCACTTCCGCCAATCCCTATAAAATGAAGATTTTTTTTACCATCTAATATACTCATAAACATCTCCTGTTTTTATTTTTTTAAAATTTCTATATTTAAAATATAACATACAACTAAAAAAGCTATATGTTATATTTTAGCACATTTTTATTAATTTGAACATTATTTTTTATAAAAATAAATTAAAATAAATTCCTATTACATCAAATATCATCGAAAGCCCAACAACTATAAGTAAAACACCACCTAGTGTTTTTATTGTTTTGGCATTTTTATTTAAGAAATTAGTTAATGATTTTAATTTTTCATATAAAAGGGAAAAAACTATAAATGGAACACCAAGCCCAAGGCTAAAAGAGGCAAGAAGCCCTATTCCCTGATAAAGTGTTTCGCTACTGCTAGCTAAAACTAAAGCAGAGCCTAAAAACACCCCAACACATGGAGTCCAAGCGAGTGCATAGCTAAGGCCGAAAATATAGTTTTCTACGATAGAGCCAGATTTTACCGCTTTTTGATTACTCTTAATATTTAAAGTAATAAAATCAAGATAAACAAAGCCCATAAAAACCATAAATACACCGCCAAGGCGAAAGATTAAATCCCTATATTGATTTAATAAACCACCAACAGCACTAGCGCCAGCACCAAGAAGAATAAAAACAGTTGAAAAGCCTAAAACAAAGGCGAGTGTTTTTATAAATCTTGTTTTTAATCCATGAGAAGTATCGGCACCAAGATGGGCAAGATACACAGGAAGCAGTGGAAGAATACAAGGAGATATAAATGCTAAAATCCCCTCAAAAAATATTAAGATATAGCTAGACATTAAATCGCCTCCATATCCTCAAGATATAAAACTACTGTATCGTAGTCAGTTTTTCCAACTATCCCTGAAACAAGATATCCTTCTGCATCAATAAAGGCAGTTGTTGGAAAACTATTTATTCCAAAAAGGCTGCTCGCTTCACTGTAAGTGTCAAAATGAGGAGTTATCCCATCAAATCCATTGTCTTCTAAAAAAGCAAGTGCCTTTTCCTGAGTCTCGCCATTTGCACCCACAACGTCTAAGAAGATAAAGTTTACCTCATCGCCATAATCTTCCTTGAGTTTTTCAAAATCAGGCATTTCATCCTGACAGAAAACACACCAAGAGGTCCAAAAATTAATAACAGTTGGTTTTCCATGAAAACTTGAAAATTCAACATCATTGCCATCAACATCTTTTATAATAAACTCTGGAACTAAAACTTTTTCAGGGGTAGTAGTGTCGCTGTTTTCTGCTGCATTAGACTCATTAGCGGTGGTAATACTAGGGCCTGTTTTATTGAATATGCCCATAACTAATGCTAAGACAAGTAGCACTACTAAAAATATAAGTGAAAACTTTTGCTTTTGATTTTTCATTAAAATCACCTTTCCTTTCTATTGCTACTTTTATTATATACCTTTTTTTAAGTTTTTTCTGTGAAAACATCACAAAAAAGTGTAAAATTTCTTACTAAAACTTTACTTGATGAATTTTAAAAATATGGTAAAATAAAATTATAAAGCTAAAATTTTTAAAATATATGGAAAGAATGTTTATTATGAATATTTATGATCAACACGTTCACACAAAATTTTCTCCGGATAGTAATGAAGAGATAGACGAATATTTAAAAATAGCTAAAAAAAATGGAGATAAGTATTTTATCACCACCGAGCATTTAGATTTAAATAGTAACTACTATCATCACGAAAATGTTATCCCGAATTTTAAAGCCTTAAAAAAGGAATTAAAAAATAAGGGCGAGAAATATGGTGTAAAAACTCTTTTTGGAGTGGAATGCGGATTTCGAAAAGATTTAAAAGAAAAGATAGATAATGTTTTAAATAGCCAAAAATTTGATTTAATTTTATTATCAGTCCACGACTCGCGAACTATGGACGTTAGTAGTCCAAAGTTTTATAAAAACAAAAGTGATGAAGACGCTTATAATGAATACTTAGATTTAGTTTTAGATGCTGTTACCTATCAAGATAATTTTGATGTTTTAGCGCATATAGATTTTGTTTTAAGGTATGTGTCTGAAAAAATGTTTTTAGATGATTTTTCAGATAAACTGCGAAAAATATTTAAAATATTAATTAAAAAAGATAAGGCACTTGAATTAAACACAAGATTAATAAGCAGATACAACACTCTTTACTATACTGATTTTATCCTATCTTTATATCTTGAAGAAGGCGGAACAAAATTAACTCTTTCTAGCGATAGTCATCGTGTGGGAGATTTAAAAAATCATTTTAATAGAGTTATTCCTCTTTTAAAGAAAAAAGGGGTAACAGAGCTTTATTTTTATAAAAAGCGAAAACCTTTTACAATTAAAATTTAAAATAAAATATAGATAAATTGACAAAAATAAGACAAATATGCATCTTTAATAAAAGAAATGCACAAATTGTCTTATTTTTTATTAAAATTTAGTGAAAATCTCTTGAAAAAAATTAATAAAATGTTAATATAGTATTAAGGGGTGGTAATATTATGGAAAATGGAATAAAATCAAGCGATTTGAGTTATCAAATTTACTTATTTAAGCGAGGAGAACTTTTTTACTCTCAAAACTTTCTTGGAAGCCATAAAATAGATGATGGCAGATGGGTTTTTAGAGTTTGGGCTCCACGGGCGGTAAGTGTAAGCTTAGTTTGCGATAAAAACAACTGGCAAATAGAAGAAACTATGCTCTATAATATTGAAAACTCTGGAATTTGGCAATGTGAAATTGAAGCGGAAAATTTTATGGCATATAAATATGCTATTAAGAATATAAATGGACAGACGGTTTTAAAAAGCGATCCATATGCTAATCATTTTGAAACAAGGCCAAAAAATGCATCAAAATGTTATGAAAAGCAAGATTTCATTTGGAATGATGAACAATTTTTAAAAAATAAATCAAAAAGAGCTATCTATAATAGCCCTATGAATATTTATGAAGTTCACCTATCTGGATTTTTAAGGCATTTAGATGGAAACACATACACATATAAAGATATGGCAAAAAGTTTATGTGAATATGTGAAAGATATGGGATATACCCATATTGAAATTATGCCTGTTACAGAATATCCATTTGATGATTCTTGGGGATATCAAGTTGGCGGATACTATGCGCCAACGAGTAGATATGGAAAACCTGAGGATTTTAAATGGTTTGTAAATCATATGCATGAAAATAATATAGGAGTTATCCTTGATTGGGTGCCAGCTCATTTTCCAAAAGATGAATTTGGCCTTTATAAATTTGATGGAACTGCTTGTTATGAATATGAGGATTCTAATAAGGCACAGCAAAAAGACTGGGGCACAATGGTTTTTGATTTTGGCAAAAATGAAGTGCAAAGCTTTTTAATAAGCAATGCCCTTTATTGGATAGAGGAATATCACATCGATGGACTTCGAGTTGATGCGGTGGCGAGTATGCTCTATCTTGATTATAATAGAGAAACGGGCGATTGGGTTCCAAATATCTATGGCGGAAATCACAACTTAGAGGCTATAAGCTTTTTGCAAAAACTAAACACCGAAATATTTAAAAGAAATCCTGATGTTTTAATGATAGCCGAGGAATCAACGGCTTATCCCCTTGTAACTCACCCAGTGAGCGAGGGCGGACTTGGGTTTAATTTTAAATGGAATATGGGCTGGATGAACGACACACTATCTTACATAAAAACAGATCCATTTTTTAGAAAAGGCTCGCATCATAAATTAACTTTTGGTTTTATGTATGCCTTTTCAGAAAACTTCATTTTGCCAATAAGTCATGATGAAGTAGTTCATATGAAAGGCTCGCTAGGCTTTAAAATGCCAGGAGAGCACTATCAAAAAATGGCGAATTTAAGGGCGTTTTTAGGCTATATGATGGCGCACCCTGGAAAGAAACTTCTTTTTATGGGACAGGAATTTGGGCAGTATAAAGAATTCAATGAAAAAACAGAAATCGACTGGCCAGCGCTTGCTGATAGCCTTCACAGAGGCGCTCAATACACTACAAAAACACTAAACAATATCTACTTAAATCAAAAATCGCTATGGGAACTAGATAGTAAAAGTGAGGGATTTGAATGGATAATTCCAGATGATAATATTCAAAACACAATAGCATTTATAAGAAAAGATAAAGAGGGAGATTTTTTAATCTCTATTACAAACTTTTCAAACACACAAAGGGACTTTTATGAAATAGGAGTTCCAAAAAGCGGCAAATACATAGAAATTTTTAACAGCGATTATATAGATTTTGGCGGGCAAACAAAGGAGAAAAACAGAGAAATAGAATCGCAAAAAGGATTAAGACACGGAAGAGACAATTTTATAAAAATTAATATTCCATCTATGTCTACAATTTATTTAAAAATAAAAAAATAGAATATGAAAACGAAGGGACTACAGTTATGAAAGAATGTATAGCAATGCTCCTAGCCGGCGGACAAGGCTCAAGACTTTATGCACTAACTCAATCTATTGCAAAACCAGCAGTTTACTTTGGCGGAAAATATAGGATTATAGATTTTCCCCTATCAAATTGCATAAACAGCGGTATAGACACAGTAGGCGTTTTAACACAGTACCAACCTTTAGAACTAAATGATTATTTAGGAAATGGCCAGCCATGGGATTTAGATAGAAACTATGGTGGTGTTCATGTTCTGCCTCCATACCAAAAAGCAAATAAAAGCGACTGGTATACAGGCACAGCTAATGCAATTTATCAAAACATCCAATTTATTAAAAGATATAATCCTGAATATGTTTTAATTCTTTCAGGGGATCATATTTATAAAATGGATTATGATTTAATGCTAACTCATCACAAAGAAAAAGGCGCAGATTGCACTATTGCAGTTTTAGATGTTCCAAAAGAAGAGGCTTCAAGATTTGGAATTATGACTTGTGATGAAGATGGCACAATTACAAAATTTACAGAAAAACCAAAGGAGCCAGATTCAACCCTTGCTTCTATGGGAATTTACATATTCAACTGGGAAAAACTTGAAAAATATCTTACAGAAGATGAAGAAGATGGCAATAGCGATAATGATTTTGGAAAAAACATTATTCCTAAAATGCTAAAAGACAATCAAAATATGCAAGCTTATGAATTTGATGGCTACTGGAAAGATGTTGGGACAATAGAATCTTTATGGGAGGCTAATATGGATTTATTAAATCCTAATGTGCCTTTTGATGTGTGGGATAGTGCTTGGAAAATTTATTCAAGAAATAATAATATGCCACCTCACTATATTTCAAAAGACTCTCAAGTAAAGCATGCCATTATTGGCGGTGGCGCAATTATAAAAGGAGATGTTGATTTTTCAGTAGTGTTCCCAGGAGTTACTATCGAAGAAGGGGCTGTTATTGAAGATAGTATAATAATGCCAAACGTTAAAATAGGCAAAAATGCCGTTATTAAATATGCGGTAATCAGCGAAAACTCTACTATTGGCGAGAATGCTCTAATTGGCGCTCGCCCTGAAGAAGTTGAGGATGTAGATTCTTGGGGTATAACAGTTTTAGGAAACGATGTTGAAATAAAAGAAAATGAAGTAATAAAAACAAAATCAATGATTTACACTGATGGAAGGAGAATGTAGTTATGGCTGTTAATTCACAAAAAATACTAGGTATAATTTTTCCTAATATGCATGATGAGCAAATTGGCGAAATTACAAAAAAGAGAACAACGGCAAGTGTTTTGTTTGGCGCAAGATACAGGCTGATAGATTTTAATTTATCAATGCTAGTGGCAGCGGGCATAGATGATGTTATAATGCCAGTGAGAAGAAACTATATCTCCTTGATGGATCATATAGGATCAGGTAAAGACTGGGATCTTTCAAGAAAGCTTGGCGGAATAAGAATATTCCCTCCTTTTGCAAGAGAAAATGGCGGAACATACTATAATGGCCGTCTTGAAGCTTTGCACACTCTTTTAACAACTATTAAATCCTCAAATGCAGATACTGTTGTCTTATCAGATTGCGGTATAGTTGGCTGTGTTGATTTAAATGATGTTTTAAAAACTCACAGAGAAAATGAGTGCGATGTTACGGCTGTTTATAAAAAAGAGGTGCTAGATCCTTCTTCAATGAATGAAAATGTAACCTTTGAACTAGATAAAACGGGCTGTGTAACGAATATATTTATAAACGATGATAATAAAGGTGAAGTTAATAATAGCCTTTGGATTTATGTTGTTAAAAAAGATTTATTAATAACTATGATAAGCGAAGGAATTAAAAGAGGCTATACAAGCTTTGAAAAAGATGTACTTCAAAGAGGGCTTAAAGAGCTTACAATTTGTACATATGAATACACAGGCTTTTTAAAAAGGATAACTGATTTAAAAACTTATTTTGATGCGAATCTATCTCTTTTAGATCCAAATAATATTAAAGAATTATTCTCAAAATACCCAATATATACAAAAATCCGTGATGATGCACCAGTGAAATACTCACTTGAATCAAATGTTTCAAATTGTATTGTGGCAGATGGATGCTTTATCGAGGGGGAAGTTGAAAAAAGTGTGGTATTTAAAGGAGTGAAAATCGGTAAAAACTCTCATATTAAAAATTGTGTTTTAATGCAGGATACTGTAGTTGGAGATAATGTTGTTTTAGAAAATATTATCTGCGATAAATCAGTGGTTATTTCTGATGGCAATAAATTAATTGGAAATGAGAAAAGCCCGCTATACCTAGTTAAAAACTCAATTATATAAAGAAGTTTTAGTTTATAAAAAAGCTTTGCTGTTTTTTTAATAGCAAGGCTTTTTGTAAATCCTAATGTATTGCCATTTAAAATTAAATGTGCAGTAAAAGCTAAAAGTTAAAAAGGAAAGGATTATAAAATGAATATATTATTTGCATCTAGTGAAGCAGTTCCTTTTATAGCATCTGGTGGCCTTGGAGATGTTGCAGGGAGTTTGCCAAAAGCTTTAAAAGATGAGGGCACAAATATAAGTGTTGTTTTGCCTTTATATAATAAAATAAAAGAAAAATACATAAATGAATTAGAATTTATAACTCATTTTGAGGTGAATTTAAGCTGGAGAAAACAGTATTGCGGAGTTTTTAAATTAAATTATAATGATATAGATTATTATTTTTTAGATAGTGAGTATTATTTTAATAGAGAGGGCGGAATTTATGGTCATTTAGATGATGGCGAAAGGTTCGCTTTTTTTTCAAAAGCAATACTCGATATGATTAAATATACAGATATAAAAGTGGATTTAATTCACACAAACGACTGGCAAACAGCCCTTGTTAATCTTTTTATAAACATTGAATATAGAAATCACCCTAAATTCTACTCTATAAAAACAGTGTTTACAATTCACAATATCCAGTATCAAGGGCAGTATTCAAAAGATATTATAGAAGATTTACTAGGAGTGCCAGAAAGCTGGGCACATCATTTAGAATATAAAGACTCTGCAAACTTTATGAAAGCTGCTATTGAAAATGCAGATAAGGTTACAACAGTGTCACCTAGCTACTCAAAAGAAATACTAACTCCTGAGTATGCACATGGCTTATCAGAGCTTTTAAATGAAAGGCAGTTTAAATTACTAGGCATATTAAATGGTATAGATTATGTAAGCCATAATCCAAAAACTGATAAAATTATAATAAAAAATTATCATCAAGACGCCTTTAAAATGGGAAAAAATGCTTGCAAAAAGGCACTTCGAGAAGAATTTAATTTAAATAATAATAACTCCCCTATTATCTCAATGGTAACAAGGCTAGTAGAACATAAAGGCCTTCCTATCGTAAAAGATGCTATGAAAGGCATTATTGATATGGGTTATCAGGTGGTAGTTTTAGGCAGTGGCGATAAAGAATATGAAGATTATTTTAATTATTTAGCTAGCGAATATCCAGGAAGAGTTGGGGTTTATATAGGTTTTGTGCCCTCCCTTGCAAGAAAAATTTATGCTGGTAGTGATATGTTTTTAATGCCGAGTCACTCAGAGCCGTGCGGACTCTCTCAAATGATATCTTTAAGATATGGAACTATTCCAATAGTTAGAGAAACAGGCGGATTAAAAGACAGTATAAGCGATTCTCTAGATGGAATTGGCAATGGCTTTACATTTAAAAATTACACGGGCGAAGATTTATACAACTGCACAAAAAGAGCATACGATGGCTACTGGGATAAAGATGGATTTAAACAGCTAATTAAAAGAGCTATGCAAACCGACTGTAGCTGGCAGAAATCAGCAAAAGAATATATCAAAATGTATAGTGAAACACTACATTTGTGGGAATAAAATTAAAAAATAAAATCTTGAAATTTATTTTCAGGATTTTATTTTTCTTGCGAATGTAAGCTTTTTTATGATATACTTACTTTATATATTCGAAAGGACAATTTTAAAAAATATGAAAATAATGTATCCTGATTTTCTTTTTGCAAAAACCACTAATATAACAGTGGATTTTTTAAAAAAGAAGGGAATAAAAAATCTTCTCCTTGATGTTGATAACACTCTTACAACTCATAAAAATCCAACACCGTGGGAAGGTATAGAAGAGTGGACTGCCACTATGAAAAAAGCAGGAATAAATATGATAATTATATCTAATAACTATGAGGAAAGAGTTGCCCCTTTTGCAAAAAAGCTAGGCCTTTTACACCATAGCTTTTCTATGAAGCCGCTTCCGTTTAATATTTTTAAATGTATGGAACAAATTGGCGGAAATAGAAAAAATACGGCGATAGTTGGCGATCAGATTTTAACTGATATACTAGGCGGAAATATAACTGGGATGACTTCTATTTTAGTTTTAGCTATTAAAGAAGAAGGAACAGCCTACTTTGATATAAAAAGAAAATTTGAAAAAGGATTTATAAAAAGGCATATAGAAAGAAACGGGGATCCTTTATAATGATTAGATTTGGGCCAGCGGGCACTCCTGATGATTTTAAAACATTAGGATATAAAAAAACTAGCCAAATGATAGATTATTTAAAACATCATAATCTTTTAGCGTTTGAGTATCAATGCGGGCGAGGCGTAAGAGTTAATGAAGAAACTCTAAAAATATTAAATGAGCAATCAAAAGAAAATGATATTAGCATATCTTTGCATGCGCCTTATTTTATTTCAATGTCTAGCGTGAATGAAGAAACTAGATTAAAAAGTGTTGACTATATATTAGATTCTGCAAAAGCACTCGCTTCTCTTGGCGGAAATAGAATAATTTTCCATTCAGGCTCTGCTGGAAAAATTTCAAGAGAAGAAGCTTTAAATAAAGCTAAAGACACTATTTATTTAATGCGAAAAGCCTTAGATGAAAATGGATACTCCAATATGATTTTATGCCCTGAAACGATGGGTAAATTAAATCAATTAGGAGATTTAGATGAAGTTTTAGAGCTTTGCAAAATAGATAAAAGGATAATTCCTTGCATAGATTTTGGGCATTTAAATGCAAGAGATATAGGGAAAATAAAATCAAAAGATGATTATTTATATATTTTAGAAAAAATTGAAAAAGAATTAAAAGATGAAAGAAGCCAAAACTTTCACTCGCATTTTTCAAAAATCGAATACACACAAAAGGGCGAGAAAAAGCATTTAACTTTTGAGGATACTATCTACGGGCCAGAATTTGAGCCTCTTTTGGATATATTATATGAAAGAAAATTAACTCCTACTATAATATGCGAATCAGCAGGCACTCAAGGAATAGATGCAAAGGCGATGAATGAGTATTTTAAAAAATTATAATAGACGAAAATGAAAGGAAACAAAAAAATGAACACAAAAATTCAAAAACTAGTACAAAAGATGGGAGATAATTTTGAGGGTGCTCTAATTACAAGCGAGCAAAACAGATTTTATCTTCTAGGAATGAAATCAAGCGCTGGCACTCTTTTAGTTTTAAAAGATGCATCATACTTCATTATCGATTTTAGATATATCGAACTTGCTAAAAAAACAGCAAAATGCGAAAATATTATAATGCAAGATAAACTGCACACTCAAATTAATGAAATACTAAAAAAACACAATGTTAAAAATTTATTTGTGGAAGATAGCTTAACTGTTGGTGCATTAAATTCATATAAAAAAGGTCTTGATGTTAATATTGATATAAATAGCGATTTAACAAAAGAAATTATGAATTTAAGAAAAGTGAAAGACGAAGATGAATTAAAAGCAATAGCTGTTGCACAAGAGATAACAGATGAAACACTTACTTATATGCTTTCAATTTTAAAAGCAGGAGTGAAAGAAAGAGATTTTGCAATAGAACTAGATACAAAAATGAAAAAACTAGGCGCTGAAGGCAATGCTTTTTCAACAATCCTTGTTTCAGGCGAAAATTCAAGTCTTCCTCACGGTGTTCCAGGTGATAAACTTTTAGAAAAAGGCGATTTTGTAACAATGGATTTTGGTGCAAAATATGCGGGATACTGCACAGATATGACAAGAACGATAGTTATCGGCTCTGCAACAGATGAAATGAAAAAAGTGTATAACACTGTTTTAGAAGCGCAATTAAAAGCTTTAGAAGGAATTAAAGCGGGAGTTTCTGGACAATATGTGGATTCTCTAGCAAGAGAGCATATTTATAAAAATGGCTACGAGGGCTATTTTGGACACGGGCTTGGGCATAGCTTTGGTATTGATGTTCACGAAAATCCACGTTTCTCACCGCAAGAAGAAGAAATTATGGTGCCAGGAATATTAATGAGTGTAGAGCCAGGGATTTATCTTCCAGGAAAATTCGGTGTTCGTATAGAAGATACTATCTGTGTTACACAAGATGGACATATAAATCTAACAAAAAGCAGAAAAGATTTAATTGAATTATAATTAATTAAAATAAAATTTAATAATAAAACAGCCAAAATAAGAGAAAAATTAGAAATTTACTTGATATTTTGGCTGTTTTGATGTAAAATTAAAGAGATAAATAATATTAAAATATAAGTATAAATAATCGAGTGTTATTAAATAATATAGATTAGTTATATATTCGGAGGTTTTTATGGTATCAGCAGGCGATTTTCGCAATGGTATAACATTTGAGGAAGACGGCAATGTTATGCAAGTTATTGAGTTTCAACACGTAAAGCCAGGTAAAGGTGCTGCGTTTGTTAGAACAAAAGTTAAAAATGTAATCACAGGGAGTGTTGTAGAAAAAACATACAATCCATCTGATAAATTCCCACCAGCATACGTTGAAAGACGTGAAATGCAATTTTTATATGAAGAAGGCGATTTATGCTACTTTATGGATTTAGAAACATACGATCAAATTCCAGTAAATGCTAGAGAATTAAGCGATGCTTTCAAATTCGTTAAAGAAAACGACACAGTTAAAATCGTTTCATATAAAGGCAATATTTTCTCAGTAGAACCTGCAAACTTTGTTGAATTAAAAATCACACAAACAGATCCAGGTTTTAAAGGTAACACTGCTACAAACACACTAAAGCCAGCAATTGTTGAAACAGGCGCTGAAATTAGAGTTCCTTTATTTATTGAAGAAGGCGAAGTAGTTAGAGTTGATACTAGAACTGGCGAATACATGGAAAGAGCATAATTAAAAATTAAAATTTTTATGCAAATATAAAGCAAAAACGGCTTACAAGAAAGGAAGGGTATTATTATGATATCACTTACAGAAAAATTAGCGTATATTAGAGGTCTTTGTGATGGACTTGGAATTGAAGCGGACACAAAGGAAAATAAAGTGCTTCTTGCGCTTGTGGATTTACTTGATGATTTAACTCAAGAAGTGAGCCAACACGAAGAAGATATCGAGCAAATCTTTGAAGAAATCGATGCTATCGATGAAGATTTAAGCGATGTTGAAGATGCTTTATTATACGATGATGAAGATGATTTTGATTTTGAAGATGAATGTGGATGCGGTGATGACTGCGAATGTGGCGACGATTGTGGCTGCTCACATGATCACGATGAAGAAAATCCAATTTACGAAATCGAATGCCCAGGCTGCAATGAAGTAGTTTGTATGGATGAAGAAATGCTATTCTCAGAAAATTGCGCTTGCCCAAATTGCGGTGTAAAATTTGAAGTAGATTACGATGGCGTAAACGAAGGCGAAGAATAAAATTTAAAAATAAAAAAGCGAACTTTTTAAAAGTTCGCTTTTTTTATGTTCATTATTCAAATGCTGGGAAAAATGGAAGCTCTAAAGCAAAAACAAAGCTTAATTCATCTATCATACTTTCATATAATTCATCAGTCTCTTTTATAAGATATTCAATTTCAGCATCTAGGTAGTAGCCATTGCCCTTAGTATCAGCATATAAAATCATAATCATGATATCGCTAGTCTCATGGTTATAGCCATACACTTCCCTGTAAGAGATATCCATTGTTTCTTCATAATTAGTTTGAGTTTCTTGAAGTATTTCAAAATTTTCATTTTCAAGTAATGCTGCATAACGATTCTCAACAACTTCTTTTGCACTTTCGGCCTTTGTCATAGTTTGAAAAACTCTCATTCCGTGATTTGAGGACTGAACACTATAGCCATCATCAAGCCATTCAATATTTTCGCTATAAGGAGTGTATACCCCTGAAAAAGCAACATCTTCTTTATCAAACATTTCTCCAGGAACTTTTATAATAGCCTGAGCTGTTAAAGAAAGATTGTATTCGCTAGCTAATTGAGTTAGAGATTGATAATTATCCTCGTTTATTTCAAAAGGGATAACCTCATCATTTTCGCTAGTAGTTTCTTCTTGTGTAGTTTCTTCGTTTTTAGATGCTAACTCGCTAGTAGTTGAGCAAGCTGATAAAGCTAGCATAAACACCATTAAAGTTAAAATACTTATTATTTTTTTCATTTTCATAAATTTTCTTATCTCCTATTATTTAAAATACTGTAATATAATACCATAATAAGTAGATAATATCAAATTGATTTATAAAAATAAGAATGGAAGTGGATT
>CAYJEK010000033.1:0-23508 GCA_964369205.1 uncultured Oscillospiraceae bacterium | reverse complement strand
TAAAATCGAAGATTTTACTCAAGATTAAAACACCCTTTAGGCAAGGAATATCGCCTAAACTTTTTGATAAATCAAAAAGATAGTGTTTTAATATCAAGAATTAGGAGTGTTGTTATGCTAAATATCGGGTTTGGCTGTATGATAAATAAAAATAGAATTATAACAGCTCTATCGCCAGAGTCTGCGCCTGTTAAAAGGATGGTTTCAAAAGCGAAAAGCGATAAAGTTTTAATTGATGCTACCTTTGGCAGAAAAACAAAATCAGTTTTAATAACTGATTCAAACCAAATTATTTTATCAGCATTTTCTGCAGATAGAATTTTTGGAATAGATGAAAATAGTATATTACAGTTTATGGAGAGTGAAGATGAATAGCGTTGGGAAGAATTTAATAGTGGTTTCGGGGCCATCTGGCTGCGGAAAAGATACGGTTGTAAAGCATATTTTAAAAAATGATGAAAGGTTTACTCTTTCAGTATCAGCTACAACAAGGGGTAAAAGACCTACTGAAAAAAATGAAATAGACTATATATTTTTATCAACAATAGAATTCATTGATAAAATTTCACAAGGTGAATTTTTAGAACACACATTATATCTAAATAATTATTATGGAACATTAAAAAGTCAGATAGAAAAAAAGGTTAATGAGGGTAAAATTGTTATATTAGTTATCGAGGTTGAGGGTGCACAAAATGTTAAAAAAGTGTATCCGGAGTCTTTGGCTATATTTATAGCGCCACCATCCTTAGAAGAACTTGAAAGAAGATTAAGAAATAGAAACACAGAAGATGAAACAGGCATAAAACAAAGAATGTTTAAAGCTAAAGAAGAACTTGGGTTTCAAAGCAGCTATGATTATATAGTTGAGAATAATTCAGTTGAGCAATGCGCAAAATCTATTATAGAAATATTTGATAATAATTAGTAAGGGAGGTGGCTTTATGCTCACAGCAGGTGTGGCAGTTGATAAAGCCACTCTCAATTTTGATAAGCTGTTTTCTTATAAAATAAGCGAAGAATTTAAAAATGATATTAAAATAGGCTCTATTGTGTTAGTGCCTTTTGGAAGAGGCGATTCCTTAAGAATTGGAATAGTTTTATCTATTCAAAATGAAGAAGAGAATAAAAAAATTAAAAGTATAGTAGACTTTAAAAATGAGGATACTACTATTAATGAAAATTCAATAAAAATTATAAAACATTTAAAAGAAACAGTTTTTTGCACATATTTTGATGCAGTAAAAGCAGTTTTTCCATATGGTGCATTATATAAAATTCAAAATGGAAAGCTTGTTCCTCAGCTAGTAAGGCATACAGAAAATATCTATACACAAAATAGTGATTTTGATAAAACTCTATTAAAACATAAAAAACAAATAGAGCTTTTTAATTGTTTGGAAAATAAAGAGTTATCACAAAAAGAAATTTTAGATTTTGGTATTGGTAAGGCTGTTATTGATAATTTAGTAAAAAAAGATGCCCTTATAATAAAAAAGCGTGATAAGGATATACTATTAAATATTGATACTAAAAAAACAAAAGATGATATTTTACTCTCAAAAAAGCAAGAAGAAGTTTTTAATAGTATAACTTCTAAAGAAGATAAAAAACCACATCTAATATACGGTGTAACTTCATCTGGGAAAAGTATGATATATATAAAACTTATTAAAAAGGCACTAGAAGAAGAAAAAGGTGCAATGCTCCTAGTTCCAGAAATTTCTCTAACTCCTCAGATGATACAGCTTTTAAAAAGTTATTTTGGAGATATAGTAAGTGTAATTCATTCAAAACTATCAAATACTCAAAGGATAACTCAGTATAATAGGCTTTTAAATAAAAAAGCAAGAGTTGTGGTGGGAACAAGAAGTGCAGTGTTTGCGCCTATTGATAATTTAGGTGTTATAATTATAGATGAAGAACACGAAAAAACTTTTAAAAGTGAAAATACACCAAGGTATTCGGCTATTCGTGTAGCCTCATTTTTAAGTAAAGAGACAGGCGCAAAATTAGTTTTAGCAAGTGCTACTCCGAGTATTGAAAGCTACTATTTAGCAAAAGAAGGATACTATCATCTTTGTACAATGAAAAATAGATATAATAATCTGCCAATGCCAGAAGTTGAAATTATAGATATGTCAAAGCAGAGTATAGTAGGAGATACAGCAGTTGTATCAAATGTTATAATAAAATATATCGCTCAAAATATTATAGATGAAAAGCAAAGTATAATTTTAATTAATAGAAGAGGATATCAAACGGTTGGTGTTTGCACCGATTGTAAAGAGGCATTAAAATGCGATGATTGTAGTGTTAATTTAGTAAAACATAAAACTAATAATAAATTATCCTGCCATTATTGCGCAAAAAGCTATGATATAATTGAAACTTGCCCAAAATGTGGTGGGGAAATAAAATACACAGGCTATGGAACACAGCATATAGAAGAATACCTATTAAATTCAATTGAAGGCGTAAGAATTTTAAGAATGGACGCTGATACCACTTCTAAAAATTCATCACACCAAGATATGCTTGATTCCTTTAGTAAAAAAGAGTATGATATACTAATAGGCACACAAATGGTGGCAAAAGGTCTTGATTTTAAAGATGTAAACTTAGTTTGTGTTTTAGGGATAGACTCATCATTGAATCAGCCAAGTTTTAATGCAAATGAATATGCATTCAGCTTGATGACACAGGTTATAGGAAGGGCAGGCAGACAAGAGGCAGGCTCAAAAGCTGTTATACAAACTTTCGATAGCGAAAATCCTATAATAAAGCTTGCAAAAAACCAAGATTATGAAAGTTTTTATGAAAGTGAAATTGCGTATAGAAAATTAAATACGTATCCACCTTATTGCACACTTTGCACAGTGGCATTTACAAGTAGTAAAGAAATTCAGTGCGTAAAAGATGCAAAAATATTTTTGGATATACTTAAAAAATCAGCACATTTAATAAATAATCAGCCACTGTCAGTTTTAGGGCCTAGTCCGTTTGAAATTGAAATGGTAAATAAAGTTTTTAGATGGAAGCTTACAATTAAATGTATAAATAATAAAGTATTTCGAGATTATTTAAATAAAGCAATAGATAATTATATTAAAAATGAGAATACAAAAAGTGGAATATATGTAAATATGAATTCACTTCAAGATTAAGGAAAGGTAATAAATATGGCATTAAGAACAATAGTAAAAGATGGAGATCCAATATTAAAAAAGAAATGTAGAGAAGTGACTGAATTTAACGATAAATTAAGTCAGCTTTTAGACGATATGGCAGACACTATGAATGAGGCGAGAGGTCTTGGGCTTGCAGCACCTCAAGTGGGACTTTTAAAAAGAGTTTGCATAGTTTTAGATCAGTATATTGATGAAGATGATAATGAAATTGATGAAATAATTGAGCTTATAAACCCAGAAATAATTAAAAAAGAGGGTGAAGTTACAATTTTTGAAGGATGTTTATCTTTTCCAGAAAGAAATGGAGCGATAACAAGACCACAGGCTGTTGTAGTAAGAGCTCAAGATAGAAACGGTGAATGGTTTGAGTTTGAAGCAGAAGATATTCTAGCAAGAGCAATTTGCCATGAGTGTGATCACTTAGATGGCATAACAATAATGGATCATGCAGAAAAATTCTATGAAGATTTAACACAAGAAGAAATTAAAAAGCTTAATTTGGATGAGGATTATGAATAAAGAAAATACAAAAATTCTTTTTATGGGAACTCCTGATATAGCAAAAGAATCTCTTTTAGAAATAATAAAAGATGGCTACAATGTTGTAGGAGTTTTTACAAGAGAGGATAAACCGCAAGGCAGAAAGCAAATTTTAACTGCGCCACCTGTAAAAGTTTTAGCTAATGAGTATAATATTCCAGTGTATCAGCCACAAAAATCACTAAAGGGTGAATGGACTCAAAAAATTAAAGAGATAAACCCTGATTTAATAGTAGTAGTAGCATACGGAAAAATACTTCCAAAAGAATTAATAGAAATTCCAAAACTTGGCTGTATTAATCTTCACGTTTCACTTCTTCCAAAGTATAGAGGTGCAGCGCCTATTCAGTGGGCTTTAATTAATGGAGATAAAAAAACAGGTGTTACTGTTATGCGAATAGACGAAGGGCTTGATACGGGTGATATTATATCAGTGTTGCCAATAGATATTGATGAAAATGAAAATCAAGTTGAATTATTTGAAAAGGTAAGCGAGCAAGGTAAAAAGTTTTTATCAAAAACAATCCTTGATATAATAAAAGGCGATTTTACACAGATTCCTCAAGATGAAAAAGAAATGACTTTAGCACCGCCATTAAGTAAAGAAATGGCATTATTTGACTTTTCTTTAGATAATGAAATCTTACACAATAAAATAAGAGGTCAAAATCCGTGGCCAGGTGCATATTTTAATTATGATGGAAAAAAAGTTAAAGTTTTAAAAGCTTTAAAATCAGAAAAAAGCGGAAAAGTGGGAGAAATTCTAAGTTTAAAACCACTGACAGTTGCCTGCAAAACTGGCGCATTACAGCTTTTAGTAGTACAACCTGAAAATTCAAAGGCAATGGATGGAAATGCATATGCCATGGGCAGACGATTTAAAATTGGTGATAGTTTAGTGTAAATACAAAATGTTATTATAATTTTAACTAAATTTACAAACTTTATTGTTATATTAAGAATATAAATCGCTTAATGTTTTCGTATTAAGTGATAAACTCAGCATATTATTAAATAAAAAGGAAGATGATTTATGTTTTTTTATTATGATTATTATTATATAATTTTAGTTTTACCAGCAGTGTTTTTTGCAATGTGGGCACAAAGTAGAGTTACAAGTACGTTTAAAAAATATTCAAGTGTTAGAACTAGTGTTTCAATGACAGGATATGAAGCTGCAAGAAGAATTCTTGATGCAAATGGTTTAAGACACGTTCAAATTGATAGGGTTTCAGGTAATTTAACCGACCATTATGATCCTAGAAGTAATATTATTAGACTTTCAGATTCAGTTTATGGTGAATCTACAGTAGCCGCTATTGGTGTTGCAGCGCACGAAGCGGGGCATGCCGTTCAGTATGCAAAGGAATATGCTCCAATTAAACTTAGAGCCGCTATAATCCCTGTATCACAAATAGGCTCAACCTTATCGTTCCCACTAATACTATTAGGTTTATTTTTACCAGCATTTGAATTTTTAATTCCGTTAGGAG
The DNA here is from genome assembly GCA_964369205.1 of uncultured Oscillospiraceae bacterium. Lineage (GTDB taxonomy): Bacteria > Bacillota > Clostridia > Oscillospirales > Ruminococcaceae > RGIG3102. The sequence goes on along the minus strand of CAYJEK010000033.1, from coordinate 18,284 downwards.
TTTTATTATTTGCATCAGTAACAGTGTTTCAGTTAATTACACTTCCAGTTGAATTTGATGCAAGTAAAAGAGCTGTTGAAGCACTTGAAATGGGTGGGGCAGTTAGCCGTGATGAAATTGGCGGAGTAAAAAAGGTTTTAAATGCGGCAGCTTTAACTTATGTTGCAGCACTAGCAGTCTCACTTGCAAACCTACTTCGCATACTATTAATAGTTGGAGGACGACAAAGAGATTAGATGGCTTTAGATAAATCAAGAATTTTAGCTGTACAAGGCTTATTAAAAGTTGAAAGCTCAGGGTATTCAAACCTTGTGCTTTCATCTATTATAAACAGCTCTAATTTAGACGAAAAACAAAAGGCCTTTACTACAAAAATATTTTATGGAACTATCGAAAAAAAGATAACTCTAAATTATATTTTGCAAAAATTCATAACAAAACCTTTATCAAAACTTGATGAAGAAGTTTTGATTATAATGCAAAGCGGATTATATCAATTATTATATATGGACTCTGTTCCTAGCTTTGCAGCTATAAACCAAGCAGTTAGCTTATGCCCTTATTTTAAAAAGAGCAGTGCTAAGGGCTTGGTTAATGCTGTTTTAAGAAAGAGTGAAAAATTTTCTTTTGAAAATGAAGAATTTAAAAATGAAATTGAAAGATTATCCGTTACTTATTCAGTTAGTAAAGAGATAATCAATATAATTAAAAGAGATTATAAAGATAAAACAGAAGATATACTAAAAGCTTTTTTATCACCTCACGATTTGCATATAAATATTAATATAGCAAAAATTTCAGTATTAGATTATTTAAAATTATTAACAGAAAATAATATAGAATTTAAAAGAACAGAAATTGAAAATTGCATTGAAATTAATCATTCATCTAAAATAACAAATTTAGTGGGATTTAAAGAGGGATATTTTTTTGTACAAGGCTTTGAGAGTCAGTATGCAGTTTTTTGTGCTGATATTAAAAAGGAATACAGTGTTTTAGATATGTGTGCAGCACCTGGCGGGAAAAGCTTTGCAGCGGCCTCTTATCTTAATAACACAGGAGTAGTTTTATCACTCGATCCAAATATAAATAGATTAAAATTAATTGAAGATGGGGCAAATAGGCTAGGCTTTAAAAATATAAAAACAGAGGTTAATAAGGGCGAAATTTATAATAGCATTTATAAAAACTATGATGTAGTTTTAACTGATGTGCCGTGCTCTGGAATAGGGATAATTTCTAAAAAACCTGATTTAAGATATAAAAATCTTGAAAGAATTAAAGACCTTACAAAACTTCAATTTGAAATTTTAAGTTGTGCAAAGGAATATATAAAAGATAATGGAAGAATTATTTACTCTACTTGCACAATTAATAAAGAAGAGAATGAAGATGTTATTAATAAATTTTTATTAGAAAATAAAAATTTTAAATTAGTTGAGCCAAAATTAATTCCAAAAAGAAGTAAAGTAAATGATAAAATGATAAGCTTTATTCCTCATTTTGATGAAATTGAAAATAAATACTATACCGAAGGATTTTTTGTTGCAATACTGGAAAAGGTGAGGTAAAATGAATTTTATAGATATTAAAAGCTATACTTTAGAAGAACTTGAAGAGTTTATACTATCTCTTAATGAGAAAAAGTTTGTGGCAAAACAGATATATACTTGGATTCATCAAAAAAACATTGAAAATTTTGATGATATGAGCAATATATCAAAAGCATTAAGAGAAAAATTAAAAGAAACCTGTTTTTTAATAAATTTAAAAATTAAGAAAAAACAGACTTCTGTTGATGGAACAATAAAATATTTATACGAGTTACCAGATGGGAATGCTATAGAAACTGTTTTAATGAGATATGAGCACGGCAATAGTATTTGTGTTTCCTCTCAAGTTGGCTGTAGTATGGGGTGTAAATTTTGCGCTTCTACAAAAAATGGCAAGGTGAGAGATTTATCTAGTGGAGAAATACTAGAACAGGTTTATAAAACTGAAAAAGATATTGGCGATAGAATAAGTAATATCGTTATGATGGGTATAGGCGAGCCACTTGATAATTTTGATAATTCAATAAAGTTTATTAAGATTATATCATCAAAAGATGGCAAAAATATATCACAGAGAAATATTAGTTTATCTACCTGTGGTATAGTTCCAAAAATTAGAGAACTTAGCGAGTTAAAGCTTGGGATAACTCTTTCTATTTCACTTCATGCAACAACTAATGAAGATAGAAAGAAAACAATGCCGGTTACAAATGCTTACAATTTAAAAGAATTGATGACATCTTGCAAAGAATATGTTAAAATAACGGGTAGACGTATTTCTTTTGAATATGCAATGATAAATGGTGTAAATGATACTAAAGAAGATGCAAGAAGATTAAAAGATTTACTAAAAGGAATTATAAGTCACGTAAATTTAATTCCAACAAACCCAGTTGATGGCTCAGAATATTCATCAAGCGATGATAAAAAAATAAAAGAGTTTCAAAAAATGCTAGTCGATTTAAATGTTAATGCCACAATAAGAAGAAGGCTTGGAACAGATATTTCAGCAGCCTGCGGACAACTTAGAAACGAAACTAATTAATACTTAAATTAAAGATTAAAAGGTGAGTAATGAAAGTTATAGGACGAACAGATATAGGATTTAAGCGCAGTGAAAATCAAGACAAATATTTAGCAGGAAAGCTTTCTGATAATTGCTTTTTTGGCTTTGTTTGTGATGGGATGGGCGGAGTTAATGGTGGCAAAATTGCCTCTTCCTTAATAACTGAAAATTTAGAAGAATTTCTTTATATGAATGAGTTTGAAAAAAGCTTTGATGATGAAGAAGTTGTTTTAACAGCTATTGATAAAGCAAATCTTGAAATACTAACAAGGGCAAAAGCAAATGAAAATCTAAAAGGCATGGGAAGTACATTAACAGGATTTACTTTAATTAATGATAAATTAAGAGTATATAATGTTGGAGATAGTAGAACATATGTTTTTAGAAAAGGAAAATTGACTCAGATAACAGAAGATCATTCTATCGCGTATGAATTATATAAAAATGGAACGATAACAAAAGAAGAAGTTGCCTCTTATCCTCAAAAAAATTATATAACAAGAGCTATAGGGGTAAGTGATGAAGTGGAAGTTGATATGTATACTCTTACTTTAGAAAAAGATGATATAATATTAGCAGTATCAGATGGGCTTAGTAATTTTGTTTTGCCAAGTGATATAGAAAATATAATTATAAATAATAAAGATATTTATCTTTTAGCGGATGAATTATTAAATAAAGCACTAAAAAATAGAGCTGGCGATAATGTTACAGTCGTTACTGCTTTATATTAAAAATATAAATTATTAAAGAAAGGAAGAATTTTATGGAAAGCAATGGATATATCGGCAAAGTTCTAGATAATAGGTATGAAATTATAAGCCTTATTGGAACTGGCGGAATGTCGAATGTTTATAAAGCTGTTGATAAAATAAATAATGATACAGTTGCAGTTAAAATTCTTAAAAAAGAATTTTTCGAAAATGAAGAACTTGTAAGACGATTTAAAAATGAAAGCAAGGCAATTTCTTTATTAAATGATAAAAATATAATAAAAGTTTTAGATGTTAATATAACAGAGGAAGAAAAATACATTGTTATAGAATATTTAGATGGAATAACTTTAAAAAAATATATAACAGAAAGAAAAACTCTTTCATGGCAGGAAACTGTTAAAATATCAGGAGTTATTTTATCTGCTATGGGCCATGCTCATGAAAATGGAATTATTCACAGAGACTTAAAACCTCAAAATATTATTCTTTTAGCAGATGGAACTTTAAAAATAATGGATTTTGGTATAGCTAGATTATCAGTTGCAAACCAGCAAACTGTTACAGATAAGGCTATAGGCTCAGTTCACTATATTAGCCCAGAGCAAGTTAAAGGGAAAAACACAGATGCAAGAAGTGATATTTATTCAATAGGAATAATGATGTATGAAATGCTAACGGGAACATTGCCTTTTGTATCAGATACAGCAGTATCTGTTGCAATGAAGCAGCTTTCTGATATAGCAGTTAAACCAACAGAAGTAGTGAAAACTATACCAATAGGCCTAGAACAAATTGTTTTAAAAGCAATTTCAAAGGAAACAAATAAAAGATATCAAACAGCAAACGAAATGCTGCAAGATATAAAAACTCTCGCAGAAAATCCACAAACAAGATTTGATTATGTGGCAGATAGCGGAGAAACAAAAACTATAGCGGTGGATAAATTGACAAAAGAAACGAAAAAAAGAAAAGTACAAGTTAAAAAAGGATTTAAATTATCACTGCCAATTTTAGCAGGGGTAACAGCGGCATTTGCTGTTTCATCACTGATGGCTATTTATTTTATCCTTTCAAATAGTGGTAGTCCGCTTCTTGGAAATCAAGAAGATATAGAGCTTCCAAATTTTCAAGGAATGAGCGAGAGTGAAGTTAAAAATCTTGGATACAGTTTTGATTATAATATTGAATATGTTTATTCAAATACAGTAGCAGAAAATACTGTTATATCTCAAAATCCAAATCCTCCAAAATCTATTAAAGAAAAAGCAACAGTTAATTTAAAAATCTCACTAGGGCCTCAAACAGCGCCACTTCCAGATTTAGTGAATGCTTCAAGAGCTGAGGCTATGTCGATATTGAGTAGTATGGGTGTAGATATTATAATTGAAGTAGAGGAAACAAAAGAAATAGCTGCGGGTAAAGTTATCAGAACAGATCCTGAAAAAGGAACAGTTGTAACTGCAGGAAGTAGTGTTACAATTTATCTTGCTTCAAATAAGGATGCTGCTATAACACAGTCTACAGTGCCAGAATTAAGAGGGCTAACAAATACTACAGATGCTCAAAAAGTTTTAAGCTTTAATAATTTAAACTTAGGAACAGTAACAGAGCAGCATAACGATGCTGCAGCTGGAACTATTATAGATCAATCACCTCTAGTAGGCGAAAAAGTTAAAGCAGGAACAAGGGTTTCAGTTGTTGTATCTTTAGGGCCAGCACCACCACCAGAGCCAACTCCAAGCCCTACTCCAGAAGCAACAGCAACAGCAGCTCCAACACCGACAGCGGCTCCAACACCGACAGCAGCTCCAACACCGACATCAGCTCCTGCAACAGATGCTCCAGTAGATCCACCAACAACAGATCCAGGTGGCGGAGGCGGTGGAACAGTAGATCCTCCACCAGATCCAGTAGATCCTCCACCAGATCCAGTAGATCCAGCACCGTAAATTAATTTTTTGAATTAATAAAAGATAAAAGGGAATAAAATGCTAGATAATATAATAATTAAAGCAATCGGCGGATTTTACTATGTGAAATCCAGCGATGAAATAATAGAGTGTAAAGCAAAGGGGAAGTTTCGAAATCTTTCCCTTTCCCCTTTAGTTGGAGATAAAGTTTCTTTTGATAAAGAGGAAAGAATTATAACAGAGATTCATAAAAGAAAAAATCAATTTATTCGCCCAGCATTTGCAAATCTTGATTTATTAGTGCTTGTTTTATCAACAACAGAGCCTTCAGTAAATTATCTAGTTACAGATAAACTTATGGCTATTTGCGAATATAAGGGTGCCGAGGTTGTAGTTGTAATAACAAAATCTGATTTAAAAGTAGATAACGAAGTTAAAAATATTTATGAAAAATCAGGATTTACAGTTTTGATAATTGATGATGAAAATCATGATAATATTAATAAATTAAAAGATATAATGAAAGATAAACTAGTGGCTTTTGCAGGAAACTCTGGAGTTGGAAAAACAACTCTTTTAAATAGAGTGTTTAAAAATTTAGATTTAAAAACAAATGAAATAAGCAAAAAACTAGGAAGAGGAAAGCATACCACTCGTCATGTGGAGATATATCTTGAAGAAGGCTTTACAATAGCTGATACACCAGGGTTTTCCTCATTAGAGCTTGAAAGAGAAAATTTTATTGCAGCGAGTGATTTAGCAGATACTTTTATAGAATTTAAAAATTATAGTGAAAACTGTAAATTTCGAGATTGCAGTCATATAAATGAAAAAGGCTGTAAGGTTTTAGAGGCTGTAAAAAATGAAGAAATAGCAAAAACTCGCCACGAAAGCTATGCTGCTTTATATGAAAAACAAAAATTAATAAAGGACTGGCAGATAAAATAATGAAGAGATGTATCGTTGTAGGAGCATCAGATTTAGATGTTGATTTAAAAAAATATATTAGCAGAGATGATTTTGTAATAGCTGCAGATTATGGCTGGGAGCACTGCAAAAATAATGGAATTATTCCCGATTTAGCTGTGGGGGACTTTGATTCATCTAGTATTCCGGGTGATATAAAAACTATTGTTTTACCAAAAGAAAAAGATGATACAGACACATTTTTTATAGCAAGATATATAATTGAAAATAAGTTTACAGATGTATTATTTTTAGCTTTAAGTGGCGGAAAAAGGTTTGAGCATACTATGGCGAATATACAAACTATGAATTTTTTATCAAAAAATAATGTTAATGTAACTTTAATTGATAAATATTCAAAAATGTTAGTTGTAAATAATGGCAAAGTAGCATTAAAAAAAGAAGAAAACACATATTTTTCTGTTGTTGCACTAGGCGCTTTAAAGGGTGTTAGCATTAAAGGGGCAAAATATGAAGTGGTAGATGCTACTATAACGGATGATTATCCTATTGGGATTAGTAATGAATTTAAAGAAGATACAGTTTTTATAAAAATATCTGAGGGTAGTGCCTTGATTATAATAACAAAAAAGGATTGAAAGTATTTAAGGTTTTCAATCCTTTTTTTAGTAAAAAATATACAATAAATAGCGTATGTTAAAAAAATAACGACTTGTAACAAAATTGTCATTTTTAAATTTGTTAATATTGCTGATAAAAATATCGGTTTTTTATAAACTATGTATGGAATATGCATATTTTGTGTAAAATTAAAGAAAAAATTGTATTGACAAAAAGTGAAAATTATTAGATAATTTTAAATGTAAAAGATTTATAGCTTGTATAAGTTATAATCAAACTAAAAGAGTGAAAAATCACTATAATTATTTAGGAGGAATTTTCCAATGAAAAAACTACTTTCATTAATTCTTGCTGCAGCTATGGCGCTGTCTTTAGTTGCATGTTCAAGTGATGAAGCAGAAACAACAACTACTACAGAGGGCACAGAAGGCGATGCTCCATTAAAAGTGTTACTAATTGTTAGCCAATTAGGTGATAAATCTTTTAATGACTCAGCAAACGTTGGACTTTTAAAAGCTGAAGAAGAACTTGGTATTGATTACGAAGTACTTGAAATCACAAATGATATCAACAAAGTTGAGCCATCTCTAACAGAGGCTGCTGAAACTGGATATGATATGATTACTTTTAACAACATGGGCTTTGGTAAAGCTGGTGAATGGTTAGAAGCTAATGCTGAATTATTCCCAGAAACAACTTTTGTTATCTATGATGAAGCTATCGTAGATTTCCCACAAGAAAACATTGTTAATGTTTGTTTTAGAGCAAATGAATCAGATTTCTTAGCTGGCGCTTTAGCTGCTAAATTATCAGAAACAGGTACAATAGCTTTCATTGGTGGTATCAACAACCCAGTTATCGCTGACTTCTTAGTTGGCTATATCCAAGGTGCTACTTATGTAAATCCTGAAATTGAATTAGTTCTTTCATACACAGAAGATTGGACAGATATAACAAAAGGTAAAGAACTTGGCGTTTCTGCTATCGAGCAACAAGGAGCTGACGTAGTTCATGCTGTTGCTGGATCAAGTGGTAATGGTGCTCTTGAAGCTGCTATGGAAGCTGGTGTTTACGGAATAGGCGTTGACTCAGATCAATACGAGTTATTCAAAGAAGCAAACCCAGAGCTTGCTGCTACAATAGTTACATCATCTTTAAAAACAGTTGGTGATGCATTATACAACCAAGTTGAAAACATTCAAGCTGGTACAGTTCCAGGCGGCGAAAGAGTTTGGTATGGTATTAATGAAGGTGGCGCTGGTCTTGCTAAAAACGAAAACTACCTAGCTGTAGTTCCAGCAGAAATTCAAGCTGAAATGGACGAAATCGAAGCAAAAGTTGCTTCAGGTGAAATTGAAGTTGATTCATACTTTGGTATGAGCGACGAAGATTATGAAGCTTTAAAAGCAACAGTTATTGGCTAATTAATTAAGTTATAAAACGGCGCAATAAATTTGTGCCGTTTTATTGTTTACAAATGAGGTTTTTTCTAGTAAAATATAGTTATCAATAAAATAAATTTGTGAGGTAAGAAAGATGTCACAAGAAATACTTCTTATGGATAAAGTAACAAAAGTTTATCCAAATGGTTTCGTTGCAAACAAAGAAGTTGAGTTTTCTGTTAATAAAGGCGAAATCCATGCTTTAGTGGGTGAGAATGGTGCAGGAAAAACAACTTTGATGAAAATTCTTTTTGGTATAGAGCAGCCAGAAGAGGGCGACATAGTTATCAAAGGCGAAAAAGTTAAAATTAATAATCCTTTAGAGGCTATTAAATTTGGAGTTGGTATGGTGCATCAGCACTTTATGCTTGTTCCTTCTTTAACAGTTGCTGAAAATATGATTTTAGGTATGGAGCCGAAAAACGGTATTGTTTTTAATTTTGAAGAAGCAGTAAAAATTTGTAATGAGGCTTGCGAGAAATACAATTTAAAAGTTGATCCAAGAGCAATTGTTGAAGATTTATCTGTTGCATCAAAGCAAAAAATCGAAATTTTAAAAGCACTTATTCGTGGTGCTGAAATTTTAGTTTTAGATGAGCCTACTGCTGTTTTAACACCGCAAGAAACAGCGGAACTTTTCGTTGAGCTTAAAAACTTAAGAGAACAAGGGCACACTATTATATTTATCAGCCATAAATTAAATGAAATTAAAGAATTATGCGATAGGCTAACAGTTCTTCGTCTTGGAAAAAGTGTTGGCAAGGCTATAGTTGCAGATGTTTCTGAAAAAGATATTTCAAAAATGATGGTTGGCCGTGATGTTGTTTTAAAAGTGGATAAAGAAAAAGCAAATCCAACTGAAAAGGTTTTAGAAATTAAAGATTTAACTATGGTGTCAGACACAGGTAAAACTATTGTAGATGATGTTTCTTTCTCAGTTAGAAGAGGGGAAATAGTTGGTATTGCTGGTGTTGAAGGTAATGGACAAGCTGAAATAAGTGAGGCTATTACTGGGCTTATGAAATTTGAAAAAGGTTTAATATCAGTTCTTGGAACTAATATTAAAGGCAAAAAAATTAGAAATATAAGAGAACTTGGTGTTGCTCATATTTCAGAGGATAGAATGACATATGGTGTGGCAGCTTCTGTTGGCACAAAAGATAATATTATGTCTGATAGATACTATAAAAAAGAATTTAACAAAGGTATTATTTTAGATGATAAAAAGATTAATGATTTATCAGATAAATTAATTAAAGATTTCTTAATTAAATGTGATGATAGAAATCAGCCAGTTAGAATGCTTTCAGGTGGTAATATGCAAAAAGTTGCGGTTGCAAGAGAATTTTCAAGTAATCCAAACTTAATTATTGCAAATCAGCCAACTAGAGGTATCGACGTTGGTGCTACAGAATTCATAAGAAAAGAGCTTGTTAATCTTCGTGATAGCGGTGTTGCAGTTTTATTAATTTCAGCTGACTTAAATGAAGTTTTAGAGCTTTCAGATAGCCTTATTGTTATGAATGAGGGACAAATAGCAGCATATATAGAAGATGCAAGCAAAATAGATGATATGGAGCTTGGGGAATATATGCTAGGCGTTAAAACACAAACTCCACAAGAGATTGCGAGGGCATGTCATGACTAGTAAGAAAATTGAACAAAGATTTAATATGTTAAAATCAGCTGCTGCTATTTTAGTGGCTCTTGGTATAGCATTAATTGTTATCACTTTTGTAAGTGATGATCCATTAGCAGCTATAACAGCTTTTGCTTTTGGTCCACTTGAGAGAATTTCAAGAATAGGTGAAATAGTAACACTTATGACACCAATTATATTCACAGGTACTGCTGTTTGTATAATGTATCAAGCTAATCAATTTAATATGATAGCAGAAGGTGCATTCTTAATAGGTGCTAATATTTCAACACTGTTTTTAATTAATGCTTCAACTTGGAGTAAAATTCCTCTTCAATACACAGCAATGGCAATAGCTTTTGTAGTAGGTATGGCGGCGGCATTTATTCCAGCTATATTAAAAGTAAAATACCGTGCAAATACAGTTGTTTCATCTATTATGATGAACTATATCTTACTACAAGTTGCAAACTATATTCTTTATTATGTTATGCGTGATACTCCATCAGGTCAGCTTGCTTCTTACAAACTTCCAGATCAAGCAAAATTTGCAAAATTTGTTACAGGAACACGTATACATACAGGTATTTTTATAGCACTTATAGTTGCTGTTATAGCATACATATTTATTTATAAAACAAAATGGGGCTATTCAATAAGAATGGTTGGTGCAAATGAAAGTTTTGCAAAATACTCAGGTATCTCAGTTGTGGGTGTTGCAATGATAACTCAGCTACTAGGCGGTGCTATTGCAGGGCTTGGTGGTGCAGTTGAAATGATGGGGATGCACACAAGATATGCATGGTATGGCACACAACCAGGATATGGTTTTGATGGTATCATGGTTGGCGTTTTAGCAAAAAACAATCCTTTATATGTTCCTTTTGCAGCATTCTTTTTAGCATATCTAAGAGTTGGTGCAGATAGTATGAACCGTGTTTCTGATGTTCCAATAGAATTTGTTAGTGTTGTGCAAGGTATAGTTATTATGCTTGTTGCAGCTGAAATGTTCTTATCAAAATATAAACATAGACTAATTGTTAGCAATGCTAAAAAGCTAGAAGAATTAAAGGAGGCAGCGAATAATGGATAATTTATTTTCTCAAATCTTTGAAGTTTTATTTACACCAGCATTCGGTGCTGCTATTCTAAGGGTTACAACTCCAATTCTTTTTGCCGCTCTTGGTGGCTTAATGGCTAGAAGAGCCGGGATATTAAATCTTGCTCTTGAAGGAAGTATGCTTGTTAGTGCTTTAGTGGGTGTTGTGGTTTCGGCTTATTTTAAGATGAATATTCTTGGCGATTTACTGCCAGGGGATGCAGCATATGAAGCAACTCTTACTACTGCAAATAACGTTGGTGCTTTATTTGGCTTTTTAGCTGGAACTGCATCAGGGATGCTTATGGCATTATTCTTAGCTTATATGGGTGTTCAATTAAAAGCGAATATCTACCTTGCAGGTCTTGCTATGAATACAATGGCACTTGGCGGAACAGTTTTTGCTTTATATCTTGCTGCAGGCGAGAAAGGTGTTTCATCTTCATTAAATTCTTCAAGTATGCCAATTATTGATATTCCAATAATAAAAGATATCCCAGTTATCGGCGAAATATTTTCCGGACATAATATAATGGTGTACTTTGCACTTATTTGTGTGTTTGTTGTATACTTTATAGTTATGAAAACTCCAATGGGACTTCGTATTCGTGCTGTTGGCGAAAATGCACATGCAGCAGAGTCTGTTGGCGTTAATGTTAAAAAAGTGCAATTTCAAGCTATGGCACTCTCAGGAATGTTTTGTGGATTTGGCGGAGTTTCCCTGTCAATGGGTTATGTAAATCTATTTGCTGCTGATATGACAGCTGGTAAAGGTTTTATAGGTATGTCAGCGATGAACTTAGGCAATGCTACTCCAATGGGTACAACTATAGCGGCATTCTTATTCGGAATGTTTGATGCTATGGCGAATATCCTTCAAGCTCTATCACTACCAAACCAAATTATCGTTTCAATTCCTTATGTTGCAACTCTAATTGGCCTTGTAGTGTTCTCTATCCAAACAGATAGGAAAGTTAAACGTTTAAAACAAAAACAATCTAAATAATTATATAAAATAAAAAAACTCTGTCGATAGACAGAGTTTTTTGTTGTGAAATTTATCGAAAAACAATAAAAATATATTGACTAATAGAAAATGCAATGATATTATAATAAAAAAAGATAAATTTAGTTATATAAAAGGGGTAAGCTTATTTATGAATAACAATAGTGTTAAATTAACGAAAACACTTACACAGATATTAATTTTAGGTCTTATAGTTCTTGATATATTTGGCTACTGGGCAGTTGAACATGTTGCGGTAGAATTAATGAAAGAGGATATGGGACTATATGGGGGACTCAGCTTATTAATTTGTATGTATATAACAAGTGTGCCAACATTTTATTTACTAATCAATGTTTACAAACTAATAAAAAACATTGAAATTAATAAAATTTTTGATAGTGAAAACATAGATTTTTTAAATAAAGCTAGTATTAGCTGTTTTATAATAAGTTTAATTAGTCTTGCTTTTATGTATTTTTGGACAAGCCTTGTGATTATAATTGTTTCAGCTATTTTTTTAGGGCTTATTATAAGAGTTGTAAGAGATATATTTAAAAGGGCAATAATGATGAAAGATGAATTAGATTTAACTATATAAAAGCATTAAAAAGGGGTGGTTGTAATTTATGCCAATAGTAGTGAACTTAGATGTTATGATGGCAAAAAGAAAGATAGGTGTAGGAGAACTTTCTCAGAAACTAGGAATAACACAGGCGAACTTATCAATACTTAAAAATCAAAAGGCAAAGGCAGTAAGATTTTCAACTCTTGAAAGTATATGCGAAATACTAAACTGCCAGCCGGGTGATATATTAGAATATAAAAAGGATGAAGAATAACTATGAATAATAATATAAAAGATAATTATAAAAATATTTTAATAGCAATTTTTACATTAGTAGTATTTGCTGTGATGGAATATGCAGTAAGAGGTACGATTTACATAGACTATTTTGAGGGTATAGCAAGGTATCCTGTTTATGAATATACCGTAAGAGAAGCAGGGAGTGGTATTGCTTATTGGATTTCTGTATTTGTAGAAAACTATTGGATTAATTCATTAATAAAATTTATTTTAATTTGTATACCACCAATAATCACTTTAATGCCAGAAAATAATTCACATAAAGGAATTAAAAAAATGCATATCTATATCACAATACCAGCTTTAATATTGTATCTGATTTTTAATATATATGATTTAAGAAATGCAATATGCTCGACTACAGATTATATAGAGATAACACAAAGAGAGTCACAAATAGTTAATATAAATTTTGATGATTTTAATAAGGTTATAAATTCAGATGATAATTTTGTTTTAATTTTAAAAGATGGAGATTTAGGACCTTATTCAATGGAAAGGTTAGAATATATATCAAAAAGTGATGATGTGGATGTACTTTCATTTGATATAAAAAATATCACTAATGAAAATGAACAAAAAGTTTTTGATAATTATATAGAAGAGCTTGGAATAATTGGCAATACTGCATTTATATTGATTGTCAATGGAGAAGAAACAATGGTAACTTATAATTCAGTTGAAGGAATAAGATTTTTTGCATTGGAAATTCAAGATAACCTAAAAGGATATACTAAATATGAAGCAGGAGAAATTAAGGGCGCTACTAATATGGGAATAATAGTAGAAGAGGAGGAAAAGGACGCATACAATAACAGATTTGTAATTGACGATTTTTAATAATGATATTATAAAAGAAAAAATATAAAAAGATATTTTAAGGGGGAAAAGTTATGTTTATTATATTCGGAGTAGGTGCAATTTTAACAGCGATACCAAATTTAATAACTGCTGGAAAAACAAAAAAATTCACAGCTTTTTAGATTTCTAAGTTTATCTTTTACAACTCTAACAATTTGTGCTTATTTATCTATGATAAGAGATTTGGTAGTTATAAAAGCTTGGGGAGATTTAATAGACATTGTACCGCCTACAGCTAATATATTTATATTTTTAGCTATAATTTCTATATTTATTAATGGTATTACACTTATAAAAAGAAAATAGGATTTATTCATTGTAAAATATTAAAAAAAATTAAAACTGCTAATATCATATTTGATAATAGCAGTTTGTTTTTTATAAATACCTTATAACAAGGATGTATTTTTATTTAAATAATTTTTTTCTATATTTTTTAATATAAATAGCAGTGTAAATACTTAGCATTTTATCATAAAGTAAAAAGGTTAAATCAAAAAATAGAATAAATCCAATTATTAAAATAGGCGCACTATCATAAAATTCATTTACTATACTGGAAATGGGAAAAACTAAGATGAGAAGAGAGTAAATTAGTATTAGTGAAAAATTTGCATATAGTAATTTTATAACGAATTTTTGCAATTTGTTATATTTTGTTTCGATAAATGTTTTAAAAACTGAAAATAATCCAAAACATAAAACATACATTAAACAGAGCTCTTTATCCGCAACAAAGAAAATAGACAAAAGGCTAACTGAGATATAAAAAGTGAATGCGGTTTTTGTTTTATATTCATATAAAATAGGGATAATTAATAAAGAAGTGATAACTGGCACAACGTATGTTGCTATAGGAATTAAATTTCCAAAAAGCATAAAAATTATAGAAAGTGCTGCGAGCATTCCAGATATTGCTATTTTTTTAGAGTTATATTTCATAGAAGTATTCCTTTAGTTTGATATAAATATATCTTACCAAAAAACATATAAAAAAGCTAGTAATTTTATATTATATATAGTATAATTTAAATATTAAATTTTAAAAAAGTTTAGAAGAAAATATTTTTTAAACTTTAGATTTTGTATTTTAAAAATGCAGGATTTATAAAGAAAGGATTAACAATACTTATGCTTAAACGACCAATAATTATCGACACCGATCCAGGCCTTGATGACACTTTTGCAATTATAATGATGGCTGCAAATGAAAAATTTAAAATAAGGGCAATGACAGCAACTCACGGAAACGTAGGCCTTGAGGGGACTAGCCGTAATGCTTTAAATCTATCAGAATACCTTGGGATAAACTGCCCAGTGGCAAAAGGGGCTGCAAAGCCTTTAATTGTGCCATTAAAAGATGCCTCAGAAGTTCACGGCTCAAATGGTATGGCAGGATATGAACTGCCAGAAGCAAAGGCAAAAATGAGCGAAAAACTAGCTTGGGATTTAATATATGATATAGCAAAAGAAGAGGAAGGAAAGCTTCAATTATTAGTTTTAGGGCCAATGACTAATATTGCGATAGCACTTTTAAAATACCCTGATTTAAAAAACTATATAGATAAAATATTTATGATGGGTGGTTCTCGCAGTTTTGGTAACCATTCTCAGTATGCAGAGTTTAACATTTGGGGAGATCCTCATGCTTGTGAAATTGTTCTTCAAAGTGGTGTAAAAGTAGTTATGGCTGATTTAATTTTTGGTCATGAGCATCATATATTAGGAGAAGATTTAAAAAAGGCTTACGATGGAGCTAAAAAATTAAAACCTATGATGGAAAAATTCTGGGAACATGAACTGAAATTTATTCATGAAAGAAAAGGCGGAATGGACTGGAGAGAATACAAAGCTAGTATTTATGATGCAACAGCAGCGGCTTGTATGATTTTTGATGGCGATGGACTTGAAACTAAAGATTACTATGTTGTATGCGAAACTCAAGGAACAGAAACTAATGGACAAACTGTTTTTGATTACGGAAATAGAAGTAAAAAAGAGCCAAATGTATCGCTTGCTGTAAAGATGGATGTAGATAGATACTATAAAGTATTATCAGATGCAATAAGTCACTTTGAGTAATTAAATAAGGAGTTTGAAAATATAATGGAAAAAATTAAAATAATTATGGACGTTGACACTGGTATAGATGATGCTATAGCTATGTGTTTAGCGCTTGGAAATGATAGATTTGATGTGCTAGGATTTACAACTGTTTATGGTAATAGAGATATTAATAAAACAACAGAGAACACTCTTGCTATGCTAGAACTTTTAAATAGAACAGAAATTCCAGTGGCAAAAGGTGCTGATAAACCGCTAGTAAATCCTTTTAATCCACCAGAAAAAAGCTTTGTTCACGGTGCAGACGGACTTGGAGATATTAAAAATCCTCTTCCAAAAGCAAAAATTAAACCAATAGATATTTCAGCTGTTGAATTTATGGCAAAAACCTTAAAAGAAGCAAATGAGCCGATAACTCTAGTTCCAGTAGGACCAATGACTAATATTGCTGTTTTACTTATTTCTCACCCAGAACTTATGCCTAAAATAAAAGAAGTTGTTTTAATGGGTGGCTCAAGTCTTAAAGGGAACACAAGTTTTGTTGCAGAAGCAAATATCTATAAAGATCCAGAAGCGGCTTATATTCTATTTAACTCAGGAGTTAAAATTAAAATGGCAGGCCTTGATGCAACAATGGAAGGCTATATAGGTTTTGATGAATTAGACGAATGTAGAAAACAAAACTGGTTGTGGGAAATATTAGCTGAAATGTGTGGCATTTATGAGGAACACTACAGATATAGAATGAATGCAGACGGCCTTGCTATGCACGATTCTCTGCCTCTTGCTTGGCTTATTGCCCCAGAGCTTGTTTATAGTGAAGACTGCTATGTTACATCAGATATAGATGGAAGACATACATACGGATTCACAGTTGTTGATAGAAGAAATATTTTAAAGAAAGATAAAAATGTTACGGTTGCATTTAATGTAACTGATAGAAAAGCTTTTATTAATATGATAAATGAGGCAATTCAAAAGCTTGCAGATGAAAGAAAATAATTAATACTAAGAAAGGAATAGTAGGGTATGGAGATAATATCATTAATAGCTTCTATTGTGGTGATTATTATTAATGGGATAATTTATTTAAATCTTTTAAAAATGAAAGAAAATTTAAATAAAGAAGATAATCTAAAAAATGATTTAATAGAAAATTATGAAAAATCACAAAAGAATACTATTTCTTTTATAAGTGAGCAGATGAAACTGCAAAGTACTATGCAAAAAAATACTAGTGAGCAGCTTGCAGATATTGAAACAAAAAGATTTCGCGAATTTTCAGAAAACACTCAAATTTCTATTAAAACTTTAAGAAGTGCTGTAGCAGATTCTTCTGAAATTATGGATAAAAGATTTGAGGCATTTCAAAAAAATAATGAAAATCAATTAAATCAAATAAGAGAAACGTTAGAAAAAAAAGTTTCGGCTATGCAGGAAAGTAATGAGAAGAAGCTTGATGAAATGAGAGCTACTGTTGATGAAAAACTTCAAAAAACTCTAGAGGAGAGAATAGGGCAAAGCTTTAAGCTTGTAAATGAAAGGCTTGAGCAGGTGTATACATCACTTGGTGAAATGAAACAGCTATCCTCAGGGGTTGATGATTTAAAGAAAGTTCTCTCTAATGTTAAAACAAGAGGTATACTTGGCGAAGTGCAATTAGGCGCAATTCTAGAGCAAATTTTAAGTCCTGAGCAGTACGACACTAATGCGGTAACTAAAAAAGGCAGTCAAAACAGAGTTGAATTTGCAGTTAAAATGCCAGGAGAGGGAAGTGATTTTGTTTATCTTCCAATAGACTCAAAATTCCCTCTTGATGCATACCAGCAGCTCCTTGATGCCTATGATACAGCAGTTCAAGAAAATGTGGATAAGGCTGCAAAAGTACTAACTGATAGAATTAAAAGTTTTGCAAAGGATATAAAAGAGAAATATATCGATGTTCCACACACAACTGATTTTGCGATTATGTTTTTGCCGACAGAAGGGCTATATGCAGAAGTTGTAAGAAGAGGAATGATAGAGGAACTGCAAAAATTAAAAATTAATATTGCAGGACCTACAACGATGGCGGCTCTTTTAAATTCTCTTCAAATGGGCTTTAAAACTCTCGCTATTCAAAAACGTTCGAGTGAAGTGTGGGAAATACTCGCTGGAACAAAACAAGAATTTGAAAAATTTGAAAATATTCTAGCTCAAACTCAAACTAAGATGCAAAATATTTCAAAAGATTTAGACACATTAATTGGCACACGAACAAGGGCAATTAATAGAAAACTAAGAGATGTAAGCTACTTGGAAGTAGGAGAAGATACAAAGAATATTGAAGAATAACTAAAGATTTTGTAGTTTTATAGAACAATATAACTAACAGTATAATAAAAAGCTAGATAAAAGTTGACATAGCTTTTTATCTATGTTAAAATAACTTTTACCAAAATATATTTATATTTTGGTAAAATATGCAGATATGGCGGAATCGGCAGACGCGCTAGCTTGAGGGGCTAGTGGG
>CAYJEK010000032.1:0-24654 GCA_964369205.1 uncultured Oscillospiraceae bacterium | reverse complement strand
CAGTATCTATCAGGCAAAAAAGCTATAGAAATTCCAGAAAAATTAAGAGAAGGTAATGGTAATTTTATTAAAGTTATCGGAGCAAGACAAAATAATTTAAAAAATATAGATGTAGAATTCCCATTAGGAAAATTTATCTGTATAACAGGTGTTTCAGGCAGCGGAAAATCAAGCCTTATAAATGAAATTCTTTATAAAAAGGCAACAATGGTTTTAAATGGCTCTAAAATTAAATCAGGCGCACATGATGATATTCAAGGGTTTGAAAACGTTGATAAAATTATAGGTATCGACCAATCAGCAATAGGAAGAACACCAAGAAGTAACCCTGCAACGTATACAGGAGTTTTTACTGATATTAGAACATTATTCTCTCAAACTAATGAAGCTAAAATGAGAGGATATCAGCCAGGAAGATTTTCATTTAATGTAAAAGGCGGTAGATGTGAAGCTTGTGAGGGCGATGGTATTATAAAAATTGAAATGCATTTCTTGCCGGATATATATGTTCCTTGCGATGTTTGTAAAGGAAAAAGATATAATAGAGAAACCTTAGAAGTTCGATATAAAGGGAAAAATATTTCTGATGTTTTAGATATGACAGTGGAGCAAGCTCTAGCTTTCTTTGAAAACATTCCTAAAATATATAAAAAAATTAAAACTTTATACGACGTTGGTCTTGGGTATATAAAACTTGGGCAAAGTGCAACAACTCTCTCAGGTGGTGAAGCACAAAGGGTAAAACTTGCTCTTGAATTATCAAAAACACAAACTGGTAAAACTTTGTATATTTTAGATGAGCCAACAACTGGTCTTCACACAGCCGATGTTCACAGATTAATAGAAGTACTGCAAAAATTAGCTGATGCTGGAAATACAATAATAGTAATTGAGCATAATTTAGATTTAATAAAAGTTGCAGATCATATTATTGATATAGGTCCAGAAGGCGGAGACGGCGGCGGAATGATAGTAGCTCAGGGTACACCAATAGATATATGTAAAGAAGAAGCTTCTTACACAGGACAGTTTTTAAAGAAGTATTTTGAATAGGAGAAAAAATTGAGCAATATAAACGATATACTAGCTAAAAAGTTTGATTATATACCACTTGCAAACGTTAAAACTTTTGGCTGTGCACAAAATGAAAACGACTCAGAAAAAATAAGAGGAGTTTTATATAAAGCTGGTTATAGTATGACTAGTGATGATGAAAAAAGCGATATTATGATTTTTAATTCTTGCGCAATTCGAGAAAATGCAGAACTTAAAATTTTTGGTAATATCGGAAAAATTAAAGCTATAAAGCAAAATAACCCTAATATGATAGTGGCAGTTTGCGGTTGTATGGTTATGCAAGAGCACATTGTTGAAAAAATTAAAAAAAGTTATCCATTTGTGGATATAGTTTTTGGAGTTAATGATATTCAAAATCTAGAAAACTTAATATCAGCTTTTTATACAGATAATAAAAAGCTGATTAATAACCCTGATAAGGAAACAGGTGTTTTTGAGGATATATCTGTTTTAAGAAGTAATGATGTTGTAGCTTCAATTTCAATTATGTATGGCTGCGATAATTATTGTTCTTACTGTATAGTGCCTTATGTAAGGGGAAGAGAGAGAAGCCGAGATAAAGAAAGTATATACAAAGAGTTTTCTGATTTAATAGATAAGGGCTATAAGGATATAACTCTTTTAGGACAAAACGTAAACTCTTATGGAAAAAATTTAGAAGAAGAATGCGATTTTGCTGATTTACTAGAGCTTTTATGTACAAAAGAGGGCGAATATACTATTCACTTTATGTCGAGCCATCCAAAAGATATTTCAAAAAAGGTTATTGATACAATAGCTAGAAATGAAAATATATCAAGGCATATTCATCTGCCAGTTCAAGCGGGTAGTAATAGAATTTTAAAGCTTATGAATAGAAGGTATACAAAAGAAAGTTATCTTGATATAATAAACTATGCAAAAGAAAAAATTGAAGGTGTAAGTTTTTCTAGCGATATTATAGTGGGCTTTCCTAGTGAAGAATATAAGGATTATAAAGAAACAGAAGATTTAATTAAAGAAATTAAATACACACAGGCTTTTACTTATATTTATTCAAAAAGAAACGGAACAAAAGCAGCAGAGCTTATCGATGAAAAACCACATAAAGAAAAAGCTCAGTGGTTAAATGAATTAATTAAAATTCAGCAGGATATACAACATGAAAATTTAGAAAGCTATATAGGAAAAGAAGTGAGAGCTTTAGTTTATGAAGAACATAATGGAGTATACACTGCAAAAATGAAAAACACGTTGTTAGTTAAATTTATTTCTGATGATAAATCAGTTTTAAATAGCTATATAAATTTAAAAATCACACAAAAACAAGGTATCACATTATTTGGTGAAGCTTTGTAAAACGAAAGGAAAAAAACAATGGATACAATTTTAGAACTTAGAAAACTTGCAGTTGAACTACAAAAAGATGATAGATTAGTTTACTTAGAGCAAGCTAAAAAAATGAATGATATGGATAAAGAACTTCAAGCGTTAATTGAAAAATTCAATTTAACAAGACTTGAATTAAATACAGAAATTCAAAAAGGCCCAGATGCAAAAGATCAAAATAAAGTACAAGAATTAAACCAATCATTAAATGCAGTTTACACAGATATTATGGAAAATGATAGTATGGTAGCTTATAATGAAGCAAAAGAAGATGTTGATAAATTAAATCAATTAATTCAAGCTATTTTAGCAGCGGCTTTAGGCGGCGGTGACCCAATGACAGCAGAAGCACCAGAAGATTGTGGTGGCTCTTGCTCATCTTGTGCAGGTTGCGGAATTTAATAAATACTAAAAAATCACTTAGTTTTCCTCTTATAATAGGGGAAAACTAAGCTTAATCATATAATCTTTTATATTTAGATTATATGATTAAGATAAAATAAAAAATTAAAAGTTAGAAAGGAATAAGCATTGTATGTCAAAACTATCCCCAATGATGCAGCAGTATCAAGATATAAAATCACGACATAAAGAGCATATTCTGTTTTTTAGATTAGGCGATTTTTATGAGATGTTTTTTGATGATGCACTTTTAGCATCAAAAGAACTTGATTTAACTCTAACAGGACGCGACTGCGGACAAGAAGAAAGAGCTCCTATGTGTGGTGTTCCATATCATAGTAGCGAAGCTTATATCCAAAGACTAATAGAAAAAGGATATAAAGTTGCGATTTGTGAGCAAACTGAGGCTCCACAAAAAGGAAAAAGCATTGTTAATAGAGAAGTAGTAAGAGTTGTAACGCCAGGGACTATTTTAGAGTCTAGTATGCTAAAAGAAGATAAAAATAATTATATAGCAAGTGTTTACATAAAAGAAAATGAAGCGGTGTTATGTTTTTGTGATGTGTCTACTTTAAGTATGCAAACAACCTATATTGATAAAGAAAATTTAGAAAATAAATTAAAATCAGAATTATATAAATTTACTCCGAGTGAAATTATAATTAATGATGAACTTTTAAATTTAAAATGGCTAACAAACTATATTAAAGACACTTTGCAGTGTTCAGTTGAATTGATTCATGAAAATGAATACAATGATTTTACTGCTAAAGAAATTGTTTCAAAGCAGTTTAACAATGATTTTGATACAAAATCAACAAGATGTTTATGGCAGCTTTTAGATTATTTATTAAAAACACAAAAGCTAGGAATTGAAAAATTAGAAAAAGTACAGCCTTATAGTAGGGAAAGTTTTATGAATATTTCTCACACTACTATAACAAATCTTGAATTATTTGAAACTATTAGAAATAAAGAGAAAAAGGGAAGCCTTTTATGGGTTTTAGATAAAACAAAGACAAGCTTTGGCAAAAGGCTAATGAGAAATATTATATCTGCTCCTTTAATGGATAAAAAAGCTATTGAAGATAGGCTAAATGCTGTAGAACAGCTTATAGAAAACCCTATTTTCACTATGAATTTAACAGATTTATTATCTAATATTCATGATATGGAAAGGCTTCTTTCAAGAGCGGGATTTGGTAATGCTTCACCAAGAGATTTAGAATCATTATCATCTTCTTTAAATGGCTTAAAGCCTATAAAACAGCTTTTAAAAGAAAGTAATAACCCATTAATAAGAGCACTTGAAGAAGAAATTAATCCTCTTGATGAATTAAAAACAGAGCTTTTTAATGCGATAATTGAAAATCCACCAGCTTTAATTAAAGATGGCGGCTTTATAAAAAAAGGCTATGATGAAGAGGTTGATAAGTATAAAAATTTAGTGGATAATTCTATGCAAATATTAGCAGAAATAGAAGCTAGATTAAAAGAAGAAACTAATATCCCAAAATTAAAAGTTGGATATAATAGAGTTTTTGGATACTATATAGAAGTAACAAGATCTTATTTAAATCAAGTTCCAGATTATTTTATAAGAAAGCAAACACTTGCAGGAGCTGAAAGATATATTACTGAAGAATTAAAACTTTTAGAAACAGAGATTTTATCAGCTAATGATAAATTAATGGAAAGAGAAAAAAGACTTTTTAGTGATTTATTAATTAAAATTTCAAATAAATCTAATGAAATTTTAGCAACTGCAAAAGCATTAGCTTATCTTGACGTTTTATCATCATTTGCAAAAGTGAGCCAAGATAATAGCTATGTAAAACCAGTTATTACAAATGGTGATGAACTGATTATTGAATCAGGCAGACATCCTGTTGTTGAAAATATGCTAAAAGATGAGATATTTATTCCAAATGATACAAATCTTGATTGCGAAAATAATAGGGTGCATATTATAACAGGGCCGAATATGGCTGGTAAATCAACATATATGCGTCAGGTGGCAATAATTACCTTAATGAGTCAGCTTGGCTGTTTTGTCCCAGCAAAATCTGCAACTCTTCCAATAGTTGATGCTATATACACAAGAGTGGGAGCTTATGATGATTTATCTTCTGGCCGCTCAACGTTTATGGTGGAAATGAGTGAAGTGAGCGAAATATTAAAAAATGCTAGTAATAAAAGCCTTGTTATTCTTGATGAAATTGGAAGAGGAACTTCCACTTTTGATGGAATGAGTATAGCAAAAGCCGTGGCAGAATACATAAATGATAAAAGCCATAATTTAGGGTGTAAAACTCTATTTGCAACTCATTATCACGAACTTACAGAGATGGAAGGCAGTGTTAATGGAATTGTAAATTATAATATTGCAGTAAAAAAACGTGGCGATGAGATAACATTTTTAAGGAAAATAATAAGAGGTGGCGCTGATGATAGCTATGGTATTCAAGTAGCAAAGCTTGCAGGAGTGCCAGAAGAGGTTATCGATAGGGCAAAACTAATTCTAATAGACTTAGAAGAAAATGCAAAAAGAGAAAAAATGGCAGTTCGCCAACTTTCTTTTGAAGATGGATTTATATCAGCAAATACTGAAATTAAAGAAGTTCCTTCTATAAATGAAGAACTATTAAATTTATTAAATTCAGTGGACATAAATGTTTTAACTCCAATAGAAGCAATGAATACACTTCATAAATTAAAACAATTAATTTAAAGCTAGGAAAATAAAAAATGGCAGTAATAAATATTTTAGATAAGCATATAGCAGAACTAATAGCAGCAGGTGAAGTGGTTGAAAAACCAGCATCTGTTGTAAAAGAACTTGTTGAAAATTCAATTGATGCAGGAGCAAATAAAATTATTGTTGATATTGAAAACGGCGGAATAAAAAAAATATTAATACAAGATAATGGCAGTGGCATAGATAGTGAGTATATTAGAACTGCCTTTATTCGCCATGCAACGAGTAAAATAAGTAGTGAAAAAGATTTAGACACTATTAAGAGCCTTGGATTTCGAGGAGAGGCGCTTGCATCTATTTCCTCAGTTAGTAAGCTTGAATTAATAACAAAAACTAAAGATCAAGATTTTGCAATAGAAATTAAACTTGAGGCTGGAGAAGAAAAGAGTTTTGAAGTAAAATCTTTTGTTGATGGAACAAGATTTATAGTAAGAGATTTATTTTATAATACCCCTGCTAGAATGAAGTTTTTAAAAAGAGATTTTACAGAAGCGGGATACATAGAAGATATAATAACCAATTTAGCACTCTCAAGACCAGAAATTTCTTTTACATTTAAAAAAGATGGAAAAACTATTTTTTCCACTTTAGGTGATGGGAATTTACTTAATACAGCTGCTAGTTTATTTGGATATGAATTTTCAAAACAGTTAACAGAGGTTAAATTTCAAGATGGCAATTACACCGTTAAAGGATTAGTATCATTTCCGCACTTTTCTAAAAATTCAAGGAATATGCAATTTTCATTTATAAATAATAGATTTGTAAAAAATAAAACTATTATTGCAGCAGCTGAAAATGCATATAAGGGAACGGTTATGAATGCAAAATTCCCATCATATATTTTGAATTTAGAAATGCCATACGATTTAGTTGATGTTAATGTGCATCCGGCAAAAACTGAGGTAAGATTTGCTAATGAAAAAGATGTTTTTAATGTAATTTATAAAGCTGTAAAATCAAGTATAATGCAAAATGAAAAATTAAAAGAATTTTCATTTGCAAAAGGTGATTTTAAAATAGAAAATCATATAAAAGAAAATGTAAAGCAAATAAACTTTACGACACTTGAAAACACAGATGTAGTCAAAGAAAATCAAGAACTAAAGCTTGATTTTAATAAAGAAAATCAAAAAGTTATAGATTATAATAAAAAATATATTATTCCAACAATTCAAAAAGATATAACTGAGGATGACTTTATTGTGTCATCAAATCCTATATCCTATAATATAAAAAACAAAGTAAAAGAAGAGATAATTAAAACCGAAAACACAAGCTACACTCCTTTAAATTTTAATATAAAAGAAGAAATAAGTAGTGTAAAAAATGAAGCAGAAAACGTTGATTTAAAAGATGAAGATTTCATTCAAGAAGAAGAGTATAGAGTTAATGTAATTGGTGAAATTTATAAAACATATATTCTTTGCAGTATAAATGAAGAATTTGTTATAATCGATAAACATGCAGCTCATGAAAGACTTTTATATGAAAGATTTAAAAAGAATAATAAAGCTGAAAGTCAGTTAATTTTATCACCTATTCCTGTAAAATTATCTGCGAGTGAAAAAGAGGCTATTTTAGATAACTTAGATTTACTTTTAAATCAAGGTTTTGAGATTGATGAGTTTGGAATGGATTCTGTTGTTTTAAGGAGTGTTCCTATGGATATTTCAAAAGAAGATCCAGAAAACTTAATCTTAGAAATAGCTCATAATTTAGCTAATGGAAATAAAATGGAAGTGAGCGAAAAATTAGAGTGGATTTTTCACTCTGTTGCTTGCAGAAGTGCAATAAAAGCTGGCGATAAAAGCCATAAAGAAGAATTAACTCAGCTTATTATTGATATGAAAAATGAAAAAATCCCACTGTTTTGCCCTCACGGCAGACCAGTGATGATAACAATAACCCAAAAGGAGCTTGAAAAGCAATTTGGAAGATAAGAAAAAAATAATAGTAATAGCAGGGCCAACGGCTAGTGGAAAAACTGGGCTGTCCATACATTTAGCTAATAGATATAATGGAGAAATTATATCAGCTGATTCAATGCAAGTTTATAAAAAATTGGATGTGGGGACTGCTAAAGCTACAAAAGAAGAACAAAAAAAAGCAAAACATCATTTAATTGATATTTTAGAGCCTTGTGAAGATTATAATGTTCAAAAATTTACAGAGCTTGCAAATAAAAAAATAGAAGAAATTTTAAATAAGGGGAAAATACCAATCATAGTAGGTGGTACAGGCCTTTATATTGAAAGCCTTATTAATGGAATTAAATTTACAAGTGAAGAAAAAAAAGATGACTCTATAAAAAAAGAGCTTGAAGAAATTTTAAAAACTAAAGGCAAAGAGCATTTATATAAAATGCTAGAAGAAATTGATCCAAAGTATGCAAAAACTGTTCACATGAATAACTATGTAAGAGTTATAAGAGGCATAGAAATCTTTAAAACAACAGGCAAAACTATGAGCTTTCAGTTAGAAAACTCAATTCCAAAAGAAAAGCCTTATAATAGCTTTATTATTGCATTAACTACTAAAAATAGACAGACTTTGTATGATAAAATTAATCTTCGAGTAGACATGATGATAAATGAGGGTGTTTTAGAAGAAGCAAAATATGTTTTTGATAATAAAGAGGTTTTTAAAACTAGTGCTGCGGCTATTGGATATAAAGAATTTTTTGAATACTTTACAAATGATAAAACTCTAGAAGAATGCACTGAATTATTAAAACAATTTTCAAGAAATTATGCCAAAAGGCAGCTAACGTGGTTTAATAGAATGGAAAATATTAATTGGATATTTACTGATGAAGATAATGTTTTAGATGTTTCGAATAAAATGCTTGATGAGTTTTTAAAAACATAAGCTAATGTAAAGGGATTTTAAATGGGCGAGTATAAAGTTAAAAAAAATAAAAAGAAAAAAAGAAATAGAATAATAGCTGTTTTTATATTTTTACTTCTAATGGCATATTTTATTTTGCAATATAATTTAGTTAATAATTCAAGAATTGAACAAGTTGAGGCTATGGAAGGGTATATAAATGATAGCTATATAACTAATGGAATAGTTTTAAGAGAAGAAGTTGTTTTATCAGGGAGCTTTCAAGGTGAAGTAGATTTTATAGTAGAAGAGGGGCAAAGAGTTTCAAGTGGTGATAAGATAGCAGATGTTTATCCAACAGCTGCAGATATTGATAATGTTGCAATTCTTAATTCCTCTATTATTTTAAAAGAAGAACTTTTAGATGTAAATAACAATAAAAATCCAGGTTCTAGCGAAATTAGTATGTCGTATAGAAATTTAATGGATAATATTATTGAGCTTGCTAATATGCAAAATACTAATGGATTTTCATCAGTGGATGAAGAGATAATAGATATTTCAGTGGATATGAATAAATTATA
Organism: uncultured Oscillospiraceae bacterium; assembly: GCA_964369205.1. Classification (GTDB taxonomy): domain Bacteria; phylum Bacillota; class Clostridia; order Oscillospirales; family Ruminococcaceae; genus RGIG3102. Next base: position 15,636 of record CAYJEK010000032.1, on the reverse strand, counting down.
TCTTGCGACAAATGAAATAGATGATTTATCTAATGTGATTAGCTTAGTTGATAGCAGTATAGTGAGCCTTTCAGCTAGCATTTCACCAATAACGACTTCTTTATATTCAACAACCTCAGGATATTTTATTAAAAGTACGGATGGATATGAAAATATAGCTACATTTGAGAATTTTTCTAATTTTTCAAAAGAAGAAGGGCAAAATATAATTTCAAAAGCAGTAGAGCATAGCCCAAGTGATGCAGAATATGGTAAAATTGTAACTGATTATAGATGGTATGTAGCAGCATATATTCCAAAAGAAATTTATGATGAATTAAATGAAAATGAGAGTATTGATATTTCAATAGATAATAATGATAGTATTTTAAATTGCAAAATTAATACATTAGAAAAAAAAGATGATGAATATTTAATTATTTTAGAAGCTTCTGAAGATGCACAGAATGCAGAAATAGAAAGAATAGTTGATTTAGAAATAATTTTTAGAAGATATGAAGGTATAAAAATTCCAAAAGAAGCTTTAAGAGTGATTGATGGCAATTTAGGTGTTTATGTGAATTTCTCAGAAATTGCTGAATTTAAAAATATAACTCCAATATATGAAGATGAAAACTACTTCATACTTCCTATTGAAGGGGATGAAAATAATGAAGTTAAATTATATGATGATATTATAATAAATGGGAGGAATTTATATGACGGAAAATATATTTAATATAAAAGAAAATATAAAAAGAGTTCAATTTGATATTAACGAAGCTTGTATAAAATATAATAGAAATATAAATGATGTTAAATTGATGGCTGTATCAAAAACAAATCCTATAGAGAAAATGCAGATAGTTTATAATGAAGGACTTTTATTATTTGGCGAGAATAGAGTGCAAGAATTAATATCAAAAGAAGAATTCTTTAAAAATAATGCAAATGCCACTTGCCATATAATAGGCTCACTTCAAACAAATAAAGTGAAGTATTTGCCTAATATAACTGATTTTATACAAAGTGTTGATAGCTTAAAACTTTTAAAAGAAATAGAAAAGCAGTATGAAAAACACAGTAAGGTAGCGAATGTTTTAATTGAGGTAAATATAGGCGAAGAGGATAGCAAGGCAGGAATAAAAAAAGAGGAAGTATTAGAACTTGCATATATAGCTAGTGAAATGAAAAATATTAAATTAAAAGGGCTTATGTGTATTCCACCAATAGCACAAAATAGCGAAGCTAGAAAATATTTTTTTGAAATGCAAAAGTTATTTGTTGACATAAGGGATAAAAATATAGATAATATAGATATGAATGTTTTATCTATGGGTATGTCGGGCGATTATAAAGAGGCAATAGCTGAAGGCTCAACTATTATAAGAGTGGGCAGAGGAATATTCGGAGAAAGAAATTATAAATAAAATTAAACAATAAATAGGAGGCTTAAAAAATGGGAGTATTTGATAAATTAAAAGGTGTATTCGGTGTAGATGAGGATGATGAATACGAAGATGATGATATGTATGAAGATGAAGAAGATGAAGTAGAAGAAATATCACCTAAAAAAGCTGTTAAAGCAGATTTTAATATTAATAAAATTTCTTCTAGCACAAATCAAACAACAGCTTCAAATGATAGAAACATTTCTTTTACTCAAGGATCGCCTCAATTAGAGGTTGTTCTTGTAAAACCAGAGAGATTTGATGATGCTAGTGGTATAGCAGATAGTTTAAATGCTAAAAAGACAGTTGTGTTAAACCTTGAAAATGCAAACAAAGATGTTGCAAGAAGACTTGTAGATTTTCTTTCAGGTGTTGCATATGCTAATAATGGACAACTTAAAAAAATAGCTAATTCAACATTTATTATTATTCCATACAATGTTGATATATCAGGTATTGGCATTTTAGATGAAGTGGAAGCTTCAACTAATTTATATTAATGCAAAGAGGCTTTATACCTCCTTTAGATATTAAGGAGGCAGTTTTTTCAAAAAAAATGGAAGAACTTATTTTGAAAACTAATGAATATTCAATAAAAACTTTTTCTTCGTTTTTAAATTTGCGAGAAAAGGAATTATTTATTGCAGTTTCAAATAAATTCAATAATATAAGTGTAAGCTTTAATTATGGGTATTTAGGCGATGGTCAGAGATGTATGGCTTCTTGCTATAGTAAAAATGATGAAGTTTATGATTATGAGTATCCTTTGGATATTATTTGTTGCAATTTAATTAATGAGCACGGACTCACTCATAGAGATTTTTTAGGAAGCCTTATGAGTTTAATGCTTAAAAGAGAATATATTGGAGATATTTTAGTTTTTGAGAATAAGGCATATATAGTTTTACATCAGAATTTTAGCAGTATAGTTATTGATGAATTAAATCAAATCAAAAATATAAATGTATCGTTTGAATATTTTGATGGAGAGCTTGTATATAATGAAACTTTTACAGAAACTAGAAGTGCAACAGTGCAATCGCTTCGCCTTGATAGTGTTTTAAGTGCTTTATTAAAAAAAAGTAGAAGTAGTATTCAAACACTCTTAAAACAAGGCTTGATAACTGTTAATCAAATGACTGTAAAAGATGCTGATTTTAAAATGTTTAATAATGATATTATCAGTATTAAAAAACATGGTAAATACAAAATTCTAACCGAGAATAATAAAAGCAAAAAGGATAGAATTTTTATAGAGATTAAAAAGTATTAAAAGGAGATATTTTATATGTTTACACCAGAAGAAATTCGCAGAATTGAATTTGAAAAGGTAATGAGAGGTTATCGTCCAGAAGACGTAGAAGCTTTTTTAGATAAGGTAGCTAGTAATATAGAAGCTCAAGAAAAAGAAAAAAGAGAACTTGAAGATCAATTGTTTGCTTTAGCTGAAAAAGTGGAAGCTTTAAAAGGTGAAGAAGAGAATATTAAGAAAACTCTTATTTCAGCACAAAAACTAGGCGAAAGCATTATCTCAGAAGCTCACCAAAAAGCTGATTTAGTTTTAAAAGAGGCACAAATTAAAAAGAATTCAATTCTAGCAGATGCACATGAAGAACATAATTATTATGAGTCTACAATTAAAAGATTAAAGCATGAAGTTAGTGAATTCCGCGAAACTATTTTAACTTTATATAAAACTCATATTGAATCATTAAGCACTCTTCCAAAAGAAGAAAAACCAGAAGAAGTAGCGAATGAAGAAAATATAGAAGAAAACACATCACAAGAAGCAAGTGATGTAAAAGAAGAAGAAAATCAAAATAGCATTTCAAATATTTTTGAAGAATAATAAAATAAGAAGATTAACTTTATTAGTTAATCTTCTTAAATTTATATAATAAAACAATATAATAGGAGAAACAATTTTTGATTACACAAATTTTATTTATTATAATATTAGTGGCATTAGATCAATATAGTAAAATACTAGCAGTTGATTATTTAATAGATGGCACAACAATGACTTTAATTCCTAATATTTTAGGATTAAAATATGCTGAAAATACAGGTGCAGCTTTTAGTATTTTTAGTGATAGTACAACATTTTTAATTGTATTTACAAGTATTACAATTTTAATTATGGTATATATAGCATTCATTTCAAAAGATTTTAATAAAAATGAAAAATGGATAATTTGCATTATTATAGCAGGGGGAATAGGTAATTTAATTGATAGAATTCGCCTAGGCTATGTTATTGATTATTTTGAAGTGCTATTTATGGATTTTGCTATATTTAATGTTGCAGATGTGTATGTGAATATTGGAGTTTTTTTAGCTATAATATACACAATTTATAATGAATTATATAAAAAGAAAAAGGATAAAATTTAATGACAGAAACTATTAAATTTACTGTTGATATTGAAGATAGTAAAAAAAGAATAGATGCCTATATAGCACAAAACACAGATTTATCAAGGAATTTTATTCATAAATTAATTGAAGAAAATAATATAAAAGTAAATGATAAAAATCAAAATAAAAGTTATAAATTAAATGCGGGTGATATAATAGAAATACATATACCAGAGCCTTCTGATTTAGATGTTTTACCACAAGATATTCCCTTAGATATATATTATGAAGATAGTGATTTACTAGTGGTAAATAAGCCTAAAGGAATGGTAGTGCACCCAGCAAATGGAAACTATGAGAACACTTTAGTAAATGGACTTTTATATCACTGCAAAGATTCGCTATCTGGCATTAATGGAATGAAAAGACCAGGCATAGTGCATAGAATAGATAAGGATACATCAGGGCTTTTAATTGTGGCAAAAAATGATTTTGCACATGAGAGTTTAGCAAAGCAGTTTAAAGAGCATACAATAACTAGAGTTTACAATGCCATTGTTTATGGAAATGTAAAAACTGATGATGGAGTAGTTGAAATGCCAATTGGAAGACATAAAACGGATAGAAAAAAGTTTTGTGTAACTAATGTTAATTCAAAATATGCCTACACAGAATATACAGTGCTTGAAAGATTAAATGGCTTTACACTAATAGAAGCAAAATTAAAAACAGGAAGAACTCACCAAATTAGAGTTCATCTAGCTCATATTAATCACCCTTTAGCTGGTGATGCTGCATATGGCCCGCGAAACGTTTTAACAGAAATTAAAGGACAAGCCTTACATGCAAAGGTTTTAGGATTTATTCATCCAAGAACAGGCGAGTATAAAGAGTTTTCAGCTCCTTGGTGCTATGAATTTGAAAAATTTTATAAAAAAGTCAAAGCTTAAAATTTTAAGCTGAGAAAGGAATAGCAAAAGAAGTGACAAAAGATATAAAAGATATTTTAGTTATCAGTGATTTGGATAACACACTTTTAACTGTAAAAGAAGGAATACCACAATTTAATATTGAAATGATAGAAAAATTTCAAATGCATGGCGGAAGATTCACAATAGCTACTGGAAGAAGTGTTGCAGCTATTGCTCCAGTTCTTAGAAAAATAACTTTGAATGCACCCGCTATTACCTATAATGGAGGTGTTATTTGGGATTTTAATAAGAACAAATTTTTACACAGGGAAATTTTATCAAATTCTGCAAAAGATGTCGTTATAAAAATACTAAAAAAGTTCCCAGAGCTTGGATGCGAAATTATGGGAGAAAACTTTAGAATTTATTTAATACGAGAAAATCAATATACTTATGAGCATTTAAGTGATGAAAAATTAAGCTACACAGTAAAAGATTTAGAAGATATAAAAGTGAAATGGATAAAAGTTCTCTTTGCAGGGAATCCAGAAATTCAAACAAAGGTTGAGGATTATGCAAATAGTTTAGGTGTAACAGATATAAAATGTGTAAGAAGCCATCATTTGTATTTTGAAATACTGCCTCTTGGAGTTTCAAAAGGAGCAGCTTTAAAAAATCTTTGCAAAAAAATAGATTTAAATATTAATAATACTATAGCTATAGGCGATTATTACAACGATGTTGAAATTTTAAAAGTGGCTGGATTATCAGTTGCTGTTGATAATGCGCCAGATGATATTAAGGATATATGTAAAATGACAGTTCCATCTTGCACTGAGGGTGGAGTAGGGCATTTACTGAATCAAATTATGAAATCTTATAATTTATAATTTTCATAATTTTTAAATAAGCCAATAATAATTATTTAATAGAAAGGAATTTAGCATTATGAATCAAGAAAAAAAACTTGAGCTTGAAAAATTAGCTCTAACTGCAAGAAAAGATATTCTTACAGCTGTTCATGCAGCACAAAGCGGACATCCAGGAGGTTCTTTATCAGTAGTAGATACTCTAACATATCTCTATTTTAATAAAATGAATGTTGATCCTAAAAACCCAAAATGGGAGGATAGAGATAGATTTGTTTTATCAAAAGGGCACACAGCACCAGCTTTATATGCTGTTTTATCTGCTAAAGGATTTTTTGAAAAAGATGCTTTATTAAAACTTCGTAAACCAGACGGCTTTCTTCAAGGTCACCCTGATATGAAGGGAACTGCAGGCGTTGATATGTCAACTGGCTCACTAGGGCAAGGTATTTCTACAGCAGTTGGTATGGCTTTAGCGGCAAAAATGGATAATAAAAATATAGCTGTTTACACAGTTTTAGGTGATGGAGAAATCCAAGAAGGTCAAGTTTGGGAAAGTGCAATGTTTGCAAGCCATTATAAATTAGATAATTTAGTGGCAGTAGTTGATAATAATAACCTTCAAATAGATGGAAAAGTTAGCGATGTTATGAGTGTTTATCCAATAGATGAAAAGTTTAAAGCTTTTGGATGGAACGTTACAGTTTGTGATGGGCATGATATGCAAAGTATTCATAATGCCTTTGAAAAAACTAATGAAAAAAATGGAAAACCTTGGGTGATTATCCAAACATCAATCAAAGGAAAAGGTGTTTCATTTATGGAAGATAAAGCAGCATGGCACGGCTCAGCTCCGAATGATGAGCAGTATAAAGAGGCTATAGAAGCGCTTGATAAAAAGCTTAGTGAAATGGGAGGAAACTAATTATGGCAGATATTAAATTTATTGCTACAAGAGAAAGCTATGGTAATGCTTTAAAAGAATTAGGAGAAAAAAACAAGGATGTTGTTGTTTTTGATGCAGATCTTTCAGGGGCAACTAAAACAGCGGTATTTAAAAAAGAATTCCCAGAAAGATTTTTTAATAGCGGTATAGCAGAAGGCGGTATGGTAGGAACAGCCGCAGGTGTTTCAACTATGGGAAAAATCCCATTTGTTTCTTCTTTTGCTATGTTTTTAGCAGGAAGAGCATTTGAGCAAATTAGAAACTCTATAGGTTACCCACACTTAAATGTTAAACTTTGTGCAACTCATGCTGGTATTTCAGTTGGTGAAGATGGTGCATCACATCAGTGTAATGAAGATATAGCTTTAATGAGAACTATCCCAGGGATGACTGTTATAAATCCTTGTGATGATATAGAAGCAAGACAAGCAGTATTTGCAGCTAGCGAAATGAATGGTCCTGTTTATTTAAGATTTGGCCGTTTAGCAGTTCCAGTTATCAATAAAGAGGATTATAAATTTGAAATTGGAAAAGGTGTTACTATGAAAGAGGGAACAGATGTTACTCTTATAGCAACAGGCCTTATGGTTTCAAGAGCTCTTGATGCTGCAAAAACACTTGAAGAAGATGGTGTTTCAGTAAGAGTTATTAATATGCATACTATAAAACCAATAGATAAAGATATTATTATTAAAGCAAGTAAGGAAACAAAATTTATCGTTACTTGTGAAGAACATAATGTTATCGGTGGGTTATATAGTGCGGTAACAGAGGTTGTATCTCAAAATACACCTTGTAAAGTTATTCCAGTTGCAGTTATGGATGCATTTGGAAAATCTGGAAATGCAAATCAACTTTTAGATATTTATGGATTAAATGCTGAAAATATTATAAATAAAGTTAAAGAAAATATATAATGAATAAAAAACGGAAATTTCATCAAAATAATGATGAAATTTTCGTTTTTTAATATCTATAAATTATTATAAAGTTTGCATAATAAAATCATATATGATAAAATATTAATATAATATATAAGCAAGAATAAAAATAGAAGGAGGACAGAATTATGAAAAAAATGATTAGTATTATGATTTCAAGACCTTTTTTAATACTGGGACTTTTAATTACTCAGTTTATTTTTCTTTTCTCTATAACAATTTGGTTTGATGTAACTTTAAGACAAATTTATGCATATCTTATTCTTTTGAGTGCTGTTGTTATATTTATTTTACTTAATAGAACAGAATTAAATCCAACATATAAATTATTATGGATAACTTTAATAGTGCTTCTTCCTCCATTTGGAATTGTTATATATTATTTTCTAGGGCAAAGAGGGAGTAATTCTGCCCTTGCAAAAAAAATGGATAAATGTATTAAAAGGAGTGAAGAGGCATTAGATGTTGATTATAAATTATTTTACAATTTATATAAAAAAAATAAATCTAATTTTAGAACCTCAGCTTATTTAAATAACTATGCAAAATCCCCTTTATACGATAAAGTTTCTTATAAATATTTTGCTTGGGGAGAAGAATTTTTTGAAACATTAATAGAAGAACTTGAAAAAGCTGAAAAATTCATATTTATGGAATTTTTTATTATAGATATAGGCTATATGTTTGATTCGATTTTTGATATTTTAAAAAGAAAAGTTGAAGAGGGTGTTGATGTAAGAATAATTTATGATTCTTATGGTAGTCTTTTAAAAATGCCTAAAAAAGATATAGAAACTCTTAAAAAAGCAGGAGTAAAATGCGAAGAATTTACACCTCTTACTTTCTCTTTAAGAATATCAGATTATCTAATGTTAAACCATCGCTCACATAGAAAATTAGTTGTTATAGACGGAGTTAAAGGATTTACAGGCGGGCTTAATTTAGCGGATGAATATATAAATAAAATTGAAAGATTTGGTGTTTGGAAAGATACTGGATTTATGATAGAGGGCTACTGTGTGTATCCTATGACGGCATCATTTTTATCTATGTGGGATTTTATAAAATCTAGTGAAACTGATTTTGAACAATATAAATGCAGAAATATGAAAAAAGATGGAACTGAAACAGTGCAAACCTATTTTGACTCACCCTTAGACTGGGAGACTGTTTCAAAGAATGTGTATATGAATATTATTCAGCAAGCTGAAAAATATGTTTATATAACAACTCCTTATTTAATTTTAGATGAAGAAATGATAACTTGCTTAAAACTTGCCGCTAAAAGCGGTATAGAAATACGAATAATAACTCCTGGAATTCCTGATAAATGGTATGCATTTTGGCTCACTCAAAGTTATTATAAAACTTTAATAGAAGCCGGAGTTGAAATTTATGAATACACTCCAGGGTTTATTCATTCAAAAATGGCAGTATCAGATGATAAAATAGCCTTAGTTGGAACTGCAAATCTAGATTATAGAAGTCTGTATTTACATTTTGAAAATGGAACAGTTTTTTATAATGGAAATATGCCACTTGATGTAAAAAAAGATTTTTTAAATACTTTAAAAGATTCAAAAAAAGTAACGCTTGATGATATTAAAAAAACTCCTATTTATAAAAGGTTATATCAAGCAGTTATGAAAGTTTTTTCTCCATTAATGTAATATTAGAAAGATATTTTTTTAACAATATAAATTGTTTGCAATTACTCAAAATTGGTGTTATACTTCTTTTTAGGAATAAAAAAGAAGTATAACATTTTTTTGTGATACACTCACTGACTTTTAATTAAAAAAGTATTATACTTCTTTCTATAATTAAAAAAACCAAAGGGAAAGAGGTATAATATTTTGTTTACAGTTTTAGAAAAAAAGCAACTTAACGACGTTACTTATTCACTTAAAATAAGTGCACCAATACTTTCGAAAAATATTAAACCAGGACAATTTGTTATTGTTATGGGTGATGAGAATTCTGAAAGAGTTCCGCTAACAATATCTTCTTTTAATAAAGAAGAAGGATATGTTACTATTGTTTTTCAAGCAATAGGTGCTGCAACAATGAAGCTAAGTAAAAAAATTGCAGGTGATACTATAGCGCACCTTGCAGGTCCCCTTGGAGAGGCAACACACTTAGATGGATATAAAAATGTTTGTGTAATCGGCGGTGGTGTTGGCTGTGCTATTGCAATGCCTCAAGCAAAATGGCTAAAAGAAAATGGAGCGAATGTTGATGTTATAGCAGGCTTTAGAAATAAAGATATAGTAATTTTAGAAGAAGAAATGAAAGATGCTGCTACTAATTTAGTTATATGTACAGATGATGGAAGCTATGGAATTAAAGGTTTTGTTACGAATGCTTTAGAAGAAAATATCCTTAATGGGAAAAAATATGATTTAGTTATCGCTATTGGCCCTGTTATGATGATGAAAGCTGTTTGTGCAGTGAGCGAGAAGTATTCAGTTAAAACAATAGTTAGTTTAAATCCAATTATGATAGATGGTACAGGTATGTGCGGTGGATGTAGAGTTACAGTTGATGGACAAGTTAAATTTGCTTGTGTTGATGGGCCTGACTTTGATGGACATAAAGTTAATTTTGAAGAATTAATGATTAGAAATTCAACATATAAAGAGCAAGAACACGAACATATTTGCAAAATAACAGGAGGTAAATAGGATAATGTATAATAAACAAGCAGAAAAAACACCTATGCCAACACAAAATCCTGATATTAGAAATAAAAATTTTGAAGAAGTAAGCCTTGGATACACTCTAGAAATGGCTATTAATGAAGCTAATAGATGTATAGACTGTAAAACAAAGCCTTGTGTTAATGGATGCCCTATAAATATAGATATTCCGGCTTTTATAAATCATATTAAAAACAGCGATATTAAATCTGCATATGAATCAATTAAAACTCAAAATGCTCTACCGGCTGTTTGCGGAAGAGTTTGCCCGCAGGAAAATCAATGTGAGAAAAACTGTGTTAGGGGTATAAAAGATGAAAGTGTTGCTATTGGCCGTCTTGAAATGTTTTGTGCCGACTGGGCAAGAGAAAATAATGTTAACACATTAGAAACTAAAGAAAAACTAAATAAAAAAGTTGCAGTTATAGGAGCTGGCCCTGCTGGACTTTCATGTGCTGGAATTTTAGCAAAAAACGGTGTAGAAGTTGAAGTTTTTGAATCTTTGCATAAAGCTGGTGGTGTTTTAATGTATGGTATTCCAGAATTCCGATTACCAAAAGCAATAGTGAATTATGAAATAGATAATTTAAAAGAGCTTGGAGTGAAAATCAGTACTGATACAGTTATAGGTAAAACAATAACAGTAAAGCAGCTTGAAGAAGATGGGTTTTCAGCATTCTTTATAGGCAGTGGTGCTGGACTTCCTTCATTTATGGGAATTAAAGGCGAAAATTTTGCAAATGTTCTTTCAGCTAATGAATATCTAACAAGATTTAATTTAATGGAAGCTTATAAAGAAGAAAGCGATACTCCAAATATTAAATATAATCACGTTGTTGTAGTTGGCGGTGGTAATGTTGCGATGGATGCTGCAAGAGTAGCAAAAAGAAATGGCAGCAAAGTTAGCATAGTTTATAGAAGAAGCCAAAATGAAATGCCAGCAAGGCTTGAAGAAATTCATCATGCTCAAGAAGAGGGAATTGAATTTTTAACTTTAAATAATCCTACTCAAATTTTTGCAGATGAAAAAGGCAGAGTAAATAAAATTCAGCTTATAAAAATGGATTTAATACCAGCGGCAGACGGACAAAGAGCAGGAGTAAAAGCTATAGAGGGCAGTGAATACACACTAGATGTAGACTGTGTTATTATGGCTATAGGAACAAATCCAAATCCAATTCTTAAATCTTCTCTTCCTGATATTGAATTAACAAATAGAGGCGGATTTAAAGTTGATGAAAATATGAAAACATCAAAAGATAATATCTGGGCAGGCGGAGATGCTGTAACAGGTGCTGCAACAGTTATCGAAGCTATGGGAGCTGGAACAAAAGCGGCTAATTCAATTTTAGAATATTTAAAATAGTTTATAAATAAAAAATCAGTGTGTGAAAACATACTGGTTTTTATTTTATTATAAATTGAAAAGTTATATTTAAAATTATAAAATCATATAAATTATTATGAAAAGAGAAAGGAATGATTATTTATATGATAAAAGCAAATATAGAAAATAATTTAGATATTAAAGAAATTAAAGCTGATTTAACAAAAGAATATAAAGAACTTATTGATGATTACAAAAAAGAAGAGAAGAGCAGTGATATTTATTTTTATATCCAAATTTTTTTAGCTTTAATATTAATAGTTGCCTCTTTTTATATAAAAGGCAGTAATGAGGCTACTTTTTCTTTAGCTAAAAATACATACACAGAGTTTTTTGAAAAAGAAACTGTTTTAGAAAGTAATTTTTCATACAATGTTTTTTTAGATAATATTAAAGAAGAAATACGAGTAGCTTTTGATAGATTAAATATTGCATACGAAGAAGTTTTTGCAAGAGGCAGTGGAGTGCCTAGCAATGTAAGTTATGATAAGTATAATTTAAATATTGATATTAAAAGTCCTTTAGATGGATATATAACGTCAAGTTTTGGCTCAAGAAGTGATCCCTTTGGATCAAATACTACAGATTTTCACACAGGTCTTGATATTGCAGCAGCAAAAGGCACTTTTATAAAAGCGGCAGCAGATGGAGTTGTTATAGAGGCTGAATATTCTCCTATAGCAGGCAATTACATAGTTGTTCAAACAAATGAAGAGTTAACACTTATGTATGGGCACACTCAGTTTATGCTAGTTAAAAAAGGAGATAAGATTTTGCAAGGGCAAGTTATTGCTACAGTTGGCGAGACAGGGCTTGCAACAGGGCCGCATCTTCATTTTGAAGTGAGGATAGACGGAGTGCGTTATAATCCTATTTATGCTATTAGCGAATGACAAATTTAAATTTTATTTTAAGCATCACTATATTCTTTTTTTTGCTTTTTGATAGATTTAATATTTTTTTATACACAATAATTGCTAGTATTATCCACGAGAGTGTGCATATATTTTTTTATATTTTGTTGTATAAGAAAATTCCAAAACTAAAATTTTCTATATTTGGAATATCTTTAAAAAATAATTATAATAATCAAAATAAAAATTTAATAATACTAATTTTTGCGCCACTTATAAATATTATAATAGCTATAATTGGTCTTATGAATCTAGAAATTAAATTTACAATTAGTGTTTTTGTTTTTTCATATGTTAATTTAATTATAGGGCTTATAAATTTTTTGCCTATTGAATATTTAGATGGAGGAAGAGTATTAGATATATTATTTTTAAATTATACAAGATATAGTAAAGTAATCAATATAGTGTGTATGATTATTTTATTTATAATTCTAATTTTCTTTTCTAGTGATAAGATAAGAACAGGAATATCACTTTTAATTTTCTTTATATATTATTTAATTAATGTTAAAAAAAGCTAATTGATAATTAGCTTTTTTTGTGGTATAATGTTTTAGCTTTAAATTTAAGTTTTGGCTTTTTCCAAAGCTTTTAGAAAGGAAATTTAAATGATAGATAATAAATTACAAGAAGTGCTTTTAAGTGTTCAAAAGCCAGCAAGATACACTGGTGGTGAACAAGGGTGCATTATGAAAAACAAAGAGGATATAGATGTTCATTTTGCATTTTGCTTTCCTGATACATATGAAATAGGTATGTCTCATTTAGGTCTTAAAGTTATATACGATGTTTTAAATAAAGAGGATAATATTTGGTGTGAGAGAGTTTTTACACCTTGGATTGATATGCTAGAAAAAATGAAGGAAAAAGATATTCCTTTATATTCACTAGAAAGCAAAACTCCTCTTCGCGATATGGATATACTAGGCTTTACTCTTCAATATGAATTACTTTACACAAATATTTTAGCGATGCTTGATTTATCAGGCATTCCATTTAGAAGTAAAGATAGAGATATGTCGTATCCACTAATATATGCAGGTGGCCCAAACACTTGTAATGCAGAGCCTATAGCTGAATGGTTTGATGTTATGCTTTTAGGCGAGGGTGAACGTCATACAGTTGAATTATGTAACACATATGCAAAATGTAAAAAAGCTGGAATGACAAAGCTTGAAACATTAAAAGAACTTTCAAAAATAGAGGGTGTTTATGTTCCATCATTTTATGAAGTAGATTATAATGAAGATAACACTGTAAAAGAAATAAAAGCTATAAATGGCGCTCCAATGCCTTGTACCAAAGCTATTATAAAAGATTTTAAAAATCTTCCTTTTCCAACAGATTTTGTTGTGCCAATAATAGGTGCTGTTCACGATAGGGCTATGGTGGAAGTTTTAAGAGGGTGTGTTAGAGGATGTAGATTCTGCCAAGCAGGGTTTATTTATCGTCCATTTAGAGAAAGAGATATTGATTTAATTAATGAGGGAGCAATAGATCTTTGCAAAAACACAGGATACGATGAAATTTCACTATCCTCACTTTCAACGAGTGATCATCCAGAACTTGAGCCACTTATAGATGAGATGCTAGTATGGACTGAAAAAGAAAGAGTTAATATATCTCTTCCATCACTTCGAATAGATAATTTTTCAGAAAGCTTAATTGAAAAAACTCAAAGAGTAAGACAAAGTGGATTAACATTTGCTCCAGAAGCAGGGACACAAAGACTACGTGATATTATAAACAAAAACATTGAAGAAGCAGAAATTGAAAAAACTTGCCGACTTGCTTTTGAAAAAGGCTATTCAAGTGTAAAATTATACTTTATGATGGGACTTCCGGGTGAGACGATGGAAGACATTAAAGGGATATACGATACTGCAAATAGCATTATTGCACTTTATTATTCTCTGGGTGATAAAGTGAAAGGTAGGGGTGTTAATATTTCTATTAGTGTTGCTTGCTTTGTTCCAAAACCATTTACACCATTTCAATTTTTTGGACAAGATGATATGGCTACATTAAAAGAAAAACAAAAATATCTCTTAGAGCTTGTTAATAATAACAGAAGAATGAAATTAAGCTATCACGATGCAAATGTAAGTTTTATAGAAGCAGTTTTTGCAAGAGGTGATAGAAGACAATCAGAAGTTATAATAAAGGCTTATGAAAATGGCTGTATATTTGATGGTTGGTATGAAACATTTAAACCAGATGTATGGGCAAAAACATTTGAAGAATTTGGAATGGATATGAATTTCTATGCTAATAGACATAGAAATTATGATGAAGTAACTCCTTGGGAGCATATAAACTATGGTCCTACTAAAGAGTATTTAATTGCTGAATACGAAAAATCAAAAGAAGCAATGACAACAAAACCTTGCAATTTAGAGTGCTATAATTGTGGTGCAAACAAAATATTAGGAAGGGCGTGCTTTTAATGTATACAGTTAGATTAAAATTTAATAAAGTTGGTCTTAGTGTTTATTTTTCACAATTAGATTTACAAAGAGTTATGGCAAGAGCATTAAGAAAATCAGGCCTTCCTGTATGGTTTTCTCAAGGATTCAATCCACATATTTATATGACATTTACTCTACCTCTTTCTTTAGGTCATGAGAGTGTTTGTGAAAGTGTTGATTTTAGATTAACAGAAGAGATGCCATTTGAAGAAATTAAAAAGGCACTAGAAAACACTCTTCCATCAGGAATAGACGTTGTAAGTGTAACAGAGGTGGATTATGATGCAAGAAGTATAGCTTTTGCAAAATACTCATTAACTATTTTTGGCTCTAAAGAAGAAGTAAAAACAGCTATAAACACTTTTACTAGTGCACCAGAAGTTTTAATGGAAAAGAAGTCTAAAAAGAAGATAAAAACAGTTAATATTAAAGAATTTATAAAAGATATAGAAGTTTTAAGTGAAGATGAAAATTCTGTTACAATTACTGGAATTTTCTCAGCTGGAGTTATAATGAATTTAAATCCGAATTTACTTTTAAATTATTTAGAAAGTATCAGTAATATAAAAACATTCCAAACAAAAGTAGTAAGAAAAGAGCTTTTGGATAAAGATATGAATGTTTTACAAAAAAATGCTTGCAATTAGTGGTAAGTTGTGGTATTATATTTAGGCGTTAGTATCTGCCGAGCCATCGGTAGGGTTAATGTA
>CAYJEK010000031.1:0-26304 GCA_964369205.1 uncultured Oscillospiraceae bacterium | reverse complement strand
TCCGACCAGTCGATATTATTTTGCTCATCAAATCTTGCACGAAGTTCCATTAAAGCCGTTACTTCTTTGCCGTTTTCTGCCGCTGCACATAAATACTCCACAACTTTTGCTCTTGAAGCTAGGCGATAAATTGTAATTTTAATTGAAACAACATTTTTATCATAAGCTGCCTCTTTTAAAAGTTGCAGGAAGGTGTCCATACTTTCATATGGATAATGCAGAAGAACATCCTTTTTTTCAATTTGTTTTATAATGCTCTTTGAATGATCAATTTGGCTTGTAAGAGGGGCTTTATATTCCTTATCTAAAAGTTTTGTTTTTTCTTCTACTGAAATTTTATCCATTAAAGAAAAAACATAGCTCATACTCATAGCCGTATTTGAAACATAAATTTGATGCTTTTTAATATTAAATTTTTCACAAAAAAGTTTTTCTAATTCTTGAGAGAATTTATAATTTGCCTCAAGGCGCACTACTGCTAAACGTTTTCTCTTTTTTAAAACCTTTTTCATCTGAGATTTAAAATCCTCAGATGCATCTAGTGGCTCATCATCAACACTTATATCACTATTTCTCGTTACACAGAATGTATTTTTATCTATAATATCATATTTTGAAAAAACATCGTGTGCATATTCATAGATAACTTTTTCTGTTCTTATATATCTTAATTGTTTATCATTTGGAAGCATTATTATATCAGGAGCAGAATTTGACATTGGTATAAGCCCTAAAATATTCTTATCTTTTGCTTTTAAAAGGCAAGCTATATGAATTTCTTTATTTTGAAGATGCGGAAACGGATGATGAGTTCCCACTATTTGTGGAGATAAAACTGGCTTTATATTTTCCTTAAAATATGATTTTATATATTTTTTTTCACTGTCTGTTAATTCATCATAGTTTAAAGACACTATATTTTCTTTTGCAAGTGCTTTTTTAACTGAGTTATATGTTATTGTTTTTTGCTCATATAATCTAGCTACTTCTCTATAAATAGCATTCAATTCTTCTTCTGCAGTAAGCCCTGAACGTCTATCTTTTTGATTTAATCCAGCTGAATACATATCAAATAAACTGCCAACTCTTATCATAAAAAATTCATCTAAATTTGATATGAAAATGGAAATAAATTTTAATCTTTCAAGTGGTGGAACAGTTGTATCTCTTGCCTCTTCAAGAACTCTTTCATTAAACCTAAGCCATGATAATTCTCTATCTTGCATATAAAATCGTTTATCAACTCTAATATTCGACATTTCTTATACTCCTTAATACTTCTAAGCTATTAGTTTTCTATAAATAGTTTACTGTATAAATAGCCTTCTCTTACGCCATAATCGCTCGTAACTATTTTTTTACAATTATATCTTTTTGCAATTGTATCTAATATTGTTATTCCTGGAACTAGAGTGTGTATTCTATCTGGTGCAACTTTTAGTATTTTTTTAGTACTTTCTTCTTTGTCTTCTTTAAATGCTTTTGTTAATTGTTTTAAATCGCTCATATCAATTTCCCTATTAGAGTGATTTATTTTTTTTATTTCATTGTTTAGTTTTCTTGCACCTCTTATACTCCCTCCAACACCACATATAACACTGTACTTATTTTTCACTTTAACATCTGTTATATAATTTAAAACATGTTTTTCAATTTCATTTATTTCTTTTTTCTTAGGATAAATCCCTGAAACAAATCTTGAAAACATATTAAGCGAGCCAATTGGAAGAGAAAGGCTTTTTTCAATATTATGATTTTTATAAAAAACAAGCTCGGTACTTCCGCCACCAATATCTATAACTATACCACTTGGTACACTTATAAAATGTGTAACTCCTAAAAAGGCAAATTCTGCCTCCGCTTTACCTGTTATAACATCTATACTAAATCCTGTTTTTGTTTCTATTTGACTTAATGCTTCATCAGTGTTTGTTATATTACGAAGTGAGGCTGTTGCAAAAACAAAAACATCTCTCACTTTCATATTTTTTAAGATACTTTTAAAACTTAAAAGTGCATCTATTGCCTTTTCAATACCTGCTTGATTTAAAGCACCATTTTTATTAACTTCTCCTGCAAGACCTGCCATAACCTTTTGATTTAATAATAGTTTAATGCTATTTTCAGTTCTCTCATACATGGAAAGTCTTATTGTGTTTGAGCCTATATCTATAACAGCATACATAAATTATCTTCTCCTTTATTTATAGCTTAAATTAAAATTTTAATTTTTCTATTCTGTCAAATGCCTCTTTAAGTGTATCAATTCCCACTGTGCAAGTTATTCTAATGTTATCATCGCCACTTTCGCCAAAGGCAATACCTGGAATTGCTATAATATGAGCTTCCTCTAATAATTTTTTAGTAAATTCCATACTTTTTAAGCCAGTTTTTTTAATGCTTGGAAAAGCATAAAAACTACCATATGTTTTTACAACATCTAAAAATTCTATTTTTTCTATTCTTTCATAAACATATTCAAGCCTTTTATAAAATACATCTTGAATATCTTTTTCTATTTCATCAAAATTATTTAGACCATGAAGAGCTGCTCTTTGAGAAAAAGATGGTGCTGCATACACCATATGATCATTTATATTTTTTATAACACTTATAACTTCTTTTGGTGCGATTATATTTCCAACTCGAAGACCTGTCATAATTAGATTTTTAGAAAAACTATTTATTGTAATGCATCTTTCAAACATCCCATCAATAGATGCGATTGGCACAAATTCTTCTTTAAAGCTGAATGATGTGTATATATCATCTGCAATAACAACTAAATTATGTTTAACTACAAAATCTCTAATTTTTTCAAGTTCTTCTTTTTTATAGGTAAGCCCTGTTGGATTATTTGGAGAATTTATAATTATAGCCTTTGTTTTATCTGTTATAGTTTTTTCAAGCTCTAGAAAATCTATTTTATAGCCATCTTCCATTTTCGTTTTAAACGTTACAGCTACACCGCCATTCATTTCCACTTGATTTTTATAAGGAAAGAAGAAAGGCTCTATTAATATAACTTCATCACCCTCATTTAAAATAGCCGCAAGACTTAAATACATTCCAATTGAAGCCGCCGTAGTTACCATAACTTCACTATCATCAACATTCATAGCATATCTTTTTTTATAAAAACTTGATATAGCCTCTCTTAATTCTTTATACCCTCTTGAATCAGTATACTTTGTGTGACCATTTAAAGTATCCTCATAAGCTTTAGTTAGAATTTCTTTTGGAGTGAGTATATCAGGATCTCCTATACTTAAATTAATTAAATCAGTGTATTTATCAAGATTTTTTAATAAATCACCTTCTATATTATTAGTGTTTTGATGTTTTTTTGCTATTAAATCTTTCATCTTTATTATTCCTTTTCTTCTAATTCATCAGATAACTCAGCCCATATTTCAAATTGCTTTTCATTTTCAATATTAGCCTTTTCAAGAGTTGTCCATAGTTCTTGCATTTTTTCTATATCTTGGGCTATATCAGGATTTTGCATATCATTTTCGCATTTATCAATTATTTCCTGCAGCCTTTCCATTTCTCTTTCGCACTCTTTTATTTTAAGCCTTGCCATAGCCGTTTTCTTTCTTTGTTCTTTTTGATTAACTATAGTTTTCGGCTTTTCATCTTTTATTTCTTTTTTACTATTAAAAAAAGAAGATGTAGATTTTTTATCCATAAAGTTTTCGAAATTTTCATAGAAAACTCCTACTTGCCCCTCGATATTTATTATAGGACAATTTAATTGCTGCATTAAATATCTATCATGAGTTATAACTACTAAAGTCCCCTCATAACTTGAAAGCGCCTGTGTTACTGCAGCTCTCATATAAATATCTAAATGGTTTGTAGGCTCGTCCACAAATAATAAATTTGCTTTATCAAGGCTTATTTGGCAAAAACGCAGCCTTGCTTTTTCACCGCCAGAAAGGCCTTGTGAATTTTTAAATACTTCATCATTTCTATAGCCAAATCTTGCAAGATAGCTTCTAATTTCAAACTCTGTCCATCTTGGCCTTAATGCCCATATATTTTCCATAACAGTTGTATTTGATACTGCAACGTGCTGATCATAAACCGCCATTTTAACACCGCTGCCAATTTTCACTCTTCCGCTTTTTGGTTTATTTTTCCCATAAAGAGTTTTTATTAGTGTTGTTTTTCCTGTTCCATTAGAGCCGGCAATTATTATTCTCTCGCCTCTTCTTATATCTAAATTTAAATCTTTTATTAAATCCTTCACCCCAGCGCTAACACTTAAGTTTTCAGTTTGCAAAACTTCATCATAAGGATGCGAATCAAATGTGAATTTAAATTTTAGTGGAACTCTTAGGCTCCTTGGTTTTTTGGTCATTTCCATTTTTTCAAGAGTTTTTCTTCTTGATTTTGCCATATTCGAAGTTGAGGCCCTTACAAGGTTTTTGGCAATATAATCTTGCAATTTTTCAGCCTTTTCTAAGTCTTGTTCATAAAGTTTTTGCTGAAGTTTTAATTTTTCTTCCTTTTGAATTTCAAAAGCTGAGTAGTTCCCTTTGTATTCAAAAAACTCTGTATCTTCAAGTTCCCATATTCTATTGCAAATTTTATCAAGGAAAAATCTATCATGGCTTACAGTTATAACACAGCCTTTATAATTTACTAGATAATCTTCTAGCCAAACAAGAGTATCAAAATCTAAGTGGTTAGTAGGCTCATCTAATATTAAAACATCTGGATTTTCTAAAAGTAATTTTGCTAAATTCAATCTTGTTTGCTCACCACCAGATAAAACTCTTACAGTTTTATCCCATTCCTCTTGAGTAAAGCCCATTCCATTTAACATTTTTTTTATTTGAAAATCAGTATTATATCCATCTTTTGAGTGAATTAAATTTTCTAAATTATGATGTTCTTTAATTAATTCCTCATTATCTGCATCTTCAATTAATAATTTTTCTATTTCCTGCATTCTTTTTTGTGCTAAAAAAACTTTATCAAACACCGTTTGCATTTCTTTATAAACGGTGTTTTCATCATTTAATTTTTCCATCTGTTTTAAATATCCAACAGTTATATTATCACCAAATGTGATTTTTCCTGTATCATTTTCTAAAACACCCATTATCATGCTAAGAAGTGTTGTTTTTCCGGCACCATTTTCGCCTATAATACCCACTCTATCTTGATAATTCACACTAGCTGTTACGCCTTCTATTATCGTATCAATTCCATAACTCTTTGAAACTTCATCAAGGGTTATTATCATATATTAGTTCCATTCCTTTTTATATATTATTTTCTATCCAGTTTATAACATCGTTATAAACTTCATCTTTGTTAATTTCATTTATCATTTCATGCCTTGCATCTTTATATGTTTTTAGAGTTAAATTTTTTATTTTTGCATTTTTATAATTATTAAAAACTTCCATAACCCCTTTTTTATAATCTCCAACAGGGTCCATCTCCCCTGAAAAAATAAAAATAGGCAAATTTTCATCTGTATTCATATAAGTGTTTTTATCATTAGCTAAAATATTTATTTTTAAAACATCTTTAAATCCACTTAATGTAAATAAAAAATTACAATACTCATCTTTTGAGGTTATATCTTCTATTTCTTCATCCCGTGTAAGCCATGCAGATGGTGTTTTTGGATTTTCTATTTTATCATAAAATTTTCCAAATGTTAATTTAGAAATAAATTTTGAGCGATGTTTGTTTCCTTTTAAAAAAGCTATTGTATTAATTGGTATACTCGCATATTTTGCTAAAGGGTTACTTCCGCCAGTTCCTGAAATAATAAGTGCATCAATATTATTTTTGTATTCTGCTGCATAAACTCTTGCAAAAAAAGAGCCCATACTGTGTCCCATAAGTATTATAGATTTATTAGGATTTTCTTTTTTTGCTAATTTTAAAACATAATTAATATCTTCTAAAACATTTAAATAACCATCTTTATCATTAAAAAATCCTAATTCATCTTTATTTTTAACGCTATTTTTATGCCCTAGATGGTCGTATGCATAGGAAATAATATCTTTTTTCGCTAAAGCTCTCATAAAATTTTCGTATCTTTGTGAATGCTCTATCATCCCATGAATTATAACAAGCACTGCTTTTACATTATTATTGCTTTTATTAAAAATCTTAAAACCTTTTATTTTACTATCCTCTTTACTAGAAGTAAAAGAAAATTCAGATTTATTTATAAGCTTTTCCATTATTAAACTTCTTCTCCTAAAATAACACTTTTAAGTTCAGTAAAATCTCTTGCTACAAATTTTGGAGTTATCTTTGTTGTGTTTTCTTTATCGTCTATATTAAACCAGCAAGAATCAATCCCTGAATTAATAGCTCCTTTTATATCTGTGTTTAAATTATCTCCCACAACTAAAACTTTTTTAAAGTTTTCAATTCCAAGAGTTTTTAAGGGATTAATAAATGCTCTTTTATCTGGCTTTGATATACCCATTTTGTCTGATGTAAAAAATCCATCGAAAAAATCGCATATTCCCGAAACTTTTATTCTTGATTTTTGAACATAATCTATTCCGTTTGTTATAATACAAAGAGTAACATGTTCTTCAATATCCACTAGAAATTCTACAACTCCATCATATAAAATAGCACTATTTTTTAAAACATTTAAGTATTCTTTATTTAATTGCTCACTCGTTATATTTAAAAGGTGAAACTCTTTTATAACATCGCGAAATCTATGCTTTTCTATTATATTTTTTTTAATTTTTCCTGCATCAAAATCTGCCCATAGCTGTCTGTTTGCATTTTTGTAAACATCTAGGTTTTCTTTTGTTGTTTCAATATTATATTTATTGTATATTTTTTTTAAAGATTCATCTTCACTTTTTTTAAAATCCACTAATGTATCATCAAAATCGAAAATCACACAGTTGTATCCCATAATAATTACCTCTAATCATTTTTAGTTACTTAATTCATTAATTAATATAATTAATTTTAAGCATATATAATTATTATATAATATTTAATAAAATAAATCAAAGAAAAAATGCCAAAAATTACTCTTTTGGCATTTTAATTTCATTATAATAATTCTTTAATTTTTTCTTCAACCATTTCCATGTCATCAACAGGCTCAAAACGATATAACACATTTCCACATTTATCAACTAAAAATTTTGTGAAATTCCATTTTATATCAGGACTATCCATATAATTTGGATCTTTTTTAAGCATCATTTCGTGTAAAAGGCTGCTTTTATCATTTGCTCTATTATTAAATCCTGAAAATCCTTTTTGTGATTTTAAAAATTTATACAGCTCTGTTTCATTTTCTCCATTTACATCGATTTTTTTATACATTATATATGGAGTATTAAATCGCAAATTACATTCTTCTTGAATTTCATCATCAGTTCCTGGTGCCTGCTCTCCAAATTGATTGCAAGGAAAATCAAGTATTTCAAAATCTTTTTCTTTATACTTCTCATATAAATCTCTTAAATCATTATATTGAGGAGTAAACCCACACTTTGTTGCCGTGTTAACAATTAATAAAACTTTGCCTTTAAAATTAGACATAGACTGAAAAGAGCCATCTTTTCTAGTTACTCTTAAATTATAAATTCCCATAAACCCCTCCAAATAAAAATTATTTTAGCGATAGTTTTTATAAAGTTATTTAATAATAAGGTAAATTTCTTTATTTATTCTTTATTTCATTGTATCATATAAATTTTGTTTATTCAACTATAGTTTTATATATCTCGAGTTTTTTCAATAAATGATATAAAATCTGCTACAGCTCCATCTTTAAAATCGCAAACTACTATTTTGGCATTTTCTTTTACTTTGTCTTTTGCTGTTCCTACTGCTGCTGAAAATCCTGCTAGTTTCATAAACTCTATATCATTAAAACTATCACCTATAAAAAATGTATTTTCATTTTCTATATTATTTAATTTGCAAATTTCTAAAAAAGCAGTTCCTTTATTAATTCCCTTTGGAACAATTTCAATAGACCTGTCTCCTGTTTCAACAAAATCTGCACTTGTTAAATTAAATTCTTTTAAAGCTTTTAAAATTTGGGTAGTTTGTCCTTTTTTAACAGATAATAGCATTTTATTAAAAGGACGTTTAATATCCTTAATTTTCACAGTTTTGTATCTATCATGAAAAATAGGTCTATCCTCTAAATCAATTTCTGCATTTATATATCCCTCTTTATTTACAACTACAAGTCCTATATTTTTATGGATATCTAAAAAATCAAAAACTTGATTTACATCCACATCATTTAAAGTTATTGATTTTAATTCCTTTTCATTTGCAAAATCATATATGCTTGCACCATTATTTATTATGGAAATCCCATTAATATTTATACCTTTAAGTAAATCTAAATCCCCAAGATATCTGCCGGTTGCAATAGAGAAAGTTCCTCCATTTTTAGTAAAATATTCAAGTGCTTCTAGATTTTTTTTAGGAATAAAATTTTCTTCTGATGCAAATGTTCCATCTATATCAGAAAAAAGATAAACTCCTTTAAATTTATTATTCATATTTTTTTATAGTTCCTTTTATATTTTTTTAATATTATACTAAATTTTTATATATCTTTCAATGTTTTAAAAAACGGTGCTTTAAAAAGCACCGTTTTTAATATTTAGATTATTGATTTAGAATTTCATTCATTTTTGCTTCGTAATCTGTTATAGCTGTTTCCATATCAACATCATTTACCCAAACTGCTTCTAAAAATTCATTTAAAGTAAGCCCTGCTTGTGCATATGATGGATTCATTGGACGGCCATATCCATATTGCTCTAATTGATCTAGCGCAACTTTTGCTTGTGGATATTCAACGAAGTAATCTTGAACTTCTTGTGTTTCTACACAGCTTTTTCTAGTCATAACATAGCCTGTTGCCATACTATTTGATATAGCTTGCTCTGTTTGTGTTACCCATTTAATAAATTCCCAAGCCGCTGCTTCTTCTTCTGGAGTAAGTTTTGAAGTCATAACTAAGTTGCATCCACCCGTTGGAACACCATATTGGTCTGCTGATGGGATAAAGCATGTTCCAAGTTCATACCCTGCTTCATCTGCAATAGCTTTATTTCCTGCAAGAGAGCCTGTTGAGCCTAGCCACATAGCTGTTGTTTGGTTTGCCTGTGCAATACTAATTTGATCACCTTGTGATGATGCATATAAATCAGCATATCCTGCATCGCCTAAATCTTTAAAGAATGAAATAATTTCTCTTGTTTCATCGCTATTTAAATTAACAGCTGTTTCTTCTTCATTTAAAATTGATGTGCCGTGCTGGAACATAAATGCTTCATACATCCAGTCGTATGCAGTCATTGATAAGCCAGCAACTCCTGTTTCTTCTTTAATAGTTTTTGAGTATTCTGCCCATTCTTCCCAAGTTGTAGGACCTGTAGTTGGAAGTCCTGCTTTTTCGAATAAATCAACATTATAATACATAATTGGTGTACTTCTTAAAAATGGAATTGCATAGTATGTATCATTTACAATACAGTTTTCTAAAAGACCAGTATAAAAATCATCCATATCAACTGCATCTTTTTCAATGTAAGATGATAAATCTTTTATAACTCCACTATCAGCAAATTGTCTTGTTGAGGCAATTTCCATAACACTTACTGCTGGTGCTTCATTTGCAATGTATGCCGCTTGTAGTTTTTGGTGAGTATCGTAATAGTCTCCTTGATAATAAGCTTCTACAATAATACCTAAATCTTTACCAACTGTTTCATTAAAAGTTTGTGCTTTTTCTTGGTTATTTTCTTCGATTGAGCCAGTCCAAGCATACCAAAATTCAATTGTAACAGGATTTTCAGGATCTAGTACTGATACATCTACTGCAGTTGCTTGTTCAGTTTGTGTTTCTTCTGATGATGAGCAAGCCACTAAAGAAAAGCTCATTATACCGGCTAATGCTAGTGCTGTAATTCTTTTTAAAAAATTGTTTTTCATTATTTTACTCCTATAAATTTAATTATTTACTTAATATATACAATACAGACAATTATTTATCACCCATATACGTAAACGCTTGAATAATTTGTTTTTGTGCAAAGAAGAATGCTATAACTATTGGTATTAATAATAAAACGTTTCCTGCCATCATTAAATGATAAGGAACTCCAACTTCCTCTATCATACTAAGGCCTGCTATTCCAAGAGGAAGAGTTCTCACAGTGTCATTTGTTGTTAAAACAAGTGGCCAGAAGTAATCATTCCATGTTCCAATAAAATTTAAAAGTAGCATAGTTATAAGTGTTGGCTTTGCTATTGGAATCATTATATTCCATAGTATTTTAAATTCATTTGCCTTATCAAGCTTTGCTGCTTGGATTAATTCTTCTGGAACTTGCTTAAATGTTTGTCTTAGCATAAAAATTGCAAAAGCACTTGTAGCAGATGGAAGAATAAGAGATAAGTGTGTATTTATTAGTCCTAAATTACTCAGTAGTAAGAATACCGGCAAAAATATTAATTGTGCTGGAATCATCATTGTTGCAAGAGTTGTTCCAAAAAGGATGTCTTTTCCTTTAAATTTATATCTTGCAAAAGCATAAGCCGCTGGCACCACTGTTACTAATTGACAAAGCATAACAGATACTGTAACGATGATACTATTAGTTAGCATATGCATAAAATCAAAAGACTCAAATGCCGTTACAAAGTTTATCCATTTAGGATCGCTCACCCAAAACATAGGTGGCTGTTGTAATGCTTCTGATACAGTTTTTACTGATGTTACAACCATCCAATAAAACGGAGTGAAGAAAATTAGAATTAAAATTCCATCTATAATATATTTTGGAATTTTTTTAATTACTTTTTGTGCAGTCATATATTTTATCCTCTCTTTATTGGTAGTGAACTTTTTTATCAAGTGCTTTAAAGTATATACCAGTGAAAACTCCTAGTATAATCATTAAAACAACACCTATTGCTGATGCATATCCAATTTGATAAAAACGGAACCCATATTCATATAATGTGTGAACTATTGTACTCGTTGAATTTAAAGGTCCACCACCAGTCATAAGATTTACCGACTCAAAAACTTTAAATGCACTTATTGTATTCATTAATGTTAAAAAGAATAGTGATGGCGAAATCATTGGTAATGTGATTTTAAAGAACACCGTTATTCTTGAGGCTTTATCTAATGATGCCGCTTGATAAAGATATGTAGGAACTGTTTGAAGTGCCGCGAGGATAATAATTGTGTTATATCCCATACCTTTCCAAACTGCAAGTGCAATTAAAGACCACATTGCAACTTCTGGATCATCTAGCCAGCCTACTGGATCAATTCCAAAAACACCAAGTGCCCAGTTTAAAAGACCATACTTTGTGTCCATAAGCCACATAAATATAAAAGATACTGAAACCATTGAAACTATATGCGGTGCAAACATAACACTTTGCAAAAAAGTATTAACTTTTTTATCTCCTTTTAGATATACCGCCACAATTAAGGCTAAAACTATTGAAATAAAAACACTAAAGAACACATACTGAAAAGTATTAGATAGAACAACTAAAAAATCAGCATCATTCATAAGTTTAATAAAATTTTCAAACCCTACAAATGTTGGACTAGGCGCTAATAAATCCCATTTATGAAAACTTAGATATATCATATAAAATATAGGATATATAACAAATGTTCCAAGAATTATCATTGCAGGTGCAATTAGTAAGTAAGGGAATAATTTTTCTGCAAGTTTTGATTTTAGAAATAGTGCAACTTTGTTTTTTATTGAAAGTTTGCTATTTGTTTTAGTATCCAAATGATACATTTTACTAAATTGCGACATGTGCATCCTCCCAGTTTATTTCTAATCTGTTTTCATTAACATCAAAGTAATGTATATCGCTCTTTTTCACATAAAAAGAAATATTTCCATATTCTAAAGGAGTTTGATTAAAAGTTTTAATATTAACTATCTCTTCACCTAAATCAACTCTATATTGAACCTGATCTCCTAGTAGTTCTCTTGCTAATATTTCACCTTTAAATTCATACATGTCATTTGCATTATCACCACAAAAAAGCTCAACTTTTTCTGGGCGAAATCCTATAAATGCAATATGATTATATTCTAAGTTTTCTTTGTAAACTAAGTGAGATTTTAAAACATTCATTGGAGGCGAGCCTATAAATTTTGCAACATATGTATTTGCAGGTTTTTCATAGATTTCAACAGGTGATCCTATTTGCTGAATTTCTCCATTTTTTAATAAAATTATCTTTGTTCCCATCGACATAGCTTCTATTTGATCGTGAGTAACATAAACAAATGTAGTTTTTAATCTTCTATATAATTCAATTAAATCTGTTCTTATTTGAGTTCTAAGTTTTGCATCTAAATTTGATAACGGCTCGTCCATTAAAAATATTTTTGGCTCTTTTACAATAGCTCTTGCAAGTGCAACCCTTTGTCTTTGTCCGCCTGAAAGATTTTGTGGTTTTCTTTCTAAAAATTCAGTAAGCCCTACAATAGAAGCTACTTCATTTATTCTTTTAGTTCTTTCAGGTGCTGGAACTTTCATATTTTTAAGACCAAACTCTATATTTTGTCTTACTGTCATACTAGGATATAAAGCATAGTTTTGGAAAACCATTGCTATTCCTCTATCTCCTGGGTGAGTATCTGTTACATCTTTGTCTTGAAAGTATATTTTACCCTCATTTACATCCTCAAGGCCTGCAAGCATTTTTAATAATGTACTTTTACCACAGCCTGATGCT
Source organism: uncultured Oscillospiraceae bacterium (assembly GCA_964369205.1). Lineage (GTDB taxonomy): Bacteria > Bacillota > Clostridia > Oscillospirales > Ruminococcaceae > RGIG3102. Next base: position 13,529 of record CAYJEK010000031.1, on the reverse strand, counting down.
CCTAGTAAAACTGTGAAACTCCCCTTTTCTATTTCAAGATTCATATCTTTTATTACGGGTGCATTATTTCCATATGCTTTAGTTAAATTTTCTATTTTTATTTGAGCCATTACACATTCTCCTTAAATTTTCTGTTTTTGTCTAAGAACTATTCTATCTTTTAAATGTATAATTCAACATCATTATTCTGTAAAATTTAAAAATTCACTCTTTATAATATAATTTGTATAATTAACCCTCCTTATCATTTCTATAAATTATATAAGTTCACTATATTTTATCTATTAAACACAAAATTTTATTTCATTTTATTATTTTTAATTTTTTAATTGTAAAATAATAGTAATATATTTTAATAAAAAAATATAAGATTTGTAAATTTATTCAAAAATATATAAATTAAAACTTTACGAAGAATAATTTTTAATAAATTAAAGGCTTAAACATAATAATTCACTTGACTTTTTAATAAAACTAGATTATTATTTATTAGTAGAATAAATTTATATATACATATTATATATAAAAAATCAAATACTTAGGAGAAGAATTATGGAAAGAATTAGAACTATTGAAGTGCGTGATTTAAAAGATAGCGTTGCAACAGGTGGTTGTGGTGAATGCCAAACATCTTGCCAATCAGCTTGTAAAACTTCTTGCGGCGTTGCAAACCAACCTTGTGAAAAGGAATAATAAGCAAACTTGTGTCGCCTAACTAATAGGCGACATTTTTATTTTTAGATATATTAAGGGGAATATGATGATTCATCAATACAAATTAAACGGATATAATATCGTTCTTGATGTTATAAGTGGGGCTATTCATATAGTTGATGATGTAGCTTATGATATAATTTCTTTGTTTTTAGAAAATACTAGCGATGAAATTGAGAAAATAATACTAGATAAATACAGTGATATATCAAAAGAAGATATAAAAAACTGCTTAGAAGATATAAATTTTTTAAAAGATAATGGAAAACTTTTTACAAAAGATGAATATGAGCATCTTGCATTTAAAAACGAGAGTGATGTTATAAAAGCACTATGTCTTCACGTTGCTCATACTTGTAATTTAAACTGTGAATATTGTTTTGCCGCTCAAGGAAAATATCACGGACAAGATGCTTTAATGAGTTTTGAGACTGGAAAAAAAGCATTTGATTTTTTAATTGAAAATTCAGGGACTAGAAAAAATCTAGAGGTGGATTTTTTTGGCGGAGAGCCTTTAATGAACTGGCAAGTAGTTAAGGATTTAGTGGCTTATGCAAGAAGTATAGAAAAAGATTGCAATAAAAAATTCCGCTTTACTTTTACAACAAACGGAATGCTTATAGATGATGAAGTTATTGAGTTTTGTAATAAAGAAATGCACAATGTTGTTTTATCACTAGATGGCAGAAAAGAAATACACGATTCATCAAGAAGCGATTATAAAGGCAGAGGAAGCTATGATATCATTGTTCCAAAGTTTAAAAAATTAGTTGAATCAAGAAACGGCAAAGGATATTACATAAGAGGAACTTTCACCTCTCAAAACCCTGATTTTACAAACGATATTCTTCATATGGCAGATTTAGGCTTTACTGAACTTTCAATGGAGCCTGTTGTATCAGATCCTAGCGAAAGCTTTGCTTTAAATGATACTCATCTTGAAAAGCTATATAGTGAATACGAAAAATTAGCACTTGAAATGATTAAAAGAGAAAAAGAAGGAAACCCTATTTCTTTTTACCATTATATGCTCGATTTAAAAAATGGACCTTGCGTTCATAAAAGAGTTGTGGGCTGTGGTAGTGGAACTGAATATATGGCTATAACTCCTAGTGGTGATTTATATCCTTGTCATCAATTTGTTGGTGATGAAAAATATAAACTTGGAGATATATTCACTGGTGTAAAAAACACTAAAGCGCAAGATGAATTTCGAAATACAAACATTTACTCAAAACCTGAATGTAAGGTTTGCTGGGCAAAACTATACTGCTCTGGTGGCTGCGCTGCTAATAATTATAATTCTACAGGCGATATAAATGGTATTTATAAATTCGGTTGTGATTTATTAAAAAAACGCATTGAATGTGCTATTATGATGCAACTTGCACTTACAGGAAATTAATTTATAATATTTATTAAATTTGCTCTTTTTACTACTCGTGAAAAGAGCAAATTTACTAAGAAAGGATAAAGTTTTATGAAAACACCTATTAGTGATTTTATAAAAAATTATATTAATTCTTCTCCCACTCGCCTTCATATGCCAGGGCATAAAGGGGAATTTTTACTAGGCTTTGAAGAATTTGATATAACCGAAATAAAAGGTGCTGATGATTTATATTCAGCAGATGGAATTATTTTAGAAAGCGAGAGGAATGCATCTTCTTTATTTAATACAAGGCATACATTTTATGTGGCTGGTGGCTCTTCTCAAAGCATAAAATCGATGATACATCTTGCAAAACTTTTTAAAACAAACTCATCAAACACTATTTTAGCTGCAAGAAACGCTCATAAAGCTCTTCTTCATTCAGCCGCTATTTTAGATATAGATATCGACTGGCTCTATCCTAGTGAAGTGAGTGATATATCTTCTATTTGCTCTTGCTTTATATCCCCTTGCGATTTAGAGGAGAAAATAAAAAGTTATAAACAAAAGCCTATGGCATTGTTTATAACTTCTCCTGATTATTTAGGTGGTATAGCAGATATAAAATCTATTTCAGATGTGTGCAAAAAGTATGGTGTATTATTACTAGTTGATAATGCACATGGCGCTTATTTAAAATTTTTAAAAGAGGATATTCATCCAATATCACTTGGTGCGGATTTAGTTTGCGATTCAGCTCATAAAACTCTCCCTGTTTTAACAGGTGGTGCTTATTTGCATATATCTAAAAACTCTCCTCATCCTTTTGAAGAATATGCAAGAAATTCTCTATCCTATTTTGGCTCTTCTAGCCCATCTTATTTAATTTTAAATTCTCTAGATAAGGTAAATCCTATATTAAATTCTCATTTTAGAGAAGATTTAGAAAGTGTCATTTTAAAAATAGAAGATACTATATCTTTTTTACATTCAAGAGGTGTAAAAACTATTCCTAGTGATAAACTTAGAATAGTTATTGATTGTTTAAGCAGCGGATATTATCCTCGTGATATAAATTCTATACTACTAAAAAATAATATTCACTGTGAATATATTGATAATAGATATATAGTTTTTATGTTTACACCTTATAATAAAGGTAATGATTTTAATATATTAAAAGATGCTTTTAATATGTTTATTAAAAAAGAAGCTATTATAGAAAACGATATTTCTTTTACAAAGGGTGAAAAAAAAATAAGCTATAATAAAGCTTTATTTTCTCTTTCTAAAAAAGTGAGAGTTGAAAATTCACTTGGCAAAATATGTGCTATGAGTGTCGTTTCTTGCCCTCCTGCTATTCCAATAGTTATCACTGGCGAAATAATAACTAAAGAAATGATATCTTTACTAAAAAAATATCATATAGAAGATATAAATATCATTATAAATAATGAAAATTAATTTTTTATAAGAAATAGGCTGTCACATAAGTGACAGCCTATTTTAATATTTAGCTTAATTTTAAATAGTATTCTTTTTCGTATTCTTTATAATTATTATCATAAGTTTGTTTATTAATTGTTTGAATACTTTTCATTGCCGTGTGCATATTTAAATTTAAAAGTTCTGATTTATCATCATGAGTTGCGATATATAGCCCGATATTTGAGCAATGGTCTGCTATTCTTTCAAGGCTTGATAAAATTTCAACGAATGGGAATGCAGCATCAACTGTACATTCGCCATCTTTTAATCTTCTTATATGCTTGTCCTTTAAAACTTCTTCGATTAAATCGATAACTTCTTCAAGTGGTTCAATTGCTAAAACTGCACTTGAATCTTTATTTATAAATGCTTTAATAGCTTTATCTAAAATATCGATTGCCGCACTAGAAATAATATCTAATTCAGCAAATGCTTCTTTTGATAGAGAAACTTCTGATTCTCTCACTGATTTTGCCTCTTCTATAATATTAATAGCATAATCGCCTATTCTTTCATACTCACTAATCATATGTAAGTATAAAGAAACTTTTTGTCCTTCATCATCTGAAAGCTCTTTTTTAGATAATTCTAATAGATAAATATTTAATCTATCTTCTAATTTATCTAAAACTTCTTCTGCCTCAAAAACATTTTCTGCCGCCTTTGAATCATATTTTTTCATTAAGGCTATTGCTGTATTTAAATTTTCTTTTGCAATTTCGCCCATTTTAACAACTGCATCAAAGCTATGTTCTAAAGCAAGCCCTGGAGATTGTAAAAATCTTTCGTCTAATTTTTCTGCTACATTGTAGCTATCAACATCATCGTTACTATCTTTTATTACAAACATAGCTAATTTTTCTAATTGCTTTACAAATGGAATAAATGCAAGTGTTACAGTTACATTAAATAATGTATGGAATTCTGCTATTCCGCCTCTATCTATAGCATTTTCCCAGAAACTAAAAGGCATAATTGCATGAATTGCATAAGTTGCACTTAAGAATAGAATTGTTCCTATTATATTAAAAGATAAATGAACAACAGCTGTTCTTTTTGCATTTTTTGAAGCACCGATACTCGCTAAAATAGGAGTTATACAAGTACCTATATTTTGTCCCATAATTATCGGGAAAGCTGCTGAATAAGTTATTTGCCCTGTAGTACTTAAAGCTTGAAGTATACCAACAGATGCAGATGAACTTTGTATTGCACAAGTTACAAGTGCACCTACTAAAACACCTAAAACAGGATTTGATAAAGTTGCAAACATTTCGCTAAATGCAGGAAGTTCTCTTAATGCATAAACGGCATCTTCCATTCCAAACATACCTGTAAACAATGTTGCAAAACCTAAAAGGATTTGCCCCATATCTCTTTTTTTGCTTTTTTTAGAAAGTAAAAGAAATAAAATACCAATTATAGCTGCTGTTGGAGCTAATGTGCTAGGTTTTAGTATTTTTAAAAAGAAATTGCTAGATGAAATATCAGCTAAAGATATAATATGAGCTGTTATTGTTGTACCAATATTGGCCCCCATTATAACGCCTATAGCTTGGTTTAATTTTAATATTCTTGCATTAACAAGACCTACTATAATAACAGTTGTAGCAGATGAGCTTTGCACTGCAGCTGTTACAAATGCGCCAAGTAAAACACTTTTAAAAATATTACTAGTTAATTTTTCTAATATTTTTTCAAGTCTACCTCCGGAAAGCTTTTCTAGCCCTTGCGCTAATATGTTCATACCATATAAAAATAAGGCAAGACCTCCTAAAAACTCTACTACCGAGAAAAAGTCCATAAATTATTATCCTCCATGCATTTTTACTAAAATTTTATTTGTTTTTTACATACTCTAATATTATATCAGCTAGAAAAATATTATTCAATGGAAAATTCGACTATTTTGTTTTATTTTCTGTTTTTACTAAAAAAAATAATTAACAAAATCAAATAAAAGATGTTTATTAAGCAAAATAAACATCTTTTATAGTTTTATTATGTATTATTAGTAAACTGCTTTCTATAATGGAGTGGTGTAATCCCTTCTATTTCTTTAAAAAGCTGTCCGAATCTTCTCGGAGATTCAAATCCTGTTTTCACTGAAATCATTGAGGATTGCATATCTGTTTTTATTAAAAGCATTTTCGCTTTATCAATTCTTAATTTATTAATATAAGAAGGGATGCTTTGCTGCATTTCTTTATTAAAAACCTTACTTAGATGCTGCGGCACAACATTTGCATAATTCGAAATATCATTAAGTAGTAATTTTTTATGATAGTTTGCATGTATATACTCTAAAGCTTTTTTAATAATTATATGATAATCAACATTTGTATCTTTTGTTTTATTTGAAATTTCAACTAATAAATTTTTAATGCTTGTATTCATTTCTTCAATTTTATAATACTGAACACTATTTAATAAATAATCTATTTTATCAATTTCTTCATTATTTAAATTTAGTTTATCTAATATATTAATTTTTAATTTAAACAAAATTTGATAACATAACCTCATATCAAAAGAAGCTTTTAGTTTTTCTAAAAACAACTCATCACAAAGTTTTTCAAGTAGTGTAATATCATTTTCTAAAAGAGAATTAATAATTTCATTTGTAATTTTCTTTACATCCATATAAGAAAAAGGCTTTAACATTTCATTATATTGCTCATTATCTATAATTTGTAAATCATCTGTAAAAAAAGATAAATATGAATATTTATTAACTACAGTATAGGCATTTTGTATATCTTTCCAATTTGTAATATGCCTTGAAATTGCTGTTAGATTTATATAGTTTTCATTTAAATCTTTTATATACTCTTTATATAAATCATATAAGTAGTTATGAGATTTTAAAACTAGATTTTTTAAATCTTCATGTTTTGCACCCTTATTTGGAGTTATAAAAAGTAATATTTTTTTTGAATTATCAAATAAATTAAGTGCTATTTCTATAGAAAATTTATTATCTTCAAATTCGCTTTTAATATATTCTCTAGCTTTTAAAAAGATATTCATATATTCACTTGCATTCATTTTATAAATATTACTATAGATTGATTGAGGTATGCCCATAACTACAAGATATAAATTATCAAATTTAACATTGTAGTTAATAGTATAGTTTTCATCTTTATAAGAATATATATAGTCTAAGTTTTGTCCATTTATTAATTCGCTTAAAAGTATTTGTTTTACATAGCTTTGTCTTCTAAGTGCATTTTTCATAACATTCCTCTCCTCATGCTAAATTATTTATTATTTTCTAAAATCCCCATACATACTATATTTTTCAAAGTTTTTACTACTCTAATTTCTTTAAAGTTATTTAAAAGCAGTTTATCTGTATCTCTATTTAAATTACATTTCGACATTTTATTCCAAGGTACATTTATTTTTTCCAGCATTTTTTCTGATATACCAGCTGGCTTAATATGCTCAAGAAAGTAAATTCTTCCATCTGGTTTTAAAACTCTTTTTATTTCATTTAAGTATTCTTCTTGATTTTCAACAGAGCATAAAACTAATGTTAAAACAATACTATCAAAACTATTATCATCAAAAGGGATTTTGTTTGAAGTGGATTTATAAACAAATACCTTCTCATTCATTTTTTTAAGTAGTGGAAGTTTTACATCAATATCAATTCCTTTAACTGTTTTTATTATATTATAATTATAAAAACTAAGGTTTGCGCCCGTTCCTATCCCTACTTCTAAAACATCACCTTTAACTTCTCTTAAAAGTATTCTTCTGTAATCTCTAAACCATAGGATTTCAAGTGGTCTCATAAAAGCATCATAAAGTTGCATAATTTTAAATTTCCTTTGTAATTTTATATTTTAATATTATTATATATCAAATCTATAAAATAACAAACACTTTTTTAACTTTTTTTAACATTTTGCTTGATAAAAGCATATTTTTCTATATTTTCATAAAAAAAGATGCCAAAAATTTGGCATCTTCTTATTTTTTTAAGCATAAAATACTTCTTTTATTTTTTCTTCTGTCATATTTTCTAAAATTTTAACAGCTAAATTAATAGTTGCCTCAACGTCATCAATATGAGCATATCCATAATGAGTGTGAACGTATCTTGATGGAATTCCAAGAACTAACACTGGTGCACCTTCATTTTGAAGATGAATTGTTGCACCATTAGTTGAACCACCAGTTCTCACTGTAAACTGAGCTTTAATATCATTTTCTGCAATAATTTCTTTTGCAAATTTTATAAACTTTGGATTAGATAGCATTCCCGCATCGCGATGTCTTATTTGAACTCCGTGCCCTACTCTCCCTTGAGCTGTTGCATCATCAAAATAAAAATCATCAGAAGGAGTACCCTCAAAAACTATAGCAAAATTTGGTTTTACAACTTTTGCTGTTATATTAGCGCCTCTTACACCAATTTCTTCTTGAGCACATAATGCGCCAGTTAAGTGAACTGGAAGCTCTTTATCTTTTAATCTTTTCATAACTTCTAAAACACAATATACACCTAAACGGCAATCAAAAGATTTACCCATCATCATACCTGTTTTTTCATTATAATCAAAATAAACTTCTGGCATAACTGGATCGCCCACTTGAATTCCAAAAACATCAAAAACTTCTTGTCTTGATCTTACACCTAAATCAAGATGAATGTCTTGATATGTGTTAAGAGGTTTTTTTAATTCTTCTGGAGTTGTAAAATGTGGTGGTTTTGAAGTTGAAATAGCTCTGTGTAATTCGCCTTTTGAATTTTTCACCATAAATAAGTGTGCTGGAACATTAGTATCAACCCAGCCACCAATTTGAATAACTTTTAAAAGACCGTTCGCCATAACACTTTGCACCATTAGTCCCACTTCATCAGTGTGTGCATCTAGCATTACAACTGGTTTTGTGGCATTTACATCGTGATTTATGTAAACATTTTGCATATGGTCTTTTCTAGCTGGATATCCATTTGCATTATTAAGTGCTATTTTTGCAACATCATCCTCAAATCCTGATGGCCCGAATGCATCTGAAATATCGCCAATTAATTTAATATCAATCATAGTAGTTTTTAATCCTTTCAAATTTTGTTTTAATTTTATTTTAGCTTAATAATTAATAATAATCAATATATTAATTATTAAAATACAATTTTCTATATCCACAGCCCTTGCAAAGATTTTCACTTATTTTATTTTCACTAAATAAATTATACATATCTTTTGCTCTTTTAGATTTTAAAATATCTTCTAAATCTTCTATAAAAATATTCCCAAGTGTTATTTCTCCCTCGCTATCTAAACAGCAAGGCACAACACTTCCATCGCATAAAACACCAATTTGATTTCTTAGACCATAGCAAAATCCATTTTCATCAAGACATTCCTTATTCTCAGCATTTGGCCAAGAAAATTCTTTAGCCATACTAATATATAATTTATCCTTAATTTTTATATTGAATTTTCGTTTTTTTGAATTCTCATTATCTTCATTAATAAAGTTTTTTGTATACTCTATTAAATCAATATCTAGTTTTAATTCATTCATTAAATAAGATAATACAAATTGATTTTCAATTGAGTTAATATTCTCTTTTGTTATATTCCATAAACGAAGTTCTGTAAAAGTATTTTTATCTTTTACACTATTATAATATTTTATAGCTTTATTTAAATAATCTTTTAAATTTAAATCTATATCATTTCTTGAAAAACTATGCAGTGATACACAAAGGCTACTAGGCAGATTTTCTGTGTTTATATTTTCTAATATTGTGCCATTAGTAACTATATTTACACTTAAATTATTTTTTATAAATTCACTAATGATATTATTAATATCAGGATGAATTAAAGGCTCTCCCATAATGTGAAGATAAAATTTTTGTCCCTTGTTTTGAAATTTTGAAATAATAGTTTTTACTTCTTCTAAATTCATAAACCTTTTGTTTCTTTTTGTTTTAGGGCAAAAATCACAATTTAAATTACAAACATTAGTTACTTCAATATAAACTTTTTTAAATTTTTTCATATATTATATTCTGCTAATTCCTTCTTCAATTGCTTTTTTTGCAACTGCATCAGCGATAACTTGTGCAACTCTTTCATCAAAAGAATCTGGAATAATATAATCTGGATTTAATTCTTCATCGCTAACAACACCCGCTAAAGCTCTTGATGCTGCAAGTTTCATACTTTCAGTTATATCTGTTGCTCTAACTGATAGAGCGCCTTTAAATATACCTGGGAAAGCTAAAACATTGTTTATTTGATTTTTATAATCACTTCTGCCTGTTCCCATAATATAAACTCCTGCCTCTTTTGCAACTTCAGGCATTATTTCAGGAGTTGGATTTGCCATAGCTAATATAATTGGTTTTTCTGCCATAGACTCTGCCATTTCTTTTGTTACAAGATTCCCTTTTGAAACACCGATAAATACATCAGCACCTTTTAAGGCATCTCTTAAAGTTCCCTCTAATTTTTCTTTATTTGTGATTTTTGCCATATCTCTTTGAGCATCAGTATTTGCAGGTCCACCCTCATAAATAGTTCCAAAAATATCACATAAAGTAAGATTTGTAAAGCCTAATTCCATTATTAATTTTGCTATAGAAATTCCCGCTGCACCAGCACCGTTTAAAACTATTTTTAAATTTTCAGGTTTTTCGCCTTTTAATTTTGCCGCATTTAAAAGAGCTGCACCAACAACTATAGCTGTTCCATGCTGATCATCATGAAAAACAGGTATATCGCATAATTCTTTTAATCTTCTTTCAATTTCAAAGCATTCTGGCGCTGCGATATCTTCAAGATTTATTCCGCCAAAACTTTTTGAAAATTTATATATCATATCAACGATTTCATCTGTATCTTTACTATCTATACATAAAGGAATTGCATCTACTCCAGCAAATTCTTTAAATAAAACGCATTTACCTTCCATAACAGGCATAGCAGCGCTAGGACCTATATCACCAAGACCTAAAACAGCTGTACCATTAGTTATAACAGCTACCATATTTCCTTTTCTTGTGTATTCATAAGCTAGCATTTCATCTTTTTCAATTTCAAGACACGGCTGTGCTACTCCTGGAGTATATGCAACTGCAAGTTCCTCTTTATTTGTAACTTTTGCTCTTGATATAACTTCTATTTTACCCTTCCACTCTTTGTGGGCATCTAGTGCTATTTGTTTTGTATCTTTTACAGACATAGTTTTTTTCCTAACCTTTCTTATTATTAATTACTTCTTTTCGAATTGTCTTGCTTGCTTATCAGGATTTAAAATTTCTGCTATTTGATCTTCTGTAAGACCGTATTCTCTAGCACCCTCAATTATAGGAGTTCCCTCTGTTAGGAATTTTTTTGCAATAGTTGCAGCTGCTTTATATCCTATAACTGGGCATAACGCTGTAACAAACCCTGTTGAGTGATAAAGTAAATCGTGGCATCTCTCTTCATTTGCTTTTGTATCAACAATACAGTTGTGAATAAATGTGTCTATAGCACCTACTAAAACTGTTATTGATTCATAAATTCTATTAAATATAACAGGCTCAAATGCATTAAGTTCTAATTGTCCTGCTTCTGCTGCAAGAGTTACTGTTGTATCATTTCCTATAACTACGAATGCCGCTTGATTTAATACCTCTGGGATAACAGGATTAATTTTTCCTGGCATTATTGATGAGCCATTTTGCTTTGCAGGAATTATGATTTCTCCAAGACCTGCTTTTGGTCCTGAGTTTAATAATCTAATATCGTTTGCTATTTTAGATAAAGAAATAGCTGCATTTTTTAAAGAGCCTGAAACATAGCTAAAGCAGTCTACGTGTTGTGTCCCATCAACCATATCCTCAGCTTGAGTAAATTCATACCCTGTTATATCACTTATTTCTTTTACTATATTATGGTAGAAATATTCAGATGTATTTATCCCTGTTCCAACAGCAGTTCCTCCCATATTTATAACAAGAAGTTCTTTTTGAGCATGTGTTATATGACGTTTTGCTCTTTTTACGGCTGTTGCATATGCTTTAAATTCTTGACCTAGAGTTATTGGCACTGCATCCATTAACTGGGTTCTGCCTATTTTAAGTATATCTTTAAATTCATCAGATTTCTTCATAAGAGCTCTATCTAATTCATCAAGTTTTTCTTCTAATAAAAACATAGTTTTATATAATGCAATTTTTAAAGAAGTTGGGTACACATCATTCGTTGACTGAGCCATATTAACATGATCGTTTGGATGGCAAAATTTATAATCGCCTTTTTCTTTACCCATTTTTTCAAGGGCAACATTTGCGATAACTTCATTTGCATTCATATTCGCACTAGTTCCTGCACCACCTTGAATTTGATCTACTATAAACTCATCACGGAATTTACCGTTTATAATATCATCGCAAGCCTCAACTATTTTATTTGCAATATCTTCTTCTAAATCATTTGCTTTTAAATTTGTAATAGCACAAGCTTTTTTTATAATTGCTAGGGCTTCTATTTGAATTCTAGGAATAGATCTTCCACTAATATGAAAATTTTCAAATGCCCTTAATGTTTGCACTCCGTAATATGCACTTTTTAAAACTTCTTTTTCTCCAACTGAGTCGCTTTCGATTCTATACATTTTCTTAAATACTCCTTTTATTATTATAATAGTTTTACTTAAGTATAATAATATCAAACTCAAAAATAAATGTAAATACAATTTGTAAAACTTTGAATAAAATAATATTTTAATTCTTTTTCTTTATTTTTATTTAATCAAATTGCATTTTAGTTTTCTTTAATTAAGTTTATGCTTATTTTATATGTTTTTTAATAAGTGAAGTTGAACAAAAAAGTTTTCATTTTTACAACATTTTGCACAATTCATATTTTATTTGTTAATTATATATATCCTTTTTAACTAATTATTTTCTTAGTTTATACACTTTTGATTTTATTTTTAATTTACATTATAATTGTATACAAACATTTTAGAAAGGAGATTTATTATATGTCTCAAACTTCTATTAAAATTCTAGCAGTTATTTTAATGCTAATAGATCATATAGGCCAATTTTTTCCTAGCACTCCTCTTTTATTAAGGCAAATCGGCAGAGTTAGTGCGCCTCTTTTTATTTTCACTGCTGCTATAGGCTTTTATCACACAAGAAGTAAAATAGGATATCTAAAAAATTTATATTTATTTTCTGTAATTATGTCTATTACATCAGCTATTTTAAATTCATTATTTATAAATCCTAATAATGTTTATATAACAAATAATATTTTCTCCACATTATTTTTAATAGATATAATAGTTTATATAATCGAAAGCACAAAAAATAATAAACCTAAAAGAAATCTATATATTTTCTACTTTTTAATTTATAATGTTTTGTCATTCATTATTTATAATTCTTTTTTATTAAATGAATCTATATCAGTAAGAGGTTTAATAGGTATCATCCCAAATATATTCCACACAGAAGGCGGTATTCTTATTGTTTTATATGGAGTATACACCTATTTATTTAAAAGCTCAAAAAAGAATTTAATTATTTTAAATATTATAATTGCTATTTTTATAATATTTTCTGGTGAGTTATCTATTAATTATATTGTAAATATTAATTTTCAATGGATGATGATATTTTCTTTGCCTATTATTTTTATGTATAATAAGAAAAAGGGTAAAGGATATAAAACCTTCTTTTATTTATTTTATCCTATTCATATTACCGCCCTATTTATATTATCTTCAATAATATAAACTCTCGTTTTCTTTTCGCGCAAAATACATCGCCCAATATTGCCTATAGACAATAACAAAAAACATAGTAAATGGAAAATTATTTGTATTATCTTCGCTAATATAAACTAACTCTTGACTTTTTAGTAATAAATCTATAAAATATAATAGACTCTTTTGGAGAGATGTCTGAGTGGTCGAAGGTGCTCGC
>CAYJEK010000030.1:22795-26562 GCA_964369205.1 uncultured Oscillospiraceae bacterium | reverse complement strand
TTTAACCAGCGTGGCTTTTTCGCAAAAAAGCAAGTCCAACTGGGGGAGCCAGGAAGAGGAAGGTGAGAAATTACTTTCCTTTTTATTTTAAAAGATAAAGTAGCCGTCCAGCTAGTAAGATTGCATTTATGCAATCTAACTGTGGGGAGCCAGGAAAAAATAAAGCACACAATATTGTGCTTTATTTTTTATATGTTTAAAATTGCATTTATGCAATTTAACTGGCGGGGGCTATAAAAAAAGACACACTTATGTGTGCCTTTTTTTATTTCAAGGAAAATATTGTAAAAACTTTATTACTCTGTTATTATAGATATATAGGAGTATAGAAAAAACAATAAAGGAGTGATAATATGAAAAAGATTATAGGTTTAATATTAGCTATTATTATGGGGATTTTGCTTGTTTCTTGCGGTGAAACGAAAAAAGAATTAAACAACACCATAAACGATGGAACTCTTACAATTACAGAAAATAAAAATCAAGCTGTAATTGAGTTTACTCATCCTATACTTGATGAACTTTTTAAATTTCAAAAGCATTCAATAACAGCAGAGTTTGTAAAAGGAGATGAAATTTTATATTCTTTTGTAGCAGATTATCCGAATTTTAATATGAATGACTGGGGACTTATTTCAATATACACTAATGATGAGGGCAATAAATCAACTGTAAATCATTCTATTGATAAAACCACAATAGAGTGGATATGTACTGATGTATTTTTTGATCCAACTATAGCTGATAAAATAGTGGTGAAAGTGGCTGATGAAATTGAGGGAGAAATTATTTATGATTATAATGAAGAATTTATGGTAACTGATGTTTTTATAGAATATGATGGTGAAAAGGATATCGTAATAAACACAGATGAAAATATTGATATACTATCCCTTTTAAAAGATACAACTGAAACAAAAACTTGGATTTCAAAAAGCCTGCAAGATAGCTGGTATAGTAGCACTGAAATTACTGATTTATCACAAAACGCTGCTTACAATTTAATGATTATGGATACAACATTTATCAGCGATGAGTTAATACTTGAATTTAGAAGTCCTAGTGGCTGGATATTAGAAGATGATATGACTGTTATTTTAAAAGAAGATAACGGAGTTTTCACAGGGTATATGCCTGAATTTATATCAAAAACAGGTATTACAACAGTAGATGTAACGATAACACTTAAAGTAGACGAGAATAGATTGATATTAACTCGAACTGATAAACCGGCAAGTTTTTACTCAGATGATAAAACTGATACTGGTGAGAGAGAAACTGTAGCTATACTAGTGAATGGTAAAGTGAATTAAAGGAGAAGTTATGAAATATTATAAAAAAATAGTAGCTATTATTTTAATAGCATCAATGATGTTTTTAATAGGTTGCTCTACAAATGAAGAGAATTCTCCCCAAAAGGAAAGTAGTGAAATTGAATTTAATATGACCCTCGAAGAAATAACGGATAAATATCTTAGTTCGGTTGCATTTTACTTGTTTAATAATCATAATTATGGTGAAAATAATGAATTCTTTAAAGCTGATAGATTAGTATATTTAAAAGCAACTTTAGAAATTTTATATAAAAAAGATACAGGTACTCCTATATATGATGGAAATCACTATGTTAAAGTTAGTGATTATATAGAAACTGCAAAAAAATACTTTGATGTTAGTGAAGAAGAATTAGAAAATCTATTTGGAGATGAAGAAAAAGTTCCAATGACAGACGGGCTTGGAAATGTGACAACAGGAAAGGCTATAGATTACACTTTTGAAAATAATATATTAACTATTGAATACAAATTTGGTGTGCCTGAATATGATGCTAAGAATGATGATTATATAATGAATCAATATAATTTAAACACTATCAAAATTCAACTTTTTGAAGATGGTACTTTTAAGTATTTATCTAATGAAGTGGGTGAAGAGGTAAAAAGCGAAGAAGATATAGATATTTTAAGCGAAGAAAATATAGGTCCACTATTTCCTGATGATCCTCATAATCCTGAAATAATGGATATATTAGAAGTGTATGAAAATTTGCAAGGATTTTGGGGAATAGAAAAAGAAATTGAAAAAGAAAGTTTAGTTTATCATTTTTATTTAAAAGGCGAAACTGCCTATGTAGATGTTTATGAAACTGAACAAGATAATGAAAATTACATTTTTATCTACACAGCAACAATCACAGATATAGTTTTAGATAAAGATGGAAATTATCATTTTTCAGCAAAAGGCGATTATATAAGCCCGAATGGAGATATTAATTTAGTAAACGGAATGGCTATTGAAGTTGATTTTGGACAAAGAGGTGATAATAAAATTGAAATTTATAGAGAAGAATATATTTATATCGGTGATGAATTATAAAATATTTATATAAAGTTGAATAATTAGTAGTTGTGTGATAAAATATGTATCAGTATTTATATAAAGTAAAAAAATGAAAAGTGAGATGCAAAATGAAACAACTTCAAGACACATTAAATAATGCATATGAATATTTTAATTCAAAACGTGCAGTTTTTGAAACTTTAGCAAAACAAGAAAATAATATATTGAAAATTATCGACTTTCAAAATAGTTTTAAATTTAAAAAAGCTATATTTATTATTGGATTAATTTTATTTTGGATTCTTACAGTTGATTTATATGACGATATTGCTATTTTTATTGGATTTGCTGGATTTATGCAAGGGCACTTAGATAGTTTAATGAATTCAGATTTTAATTTTATAAGGCTTATCTTAGTGTTACTTTTAGTAGCATTAGCATATCTGCCTTTATTCATTATATATACTGTTATTTTTAATTTTGGTATTAAACTATACAAAAAATTAAAAGTGGCACTATCTCAAAAAAGCCTTGGGAAATACGGAGGAATTTATAACGAGTGTGTGGAAGAATTGAAAAATCACTATATGAATTATGAAGTACTTAACGGGGAAAAATCACCAATACCATTTAATAGAAGTCATCCAGAACTTATTATGCAGATAATAAATATAGTAAACTTTGGAAGAGCGGATAGCGTAAAAGAGGCTATTAATGTTATAATTCAAGATGAGCATAACCAGTATATGCAAGATATGCAAAAACAGCAACTGATGCAGCTTAACGGCATTAATAGAACCCTGAATAAGATTGAAAGCAATACTTCTTGGATTGCTTGGAATACATTTTAATAAAATTTTAAAGAGAAAATATGAGTATAATATTTTCTCTTTTTTATTATAAAAATTAAAAATTTATTAATATTTTTATTTTAAAATACTATTGATTAATAATTAGTAGTATGCTACTATAAAATTATACTAATCATTAATCAGTAGATAAAAAAGATAACAATAGGAGGGAGATATTATGAATAGGAAAAAATTTTTTAGTTTACTAAAAGACAAACTTTATATGCAAATGCCAAAAAAGGAGATAAATAAAATTATAGGTAAGTATAGTGAATACTTTGATAGTGCTCAAAATGAAGAAGATGCAATAAAAGAGCTTGGAGACATATCACTAATTGCAGAAGAACTTATTCATCCAAACCCATTTATTGAAAATAAGAAATTTAAAGTAAGATTAGTTTTATCTATTTTTAGTTTATTTGGATTATTTTTTTATCTTAGTGGCTGGTTTTTTATGCCTATAAGTAAAAGCTTTGTGGTGGGGTTATGGGTTGTTTTTATGATTTCAACTCTTTTTATATCTAAAGATGAAATATTTGAAATAAAGATAACTAGTAACCATCAAAAAAAGATGAG
>CAYJEK010000030.1:18866-22695 GCA_964369205.1 uncultured Oscillospiraceae bacterium | reverse complement strand
TTCTTACATTAAAAATAGGTAAAAATGCATTAATTCTTGGATTTTTTAATATTGTATATTTATATGCATTATCTTTAATTTATGGGCTTATTTATTCTGTGGATTTAATTCCTGAGAATAGCCAAAATATAGTTTATCAGCAATTAAACTATATTTATCAAACGTTTATACAATCATTTCTTTTTAATATAATATGCTTTACTATAGTTACAATGGTTTTATTTATATCAATTAAATATTATAGGAGCAAAAAATATGATTATACAACTTAAAAAAGGTGTGTTAGAGTTTTGTGTATTATCTATTATTTCAAAAGAAGAATTGTATGGTTACGAGATTGCAAGAAAGGTTTTGTTAGTTTTTTTAGATACAAGCGAGCAAGCAGTATACACAATTTTAAGACGACTTTTAAAAGAAGGGTATACCGAATGTTATTCAAAGGAAGTTTCAAAAGGACCACCTAGAAAATATTATAAACTAACAAATAAAGGCCAGATATATTACAGTAAGTGTGAAAAAGATTGGGATTATATAACTAATTGTGTTAACTTAATTAAAAAAGATGAAAACTTTTAAAGTTTTCATCTTTTAAATTTAGTAATACATATATAATTGGCACGGTATCATACCATTGTATAGCTTTCTTCTTCTATTAGCTTTTTTATTGAAGTTAACTTCGAAATCACCATCTGAAGTTATAATATAGCTTGATTTAACTGGATTTATATCCAATCTTTTAGCTAAAGTTTCTTCAAGAATAGCCGCATGCTCTGCATCGTTTAATCTTTCTCCATATGGAGGGTTTGTTATAACAATAGAGTTTCCTTGAGGTGAAAAAGCTTTAACATCGCCTACGTGGAATTTTATATATTCAGCAACACCTGCTTTTTTAGCATTTTCTTTTGCAATTTCGATAACTTCTTCATCGATATCAAATCCAAAAGCTGTAAATTCAATGTTTTTTCTGATTTCGTTTTTGGCTTTTTCTCTTTCCTGTCTCCAAATTTCTTCGCCGATAAAATCATATCTTTCGCTTGCAAAACGGCGAGTAAGCCCTGGGGCTATGTTAGCGGCTTTTTGAGCAGCTTCAATTAAAAGAGTGCCAGAGCCACAAAATGGATCTTGAACAACACTATTATCGCGAATTCTTGCTAAATCAACAATAGCAGCAGCTAAAGTTTCTTTTATAGGAGCTTCGCCACTTTGACGGCGATACCCACGTTTATGAAGGCCGTCGCCTGAAGTGTCTAGCATAACCATAACTTCGTCTTTTCTTATAGAAAATCGAATTCTATATAAATCTCCATCTTCGTGAAGGTTTCTTGTTTTATGGCCATTTCTTAAAGCTTCAACGACAGCTTTTTTTACTATACTTTGGCAAGCTGGAACACTTGATAGGGTGGAAGATAAACTAGAGCCTTTAACAGGGAATTCAGCATCAGCAGGCAGTATTCTATGCCAAGCTATATCTAAAACTCCATCAAACAATTCATCAAATGTTTTTGCACGGAATTCTTTTAAAAGAATTAAAACTCTCTCAGCGCATCTTAAATTAAGATTAGCTCTTGCGATTATATTTTCATCCCCTTCAAAGATAACTCTCCCATCTAGAGTTTGTATATTTTCCCCACCTATTTTTTTAACTTCATATGTTAAAACAGACTCAGTTCCAAAATAGCAAGGAGCAATTAATGTGTATTTCATAATAATATTCCTTCCATATAAGCTTTACTCATATAATGATATTATTATACTATATTTTATGAAATTTAGCAATAAAAGAACCTCACCTATAAAGATGAAGTTCTTTGAAAGCAATTATTGAGGAATTAAAACTCCGTAATTACCATTTTTCCTTTTATAAACAACATGTGTTTCAAGTGTTGTAGAATCTTTAAACATATAAAAGCTATGTCCAAGCATATTCATTTCTAAAATTGCCTCATCAACAGTTAGAGGTTCTATTAAAAATGCTTTTTCTCTTTCTACATGGTAATCATCTTCTGGCTCTATATCCACAGCAAAGTATTCGTATCCACGGCTTTTATGACGTTTAGCAAGTTTGTTTTTGTTTTTTACAATGAGTGTTTCAATAGTGTCAACAGCCATATCAAGGGCTTCATTCATTTGTTCTGCTGATTTTTCGCTTCGATAGTTTAATTTTCTATCTTTTATTGCCACCTCAACTGTTTGATGATTTTTTTCAACAGTTGCAGTTACATTAACCACAGCGTCATCAGAAAAGAACTTTTCAAGTCTTTCCAGTTTTTTTTCAGCAAGTGCGATAAAATTGTCTTTTAAGACTACTTTTCTTCCAATTGTATTGACTTTCATATTGTGTACCTCCCAAGTTTTAGGTAGTACCTACCTTTAAGTTAATTATACCACATATATAAATAATTTCAATATATAATAATGTGTTTTTCTTAAATATTTATATTTATCTAAGAAAACGATAACATTTTTTGACAAAATATGAATTTAATATAGTGTATACTTCTAATTAAGGTGTTCGGTGCATTAGGCTGGCACAGAACATTTTGCATTTCCTCATATACTTTTTCTCTTGCAAAAAGGCTGCTATTTAGCAGCCTTTTTGTTTTATAAAAAAATATTTTAAGTATTTATAATTTATAAATAAAATGTATAATATGAATAATTAGTTAATTTTACTAAAAAATGTAAAATTATTAGATATTATCGGTGTTTACAAATGTGAAATTATGTAGAAATACTTTACTTTTTGTAATATTTATGCTAAAATCAACTTAAAATGTAATATTATACACAAATCAAATTATGAATTTAAATAAATAAATAAAATGATAGGAGAAAAAATGTCTAGATTAATTAAAAGTACATTAAGTGGATTTAAAACACTTAATGTTTATCAAAAAATTTCAGCGGCAATTTTAGCATTAACAGTGCCACTTGTTATTGCCCTAGGAGCTAGCGCTTTAAGTAGTACTCCTGCTGAAATACCAACAGGGGGCACTAATGAAAATGTAACCAATGTTGTAGATAAAGCAGAGAGTGATATTACATCTTCTTTAGTAGGATCTTCATCAGAGGAAGTAAAAGAGGATGTAAAAATATTTTTAAGCTCTTCATCTATTAAAGAAGATTTAGAAGTTAAAATTCTTGATGATAAAGGGAATATGATAGTTGGGCCAAACTTTGTTTTAAATGTTCAAAGTGATGAGACAAACTATGATAAAGACTGGGATGTTAATGATGGATTTTTAAAATTAACAAAGCTAACGGCTGGTGATTATATAGTTTCTATAGAGCCATTAGAAGGTTATATAATGCCAGAAGCTATTGAAATTGAAGTTCAAGCGGCAATAGCTTATGAAGAAAAAGATGTTTCTGATCAAGTAGTTGATGAATCAGAGCTTGATGCATCAAAAGAAGACCATGATTTTGGTTCGAACTCAAATGCTGCAACTCCACAACCAGTAGTAAATACAGTTGAATATGTAGACTCATCAACTAAGGTTGTAGAACTGAAATATAAGCCTGAATTAATGGCTGATGGCACAATTAAAAATTCAGATGGAACAAGCAGTGGTGTTTATGCCGTTTTAGATAGCGAAGGATACCTAACAGGTGGATACACATTAGCAGAGCCTACACAAGTAGCTCCAGTTTCAATGGGTTATACATATGTAACGCCTAAAAATTTAACATATAATTTAAATGCTTTAAATATTATAGGTGTGAATATTGGGGGAGAACCAGTAGAAAATCCAGATGAATCTTCGCCTGCACCAACTGAAACAGCAAGTCCAACACCAAGCCCAACTGAAACAGCAAGTCCGACACCGAC
>CAYJEK010000030.1:0-18766 GCA_964369205.1 uncultured Oscillospiraceae bacterium | reverse complement strand
CTGAAACAGCAAGTCCAACACCAAGCCCAACTGAAACAGCAAGTCCGACACCGACTGCAACAGCAAGTCCGACACCGACTGCAACAGCAAGTCCAACACCAAGCCCAACTGAAACAGCAAGTCCGACACCGACAGCAACGGCAAGCCCAACACCGACTGCAACAGCAAGCCCAACACCATCACCAACACCGCAAAAGATAGATTATAAAATGTTTAATGATGATGGAACTATTGCAAACGCCTCATTTAAAGTTGAAGAAGTGAAAGTTGTGGCTTATTATGGATGGCATGATTTAGATGGCGCAAGATATTATTTTGATAAAAATGGTAATAAAGTTACAGGTACACAGATAATCCAAAGTGTAACATACATATTCGATTCAAATGGAAAATTACAAGTAGGATCAACTGAGGTTATAGGGCTTGACGTTTCTAAATGGCAAGCGAATATAGACTGGAATGCAGTTAAAGCTTCAGGTGTAGACTGGGTAATTATTAGAGCTGGTTATAGAGGATATGGCTCAGGAGATATAGTTGAGGATACAAGATTACATTCTCATATTACTGGGGCAAAAGCTGCAGGACTAAAAGTTGGCCTTTATTTCTACTCACAAGCAATAACCCTTGAAGAAGCAGTTGCGGAGGCTTCATTCTCTATTCAAAAAGCTAGACAATATGGAATAGATTTACCAATATTCTTTGATACTGAGGCAACAGGCACAGGTGCTGGTAGAGCTGACTATTTAAGTACAGACCATAGAACAGAAATAGCAAAAGCATTCTGCGAAACAGTTGAAAATTCAGGATACCAAGCAGGTGTTTATGCGAGTAAATCTTGGTTCTACTACCAATTACATTACTCACAAATTTCTCAATATGATATTTGGTTGGCGCACTATACATCAGCTACAGACTTTAAATATAAATATGATATTTGGCAATACACTGGTACAGGCTCATGGCCTGGTGTAGGTGGTCTTGTAGATATAAATATAGGATACAAACCTTATTAATAATAAAAATGCAACACAGATTTGTGTTGCATTTTTATGTTTTATAAGCAAAATATAATATTTATTATAAATTGATTTAAATATGTGATTAAAGTGAGAGATTTTAATATAGAATCTTGCAAAAAATCCATATTAATAGTATAATAATATAAATATGCCGTATAGATAAAAATTGATTTTAAAATTAGTTTTTAAGAAACGAAATTTGCAAGGATTAATTAGAAATTATTATTATAGTAAAGCAAAATTTCGAGAAAGGAAAGGGCATAATTATGCAAAATTACAAGATTTCAGCAAGTGTTGTGGTTTATAATAAAATAGATGATGTTTATAAAACTTTAAAAAGCATAAATGATTATACAGAAGATAATTTTAATTTATATGTAATAGATAATAACAGTAAAGAAAAAATTGCCAATGAAATGGAAAAAGAGTTTAAGCGCTTTAATTATATAAAACTAGAAGAAAACATAGGGTTTGGCAAAGCTCATAATAAAGTTTTAGAAGAAATAGATAGCGATTATCATTTTGTAATAAATCCTGATATTCTAATAAATGAAAATACAATTAAAAGTATGTGCGATTTTATGAATGAAAATAATGATGTAGTTATTTCTTGTCCAAAGGTTTTAAACCAAGATAACAGTATACAGTATATAGCCAAAAACCGTCCAACTCTACTTTCTCTTATTTCAAGAAGAATTCCTTTAAAATTCTTAAAAAAAATAGAGGATGAATATTTAATGAAGGATAAAAATCAAGAGGATATATTAGAAGTTGATTTTTGTACAGGTTGCTTTTTTGTTATAAGAACTGAGGTTTTAAAAAAAATAAAAGGATTTGATAAAGATTATTTTTTATATTTTGAGGATGCTGATATAACAATGAAGGCAAAAAAATATGGAAAAGCTATTTATTATCCAAAAGCAAGTGTTATTCATTTTTGGCACAGAGAAACCAAAAGTAGTATTAAGCAGTTTTTAATACAATTAAAAAGTATGATGATATATTTTAAAAAATGGGGATTTAAATTAAAATAAAAAAGGAGAACTTTCAAATGAAAGGTATTATTTTAGCCGGCGGTGCCGGAACAAGGCTTTATCCGCTTACAATGGTAACATCAAAGCAACTACTACCAGTTTATGATAAACCAATGATATACTACCCGCTATCAACTTTAATGCTAGCGGGAATTAAAGATATCTTAATTATATCAACTCCGCAAGATACTCCAAGATTTCGTGATTTATTAGGAGATGGAAAAGAGTATGGAGTGAAATTAAATTATGCAGTTCAGGAAAGCCCAGATGGTCTAGCACAGGCATTTATTATAGGCGAAGAGTTTATAAATGGTGATTCTTGTGCGATGGTATTGGGAGATAATATCTTTTATGGCAATGGTTTTTCATCAATACTAAAAGAGGCTGCCGATAATGCAAATAATGGTAAGGCTACTGTTTTTGGCTATCACGTAGAAGATCCAGAAAGATTTGGAATAGTTGAATTTAATAAAGATGGAAAGGTTATCTCTGTTGAAGAAAAGCCAGAAAATCCAAAAAGTAATTATGCTATAACAGGGCTGTATTTTTATCCAAAAGGTGTTTCAAGTATGGCAAAAGAAGTAAAGCCTTCAAATAGAGGCGAGCTTGAGATAACTTCTCTTAATGAAATGTATTTAAATAAAGAAGAATTAAATGTAAAGCTTTTAGGAAGAGGATTTGCGTGGCTTGATACAGGTACTATGGATAGTTTAGTTGAAGCTGCATCATTTGTTCAAATGGTTGAAAAAAGGCAGGGCGTAAAAATTTCAGCGCCTGAGGAAATAGCTTATAGAAATGGCTGGATAACAAAAGAAGAACTTATAAAAAGCGCACAAAAGTATGGTAAGAGTCCGTATGGCGAGCACTTATTAAAAGTTAGTAAAAATAAATTACAATACTAAAAATGCGAAAGGAACTATTAATATGAATATATTAATAACAGGCTCAAAAGGAATGCTTGCCACTCAAATAATAAAAGATATTAAAAGAGGGCGAACAGAAATCGGGAGCATAAAGGATGAACTGCGAACAGCGAAAATTTTTGCTGTTGATTCAGATGAGCTTGATATAACGGATAAAAGTCTTTGCAAAAAATACATAGAGGATAAAAAAATAGATGTTGTTGTAAACTGTGCAGCTTACACAAATGTTGATGCTTGCGAAACAAATCAGGCAGCGGCATATAATGTTAATGCGCTAGGTGCAAGAAATTTAGCTATAGCAGCACAGGAAAACAATGCAAAATTAATTCATGTATCAACAGATTATGTATTTGAGGGTGTGGGTGATGTTCCATTTAGTGAATATGATATAGTAAAACCTATTTCAGTATATGGAAAAACAAAACTTGCAGGCGAAGAATTTGTAAAACAGTTTTCTAAAAAATATATAATAGTTAGAACAGCTTGGCTGTATGGCTACTATGGGAAAAACTTTGTTAAAACAATGATAAATGCGGGTAAAACTCGAGGAACACTAAAAGTTGTTAATGATCAAATAGGAAACCCAACAAATGCGGCAGACGTATCGCATCATATATTAAATTTAATTTTAAGTGATGAGTATGGTGTGTATCACTGCACAGGAAAAGGGGAGTGCTCTTGGTATGACTTTGCAAAATTAATTATCGAATTAGCAGGAGTTAATGCAGAGGTATTACCTTGCTCAAGTGATGAATATAAAAGCCCAACAAAGCGACCAGAATACTCTTCTCTTGAAAATATGATGCTTAAACTAACTAATAACTATGAAATGAGAGATTGGCAAGATGCCCTAAAATCTTATTTTAAGAATATGCCAGAGGAAATAAAAGGAGAACTACTATAATGAAAAAATACCTAGTAACAGGTGGAGCAGGATTTATCGGCTCAAACTATATTTTATATATGCTAAAAGAGCATAAAGATATACTTCTTGTTAATTTAGATAAATTAACTTATGCTGGAAATTTAGAAAACTTAAAATCAGTAGAAGGTGATAAAAGACATATCTTTGTTCAAGGAGATATTTGTGATGAAGCTTTAGTTTCAGAATTATTTTCTGAATATGAATTTGATTATGTAGTAAATTTTGCAGCAGAGAGTCATGTTGATAGAAGTATTAGCGATCCTGATGTATTCGTTAAAACAAATGTTCTTGGAACAGTAAACCTATTAAATTGTGCAAAAAAAGCATGGGAAACTGGCGATGTATGGAAAGAGGGAGTAAAATTTGTTCAAGTGTCAACTGATGAAGTTTACGGCTCACTTGGCGAAACTGGATTCTTTACAGAAGGAACACCACTAGATCCTCACTCACCATATTCATCAAGTAAAGCATCAGCTGATTTATTCGTTAAAGCTTATGCAGACACTTATAAAATGCCTGTTAATATAACAAGATGCTCAAACAACTACGGTCCATATCAGTTTGCAGAAAAATTAATACCTTTAATGATAAATAATGCTCAAAACAAAAAACATCTACCAGTTTACGGTGATGGACTTCAAATTCGCGATTGGTTATATGTTGAAGATCACTGCAGAGCGATAGATTTAGTTACAAGAAAAGGTGTTTTAAGCGAAGTTTATAACGTTGGCGGACATAATGAGAGAACTAATGTTTTTATCGTTAAAAAGATTATATCTATATTAAGTGAAAAAGTAAGCCCTGAAATAAATGAAACATTAATTAAATATGTTGAAGATAGAAAAGGGCATGATAGAAGATATGGAATAGATCCAGAGAAAATTAGAAAAGATTTAGGCTGGGAACCAACCGTTATGTTTGAAGAGGGTATAGTGAAAACTATAAACTGGTATTTAGAAAATAAACAATGGCTAGATAATATAACATCAGGCGAATACCAAAACTATTATAATGAAATGTATAAAAACAGATAAATAAAAAAATCGTTATCACACGAAAGTGTGATAACGATATAAAATTATTATTTTAGTTCTTCAATGCAATTTTTGCAAATGTTTTTACCACGTAAAGTAGTTAAATCATTAGTGTTTTGACAGAACATACAGCTTGAGTGGTATTTTTTTAATACAACTGTATCATTCTCAACGAAGATTTCGATTTCGCTTTTTTCTTCAAGACCTAAAATTCTTCTTGTTTCGATTGGTAGTACAAAACGTCCTACTTCATCAACTTTTCTTACAATGCCTGTTGATTTCATTTGTTGCTCCCTTTATTCTATTATGTAGTTTAAAATAACTTAAATGGAAATATTTTAATTAAATTGCAATTTAGAAATAAAATATAACCTAAGCTTTAATTAGTTTACAGAAATTGGTTTGAAAAATCAATAGACTTAGTCAAACAATATAACAAAAATAACCTAAGAAAGGAAATAAAATTATGCAAAACAAAACTAGAACAAGGTTTGCCCCAAGCCCAACAGGATATATGCACGTGGGAAATCTTAGAACTGCACTTTATGCTTTTTTAACAGCAAGACGTGATGGAGGCGATTTTCTTTTAAGAATAGAAGACACCGACCAGTCAAGACAAGTGGAGGGTGCACTTGATATTATTTATAATACTTTAAAAGAAACTAACCTTTTATGGGATGAAGGTCCTGATGTGGGCGGTGAATACGGCCCTTATATTCAAAGTGAAAGAAAGCCAATTTATAAAGAAATGGCAGAAAACCTTGTTGAAAAAGGTGGAGCTTATTATTGTTTTTGTACAAAAGAAAGATTAGAAGAAAGTGCAAAATTAAAACAACTTTCAGGACAAATGCCAGGATATGATGGGCATTGCAAACATATTTCAAAAGAAGAAATAGAAGAAAATTTAAAAAATGGTGTTTCTTATGTTGTTCGTCAAAAAATACCACAAGAGGGAACAACTTATTTTGATGATATGGTTTATGGTAGAATAGAAGTTGAAAATGCAACTCTTGATGATCAAGTTTTACTAAAAGCTGATGGTATGCCAACTTATAATTTTGCAAATGTTATCGATGATCACTTAATGAAAATTGATCCTGTTATAAGAGGGGCAGAGTATTTATCATCTGCACCAAAATATAATTTATTATATAAAGCATACGATTGGGAAATTCCAAAATATGTTCACTGCCCACCTGTTATGAAAGATGCAACTCATAAGCTTTCTAAAAGAAATGGCGATGCTTCATATGAGGATTTAGTGGCTATGGGTTATTTAAAAGAAGCTATTTTAAATTATATTGCCCTACTAGGCTGGAGCCCAAAATCAGATAAAGAAAAATTTACTTTAGAAGAATTAATTGAAGTTTTTGATCCTGCTAATATTTCAAAATCTCCTGCTATTTTTGATATGGATAAATTAAAATTTTTAAATGGAGAATATATAAGAGAATTATCATTAGAAGATTTTAAAGAAAAAGCTATGCCTTACATTAGAAAAACAGTTAAAGGTGAATGCGATTTTGATGTTTTAGCTACTGTTCTTCAAAAAAGATGCGAAGTTTTAGGAGATATTTCAGAGCAAGTTGATTTTATTGATGAAATACCAGAATATGATGCAGAACTTTTCGTTAATAAAAAAATGAAAACAACTCTTGAAACATCTAAAACTGCTCTTGAAAAAATCTTAGAAAAGATTGAAAATCTAGAAGAGTGGACAATTGATGCAATTCACGATAAAGTTTTTGAAGTTATAAACGAATTAGAAACAAAAAATGGTGTGGTAATGTTCCCACTTCGTGTTGCTGTATCAGGAAAACAATTTACTCCAGGTGGCGGTATAGAACTTGCAGTTGTTTTAGGAAAAGAAAAAACGTTAGATAGAATAAAAAAAGCAATAGCAAAATTATAAAACACAAAAAACTGACGATTTATGTAAATTGTCAGTTTTTTTTATAGAAAAATATAATAAAAGAAAATTCGATAAAACTCTCAAAAATATAAAGCTATAATTTTATTAGTATATGAAAGGAATAATAAAATTATGCTTAAAATTAAAAAAAACATATTAAAAAGTTTAAGTAAAATAAAAACGGAAGAAGTAGTTTTGTATTTTATGATATTTTCTTTGGGGGTGGTAAGCCCTTTTGCAAGATATGATAGTGTGGCCTTTGTGGGGGTATCTATTATTATATTATTAAGCTTTTCAAAGCTTGAAACCACCCTTGTTTATGCCGTAGGAAGTTTTATAAGTCTTGGGTATATGAGTATTGAAAATGGCTACTATTTAGCTTATTTTATGGCAGTTGGAATATATTCGGTGACTTATGCTTGGTTTTATTCTAAAAAAATGAGTATGATTATATCAGCGATAGTATTCATTGCTTTTAAAATAGCTCTTTTTTATAGCTCAATAAGCTTTACATATCAAATATTATTTGTGGTAGAATGCATTTTATTTTTAATTATTCCTTATAATTTAAAACTAGGATTTAGTAATTTAAAAAATGCAAAAACCTTATCTTCAATAGAAGATTACATAAATAATTTTTTAGCCTTGTGTATTTTCGCTGTTTCTTTTTCGGCGATATTTGATAATTATATATATTTCGATGTTGCAGTTTTGCTTTCTATAGCGATATATTTTTCTAACTATCAAAAATTTGATTTAGCTTTTATTTCTCTTTTAGCAATTTCTGTAGTGCTCACTTTTAGAGGAGATTTTTATATTTATTTTATCTCTATTATAGCAATCTATTTTATAGCAAGCTTATCATTTAAGAAAAAATGGTGGCTGATGTATATTTTAGCAGGGGCGATAGCTTGTGTTATAAATATTGTTTTAATTGGATTATTTTCGGATTTAACTCTTCTTTTTATAACATTTACATCGCTTATTATCCATTTTTTTATGCACAAATATATAAAACTTGATATTATAGAACTTGATGATATGAATGAAAAAACTCAAAAAGATTTTTACAAGCTTACTAGCAATTTAAATAAACTTCAAAAATCGCTTAGTTTTCTTGGAAACACTATAATAGATATAACTAAACTGAATGAAAAAACATTTAAGGAAGAGCCATTATTTGATTTAGTAGCAGAAGACGTTTGCAGAAAATGCAAAAACAATATGTATTGCTGGGCTCAAAATTATACTAATACTCAAGATGAACTTGTTAAATATTCTAATAATTTAACTTTGAAAAATGAAGCAGAATTTAGTGAATGGTTTTACTCCTCTTGTGTAAAAGTGGAAAAAATAAAAAAGAGCTTTGAAGAAAATCAAAGATTAATGCTAACAAAAAGATATATAAAACAGTCTCAAAAAAATAATCAAAGGCTGCTTCAAACAGCATTCCTATCAGTGTCGCACATAATAGCGGATATAGAGATAGAAAGCCAAAAAGGATATAATTATAATTCAAAAATCACCTTTGAAATGGATAAATTTTTAAGATTATTAGATGTAAAATCTAATTTTTCACTAGCTAATAGAAACCCAGATAGCTTTATTTTAGCCTCTTTAAATGAAATTGATAGTAAAACATTATATAAAATTAAAGCAAAGCTTGAAATTTTGTATAATAAGAAATTCGAGAATTATAATTTGGAAATGAGAGGAAATGAATTTGTATACACCTTCCTATCAAAAAGAAATTTTGAATTTGAAATTTTTTATGAAAGCAAAGGCCTAGACACTATCTGCGGTGATGAATGCGAAACCTTTGAAGATAATCAAAAGGTGTATTTAGTTTTAAGTGATGGAATGGGCACAGGAGTGTTTGCAGCAAAAGAAAGCAAAACAACTATAGCAATGGCGAAAAGCCTTTTAAAAGCTCAAATAGACGTCTTAAAAGTTGTGGAAATAGTAAACCTTGCACTTAATTTAAAATCAAGTGGTGATGTGGGGGCATCTATTGATATCTTAGTTGTTGATAAATATACAGGAAAAGCAACCCTTACAAAAGCAGGTGCTAGCGAGAGTGCTATTTTAAACTCAAAAGGAATGGAAAGAATTTATAAAGATAGCCTGCCTCTTGGAATATTAAAGGATACAAAGCTTTTTCAGTATGAATTCAATTTAAAAGATAAAGATACTATAGTTTTAGTAAGCGATGGTGCTAGAATTGAGAATAACTTAAGAAGTATGTATGATTTTAGTTGCGAGAAAATAGTTAGCAGTATAATGAAAACATCTTCAAAAGATGATAAAACAGTTGCTGCTTTAAAACTAATAAAAACTCATTAACTTAATTGTTAATGAGTTTTTATTTTTATTTATTATTTTTTCTATATTGCAAATAGCTCTCTAGAATAACTGTGGCTGCCACAGCATCAAGAACTTCTTTTCTTTTTTTTCCAAAAGTATTTGTATCAGTTAGGATATTCAAAGCAGATTTTGTGCTGCTTCTTTCATCCCAAGATTCAACAGGAATACTAAGCATACTAGAAAGCTCATCCTTTACAGAGAGGCATTTTTGCGCCCTTTCACCATAGCTTCCATCCATATTACGAGGAAGACCTATTATAAGCATTTGAGCATTCAATTCTATTGCCTTTGCAGCAATTTTTTCAATAGCTTTCCTTGTGTTTTTTTCTTTAATAACTTCAACAGGGGAAGCTAAAAATTCAGTTACATCACTTATAGCAATCCCAGTTCTACTTTCGCCATAATCAACTGCCATTATTTTCATAAAATATGTTCTTTCTTGTAAAAAATTAATACGATAAAATATTATTTAGCGATTTATATAGTTTCACTATATAATATAGTGAAATTAAAACTATACTTCTTGTTTTAGAATAATTTTTATAAAAAATTATTCTAAAATAGGTTTCATCGTAGGGAATAATACAACATCGCGGATAGAAGAAGAGCCCGTTAGTAGCATAGCTAGTCTATCAATACCAATACCAATACCACCTGTTGGAGGCATACCATAGCTTAAAGCATTTAAAAAGTCTTCATCAACTTTGTTTGCTTCATCATCGCCAAGGCTTCTTAATAGCTCTTGATATTCAAATCTCTCTCTTTGGTCGATAGGATCGTTAAGTTCGCTAAATGCATTAGCATATTCTCTACCACCAATAAATAATTCAAATCTATCTGTGTATTCTGGGTTTTCAATATTCTTTTTAGATAAAGGTGAAATTTCCACTGGATGATGAGTTAAAAATGTTGGCTGGATTAAAGTAGCCTCAACATATTCCTCAAAAAACAGATTTAATATTTCGCCTTTTTTAAAGTGTGCAGGGAAAGATAGGTTTTTCTCTTTTGCGATTTCTCTTGCCATCTCATCAGATGTTATAGTATCAAAATCAACACCGCAAACTTCTTTTACAGCTTCTTTCATTGAAATTCTTTTAAATGGAGAGTGAACATCATATTCAACACCATCTAATATAGGATTTACCCCATCACCTAAAACTTTAGATGCAACATGGTGGAATAAATCTTCAGTAAGATTCATTATGTCTTCATAATCATGGTAAGCCCAGTATAATTCCATCATAGTGAATTCAGGGTTATGTCTTGTTGAAACACCTTCGTTTCTAAAAACACGGCTTAATTCATAAACCTTATCAAATCCACCAACAATTAATCTTTTTAGGTATAATTCAAGTGAAATTCTTAAATGCATTGGTATATCAAGTGCATTGTGATGTGTATCAAATGGTCTTGCGGCAGCTCCACCTGGAACAGTTTGCAGAACAGGAGTTTCAACTTCTAAAAACCCTAGATTATCTAAATAGTTTCTAATTTCTTTTGTTATTTTACTTCTTTTAACGAATGTATCACGAACATCAGGATTAACTATTAAATCAACATATCTTTGACGATAGCGAAGTTCTGTATCTGTAAGCCCGTGCCATTTTTCAGGAAGAGGAGTAAGGCTTTTTGCTAAAAGATCAATAGATTTTACTTTTAATGAAATTTCACCACGTTTTGTTTTAAAAACATCGCCCTCAACACCAATTATATCGCCTATATCATAAGTTAAAACTTCATCATAAACATCTTGTCCTAAAGCATCAACTCTTATATAAAGTTGAATTTTGCCAGATGAATCTCTTAAATCAAAGAATGAAGCCTTACCCATATCTCTTTTAGACATAATTCTGCCAGCTAATGATACAGTTCTTGTTTCTTCGCTTTCTTCATTAAAATTTGCAACTTCTTCACCTGCATAAGCGTTAACAGGGTAAGATGTTTTATGAAAAGGATCTTTGCCATTTTCTTGTAGGGTTTTTAATTTATTACGGCGCACTTGTAAAAGTTCGCTTAAATTTTCTTCTTTTTCCTCAGTGGAAAGGTTTATATTGTTTTCCA
Source organism: uncultured Oscillospiraceae bacterium (assembly GCA_964369205.1). Taxonomy (GTDB): domain Bacteria; phylum Bacillota; class Clostridia; order Oscillospirales; family Ruminococcaceae; genus RGIG3102. The sequence continues at coordinate 7,494 of CAYJEK010000030.1, read as the reverse complement.
TTGTTTTAAACTCCTTTATTTTAATTCATTATATTATTTTAACATAAAAGCTAGATATATTCAAGATTAATTACCAATAAAAAAGAGCTTTATAAAAGCTCCTTTTTAGTCGTTTATCATTATTTTTTTTATTGTTAAATCGAATGAGGCTCCAGTTGGAAGAGAAATATTAACCGTTTCTCCAACTTTATGACCTTTAAGAGCTGCACCAATAGGTGAGTCTTCGCTGATTTTTCCGCTAAGTGGATCAAATCCTGTTGCACCAACGATATCATAAGTTTCCTCATCTCCATCACTATCTACAACAACAACGCTAACACCAACTCCAACAATATTTTTTGCAATATTATCTTTGTTAACAATTTTTGCTTTTTTTAGAATCGCTTCTAATTCATTGATACGTTGTTCTACAAGGCCTTGCTCATTTTTTGCTTCATCGTATTCACTGTTTTCTGATAAATCTCCAAATCCACGGGCAACTTTAATTTTTTCAGCGAGCTCATGACGTTTATCTGTTTTTAGATATTCAAGCTCCTTAATTAAATCTTCGTGCTCAGGTTGTGTAAGTAAAATTTCATTATTCACTTTGTCTTTATCTCCTTAAAAATAAGTAATAGCTATATTATATAGATTAAGGAGTAAATTGTCAATATCTAACAATGTCAAAATAAATATATTAATTGAAAAAAATATAAAAATTTTGGTGAAAAATATCAAAAAAAGTAAAAATTCACAATTTAGTAACAGTTGCAGAGGAGAGTTTATATACTAATATAAAGAGAATAAAAGCATTTTTAATAAATAGTTTAGAGTGTTTACTTAAAATAAGCGCTTGAAAGGGATTGGTGTTATGAAAAAAATCTTAGAAGCTAAAAATATATCACTTAGATACCAAACGCCAAAAGAGGAAACATTAGCCATAGAAAATATTAGTTTTAATATAGAAAAGGGAGATTTTGTGAGCCTTCTTGGACCGAGTGGCTGCGGAAAAAGCTCTATGCTTTCAATTATTGCCGGAAGCATAAAAAAGGATACAGGAGAAATATATTTAGAAGGAGATTTACTAAAAGGATTTAATAATAAAATAGGGTATATGCTGCAAAATGATAATCTTCTTAATTGGAGAACAGTTTATAAAAATGTTTTATTAGGACTTGAGATACAAAATAAATTAACAAAAGAAAATATTGATTACGCAGTATCACTTTTAAAAAAGTATGGGCTTTATGAATTTCGAAATAGCTTTCCTAGTAATTTATCAGGGGGTATGCGGCAAAGAGTGAGCCTTATTCGAACTCTTTGTGTAAAACCAGAATTACTACTATTGGATGAAGCTTTTTCAGCCCTTGATTATCAAACAAGGCTCTCTGTTAGCCAAGATGTTTATAATATATTAAAAAACGAAGAGAAAACAATGCTAATGGTAACTCACGATATAAATGAAGCGGTTGCCCTATCAAATAAAATAATTGTTTTATCTAAAAGACCAGCAACAGTAAAAAAGGTTTTTGATATAGATTTGAAAAACGATAGAAATCCAATTTCCATACGAAGAGAGGCAAGATTTCAAGAATATGTAAAGGATATTTGGAAGGAGGTTTCTAGTGATGAATTATAGAAATGAATACTTAAAAAGTGTTAAAAGAGAAAAAAATAAAGTAATAGCATTTCAAATTGGAATAGTTGTAATTTTTTTATTTCTCTGGCAGATATTATCAAGATTTAATATATTAGATCCTTTTATATTCTCATCCCCTTTAAGAATACTAAATTCTTTTATAGAGCAAATTCAACTAGATTTATCATATCATATTTTTGTAACTGTATTTGAGACTGCTGTAGGGTTTAGTCTAGGGGTTATAATAGGGTTTTTAATAGCGGCGGCAATGTGGTTTTCTCCATTTTTAACAAAGGTATTATCACCTTTTTTAGTAGTGCTTAATAGCCTGCCTAAAATAGCACTTGGGCCAGTTATAATAGTTTTTGCTGGTGCTGATATGAAATCTATTATTTTAATGGCAGTAGCTATAAGTTTAATAGTAACAGTTTTGGAGCTTTCAGGTGGATTTAATAAAACAGATAAAAATTTAATCGCAACACTTGAAAGCTTTGGTGCAAATAAAAAAGCTGTGTTTTTAAAGCTTGTTTTACCGTATAATCTATCAGTTCTATTTCAAAGCTTTAAAATAAACATAGGACTTAGCCTTGTTGGAGTTATAGCCGGAGAATTTTTAACTTCAAGGGCAGGACTTGGGTATATGATAGTTTATGCGGGGCAAGTTTTTAGGATGGATATTGTTATGATGAATGTTTTTATTTTAGGAGTTATTGCATATTTAATGTATGCATTTATAAATTTATTAGAAAAAGTAGTTATGAGGAAGATAAATAAACATTAATTTTTTTATAAAAGATAACTAGAAGGGATACATTTTATTTATGAAAAAGCTTATTGCATTAATATTAGTTCTTGGGATTTTCACAGTTCTATTAGCGGGGTGCTCAGAAAATGAAAAAGAAGAAGTGAAAAATATAGTTTTAAATGAGGTTACACATTCAATTTTTTATGCACCTCAGTATGCAGCTATTAGCGAAGGGTACTTTTTAGAAGAAGGTCTTTTGATAGAACTTGTTAATGGTGGTGGTGCGGATAATGTTATGACTGCTGTTTTAACAGGGGCTGCCGATATAGGTCTTGCAGGTGCAGAAGCGAGTATTTATGTTCATTTGCAAGGAAGAGAAGACGTTCCAAAAGTTTTTGCACAGCTCACTGCTTGCGATGGATCATTTTTAATTTCTAGAGAAGATGAAGAGTTTTCTTTTGAAAACTTAGAAGGCAAAACAATACTTCCAGGAAGAAAGGGAGGTATGCCTTATATGACACTACTTTATGTTTTAAATCAAAATGGACTTTATGTTGGTGAAAATGTGTATTTTAATGATACAATAGATTTTAATGCAATGACGGGCGCATTTGTTGCAGGTGAGGGCGATTATGTTACAGCATTTGAGCCAGTTGCCTCTTCTTTAGAAGAAGAGGGCTCTGGATACATTGTAGCCTCTATTGGAGAAGAGGGAGGCACTGTTCCTTATACAGCATACTTTGCCAGTGATGATTTAGATGATGAAACTATTCAAAAGTTTACAAATGCTATTAAAAAAGGTCAGGAATTTGTTATGAATAATGATAGTGATGTTGTTGCAAAAAGTATTCAAACATTCTTTAGCGAAACAAGTGTTGAAGATATAGAATTAGTTATAGAAAATTATAAAGCAATAGGTGCTTATAGCGAAGATCCTAGCATGAAAGAAGAAGATTTTTATAGAATAATAGATATTATGAAAAATGCGGGCGAAATAGATGCCGATGTAGTAATTGAATATAGCGATATAATAGATGATAGATTTGTAAAATAAGAAAAATAACCTTGCTTATAAGCAAGGTTATTTTTTATATAATAAATAATTCAAAGGTATCAGATTTTAAAAAATCTTCGATTTGATTTTCGGTATATCTTGCTTTAAAAACAATTAATTGATCATTTACAATAAAAGCCTGATATTCGCCACTTTCAATGAATGTTAATAATGGATTAATATCATTAAAATCGGCAAGATATAAAGTAGATTCATCAATGTTACCATTAGATAAATCAAAGTTAATTTGGCTTACAAGGTCTGCTTTTTTTTCTGCATCACTTCTTGCCTCAAAGTTTATATTAACAGTTATATCATTATCTGCTCTGCTAGCGAAAGAAGCAAGTTCTATAGAGCCTCCTATAACAGAGGAGCCACTTGTTATTGCCATTATAGAATCAAAATTTTCAATCTCATCCCAAAAAGGATCATCAAGTTTTGCTGTAATAGTATGAATATTATCACTAGGTGCTTTATTTTTAAAGTAATCATTTTTAGATGATATAGCAGGATATAAATCTATAATTTGTATGATAGGTATAATAACCAATATAATATAAGGGATATATTTTATTTTAAGTTTAGATATGCAAAAAATAGCAACAATATAAAACAAATAATGAAGTAGCCAGCCAAAACGACCACTTGCACGAAATATTGCACATAGATTATATATACTATCAGGTATATTAAAGCTAAATAAAATTGTCTCATTAAAAGTGATAACATTAGTTAGTGCAAATAATGTAAGTGCTATTGCTGAAAAGATTAATCCATATGAGGATGTGAGGATTGTTACAATTTCTTTTCTAATATCTTTAAATTTAAGAAAACTTAAAAAAGCGAGTATAAGGGCTAAAAGTATTCCAAGACCTAAATAATTAAAAGCTTCTACTTGAAATGAGCTGTAAGCAGGAAGAGGATCTAAAAATAAAGACCAATCTTCAATTCCTTTACTTGAAGGATTGATATAACTATTAAGATTTAATGAAAAAAAGCTAAATCCTGTGTCGCTAGCGCTAGTTAATGAATAAAATGCACCGATTATATAGCCAAATGTTAAAGCGCACACAAGGCTTAAAGATAAAAAAGAAACTGCTTTTAAAAATTGCTTTTGACTTATAGACCACTCTAAAAAAACAGCAAATGATATCCCAAAAGTGAATGGTAGAAAATAGGGATGTATAGAAATTGCAAGTGTGTTTATTATAATTAGTGGTATAGAAGTTTTTAAATTCCAGTTTCCTTTATTTTTAAAATAATAATAAAGACAGGCAATAATTAGAAAATGTGCGGATAGGGCAGTGTGTCTAAATGCTCTTTCCATCATTATAGGTGAAAGGGAGAATAATAAAGCGGATAATCCACTAATATAAAAATTCTTAACAAATAAATTCATTAGAATAGCAGAAAATCCACCCATTAAAGAATAACTCATAGCAACAAATAAACCAAAAAACTGAAAAGTGCTAGGTAAGATAGGGGATAAAATTTTAAAGAATATACTAAAAAGAGGAATAGAATCAGTGTAAGATACACTTGTCCCATAAGGAAAAGCGGAATGAGTGCTAATTCCTAAAGGAAACCCCCAAGGCGACTGGCGATAAAGCATCCACCCGGCATAGTGCTGCGCAGAGTCGTATTCTAAAAAACCAGTAGAACAAAAAAAATCGTTTGTTGGGATTAAAGGTGATATAGTAAAAATAGAAATGAATACTATAAAACCAATAATACAGCCCAAAAAGAATATTAGTTTTGTATTATTGTGTGTATCATTTTTAATTGGTAAAATCATATATGAAGTCCTTATAATTTAATTAATAGCTTAATGGCAAAACATAAATAACAACACACAGATAATGCAAAACACTACCTGCAACAACAAATAAATGCCAAATTCCATGAAAATAAGGAGCTTTAATTTTATAAAATATAATTCCTATTGTATAGCTTAAGCCCCCAAGAGTTAAAAGAACAAGGCCTCCAAAAGATATAGCAGAAATTATATCAGGAAGTAGTGCCAAAACACTCCAGCCCATAACGATGTATAAAATTAGCGCAAGTTTTTCAAATTTATTAAGATTTATAAAATTTAAAAATACACATAAAGAGCATAAAAACCATATAAAAATAATTGCATATAAAGCTTTAGTGTTTCCATTTAATAAAATAGTACAAAATGGGGTGTAGCTACCGGCGATTAAAATAGGAATAGCAGCATGGTCTAGAGTTCTAAAAATCCGCTTAACTTTTTCAAATGGAAAAGCATGATACAAAGTTGACATTGTGTATAATAAAACTAAAGAAAATCCGAATATAATACTGCTAATAATTGAATTAAAATTACCAAAGGCACTAGCTAAAGTTATCATAACAGTAGCACCAATAACAGAGGCAAGCGCCCCAACTCCATGACTTATACTATTAAATATCTCCTCGCCTATAGTATATCTTTTAACCGACATAAATCCCTCCGTTAAAGTCTTTACTTTTAAAGACCAATATGTTTATATAATTAATATAAAACAGTATATCATAAATAAGTGAAAAAAGTGTATATTTTTGATAAATTACTTTAAAAACAATAAAAAATATGATAAAATAATAAAATACACAGATAAGAAAGGTTTAAAAAATTATGATAGATGAAAGAATAAAAAGAATAAATGAGCTTTATAATAAAAGTAAAATAGAAGAGCTTACAAAAGAAGAAAAAGCAGAGCAAAAAAAACTGCGTGAGGAATATGTAAAAGGATTTAGAAAAAGTATGATAAGCCAATTAAATAATGTTAGTGTAGAGCAGGAAGATGGAAGTGTTAAGAAGTTAAGTGATCTTGGAATTAAAGAGTAATTACAGCGCTTGTAATTATTTTGTAATAATTTTACTATTTTGTAACAATTTCAACACATTTAAAGATTATACTATAAATGTAATAAGTTTTTTCAAAAGTTTCCAAAGAGTAAAAAAGACAAAAAGATTAATCTTTTTGTCTTTTTTACTTATATAATAAAATAAAAGATATAGTAAAATAAAAAAAGTGAGCTTTGCTCACTTTTTTTAGGTTTTGATTATTCAGCAGCGATAGCTGAAACTGGGCAAGCTGATTCGCAAGCGCCACAGTCGATACAAGCAGCAGCATCAATAACGAATTGAGCACCACCGTCTGTAATAGCTGAAACTGGGCATTCGCCTTCGCAAGCGCCACATGAGATGCAAGCATCACTAATTTTGTAAGCCATAATTTAATACCTCCATTAAGCATTTATATATTTAAATCGCACCCCTGCGATTAAATACAACTACAGTTTACTACAAATTTAAATTATATGCAACCGTTATTTTTAATCTTCAAGTTTTTTAAGCTCAGCTTCTACATATTTATCAATATGATTTTTGCCTCTTTTTAAAACTTGAATGGAATTTACATCGTATTCCTTTGGAACACCTTCTCTATTTTTATCAAGGCGAACCTTTATTTTTCCTCTTAAAAGCATAGAATCAGTTACAACTCCATTTCCATCTTCTGTTTTTACAACAGAGCCAATACTAGGAGTTATTTTATTTAGATGCTCATAGCTATCTTGCTCAAAACTTAAGCAACACATAAGTCTTCCACAAGAGCCAGAAATCTTAGTAGGGTTTAAAGATAGGTTTTGCTCTTTTGCCATTTTTATACTAACAGGAGTAAAATCTCCTAAAAATCTAGAACAGCAAAATTCCTGACCGCATATTCCAACACCACTCATCATTTTGCTCTCATCACGAACACCTATTTGGCGAAGTTCTATTCTAGTTTTAAAAACAGAGGCTAAATCCTTTACAAGCTCTCTAAAATCAACTCTTGCATCACTCGTAAAGTAAAAAAGAATTTTACCTCTATCAAAAGTATACTCAACATCGATAAGCTTCATATTAAGATTATGATTTAATATTTTTTCCTCACAAATAGCAAAGGCCTTTTTTTCATCATCTTTGTTTTTTTGAAGTTTTGCAATATCGCTAGGAGAAGCAATTTTTTCAACTGCTTTTAGCGCTTTAACTATTTTATTTTTGCTAACATTGTGTGGAGCTTTTAC
>CAYJEK010000029.1:14706-27043 GCA_964369205.1 uncultured Oscillospiraceae bacterium | reverse complement strand
AGCTATTATCGCACTTATTTTGGTGCTTATCTTAGCTTGGAATTACATAAAGTTATTGTTTGAAGCAGCTGAGCGATACATTTTGCTCGGAGTGCTTGTATTTACTGCACCTATGGCATTTTCTATGGGAGCATCGCAAACAACATCTAACATCTTTAATTCTTGGTGTAGAATGTTTGCCGGTCAAATGTTTCTATTAATTATGAATGCGTGGTGCTTAAGATTATTCACTTCAATGGTTGGTGCATTTCTTGCCAACCCATTGTCATTGTAGTAGGAGGTAGAATTGAAAAAATATAAGAGATTTTCTTTTATGTTAATCTTAATGGCAGTTATGCTTGTTACTTTTAGTATGCCAGCATTTGCGATAACTGAAGCTGAGGTTCAAGCGGCGGTTGATAGCAGTAGTAAAGAAGCAGTATCAGGCAATGTATTTGTATGGTTTTTATGTGCTATTGCATTTCTTAAGGTTAGCCAAAAAATCGACTCATTTATGTCAGGTCTTGGTATCAATGTAGGCAATACAGGCGGATCGATGTTAGCTGAAGCAATGATAGCTACACGAGGGTTAGGAATAGCAAAAGGTGGTTTTACAGGTAAAGGAAGTTCAGGAGGAGCTGCTTCGGCGGCCGCTACAGGTGCATCTTTTATGGCAGGTGGACTTGCAGGAGCAGTTGGACGTAACTTCACCAAAAGTGGTATGAATAGTGCGACAGGCGTAGGTGGTGGGATTGGCGGAATGATGTTTAACAATTCACTATCAAAAAATGGTAGTTTTGCAAATAATGTTATTGGTGCTGTAGCAAAAGGAAGTATGTCTCAAGTCGGCTCTATAACAGGAGATACAGCAGCTACCTCACTCGCTTCCTATATGAATTTAAGTGAAAGCGAAAACGCACCATCTTTTTCAAATGTAGAGATTGGTGGAGGACGAATTATGGGAACAGAAACATCTGTAGCAAGTCCTGAAGGCATATCATTTGCGATGTACAATGCCGATCAATATACAGAACCTACTATGGGAGATTTTTCAACCGAAACTTCTGTTGATGGATCTAAATGGTACAAGCAATATGCAATGGATCATGTTGAAAGAAGTCCGTATATGGGTGATGATGGAAAAATCCTTTATAACGAGAATTTAGTTCAGAAGCTACCGGATACACCTCGTAGAAAGGATAGAATTTAATGGATGAACAAAAAAAGCAATCAAGTACAGCTCAAAAAACTGCTGAAGCTGCAAGTGCAATAAATGGAGCTGTTAAAACAGGAAAAGCAATAGCAGGTTCAGCTAAAGGAGCTGCACTTGGACCATACGGATTGGCGGCATCACTCGCTTGGACAAATAGAAAACTTATAGGCAAAATCATTGCAGCAGCTATTTTAATTCTTATGATACCAATACTTTTTATTTTGATGTTACCAAGTCTTATATTTGGAGGACTAACTGAAGGTTTTACATCTGATGATCTAAATTCGCCTATCTTAAATGATAATACAGCGATAATAGACAATGTAAATGATATCTCTATGTCAGTTGAAGCAATATTGTCAGAAGGCATTGTTGATGTTAATGAAAGAATTGATAGTGATTTTTCTCGTTCGGGAGCTGATATAAAGGAAGTAAATAATCCTTATAACGGAATTTTACACAACAGCAGTCAATTCATTTCGGCGTATTGTGCATACAAAAATGAGGATTTTGAAAGTATCAGCATTTCAGATATGGAAGATATTTTAAGTGATGCAGTTGAGCATCTATACTCTTTTACAGTCAAAGAAGAAATTGTAGAAAACAGTACGACCGATGAAACAACAGGCGAAGTTACTATTACATATGAAACTTTGCGTATATACACTATCACATATAATGGCGAAAATTATTTTGCTGACAATATATTTCACTTGAGTGATGAGCAAAAAAGTTTATCCTATGAATACGCAAAAAATCTAAGTTTATTCTTAGGCGATGGAATGTTTCAAACCATTACCGGTGGCACAGTAATATCTTCACTTGGAGATGTCATATTTACCGATGGAGCAACAGATGTCGTGTATTTCAACCAGACGGATGAGCGTTGGGCAAATATTATGTACGGGCGTTCAAGCACAATCGGAGAAGCAGGCTGTGGTCCGACAAGTATGGCGATTGTTATTTCTACACTTTTGGGAGAAACACATGATCCGGTGGAATTATCTGAATGGAGTGTTGCAAATGGATATAGAGCTGAAGGCAACGGTTCTTACCATGCTCTTATTCCAGCAGCGGCTGAGGCGTATGGATTGCCGGTAGAAGGTAACTTAGATGCACAAGGAATTGTAAATGCTCTATCAGACGGAAAATTAGTTGTAGTAATTATGGCACAAGGCCACTTTACAACTGGGGGTCACTTTATAGTGCTAAGAGGTGTAACATCAGATGGTAAGATACTTGTAGCTGATCCATATAGTCTTGCCAAAAGTCAACAACAATGGGATTTGCAAATAATCTTGAACGAAAGTAACAAAGCGTATGCGGCGGGTGGGCCATACTGGGCTATCGGCTGATATTAAATAAAACAAAAAACACAGGAGGTGAACTGATGGAAAAAAAGCAAGAGGAGAAGCATCAAATTTATATAATTCCTCAAAACTTTATTGATACAGGTACTTTTTTCGGTGGAATGTTTAAGCTAAGAAACACATTAGAAGCAGGTGCAATCGCATTATGTATAGGGCTTCCTGTGTTAAGTCTTGCATTGCCACTCACTACAAAGATTATCATTTTATGCTTAACTGCATTACCACTTGCATTGTTTGCTTTAATCGGAATTTCGGGAGATAGTTTGAGTGAATTTATTATAAACTTCTTTCGCTTTTTAAAAAACAGACGAACGCTCTATCGAAGTGATGTAGAGATTAGTACGGAAGAACAATCTAAAAAGCCATCAAAAGCTAAGAAAGAGCGAAAGGCAAAACCACACAAGGCAAAACAAGAAGCTGAAGATTTTGATGAGGAGTTTTCTTATTCTGGTGATGTGAAAACTTCTAAAGTACGCAAAGAAAAACCTAAGCGATATAAGGAAGTAAAAAAAGTGAGCAAAGAAAAAAAGGATGCTCCACGCAAATCATCATCTAAAGCATCTGTACTGGATGAATATATTCCAATCAGCAAAATATCTAACGGAATCATTCACACTAATGACAATCGCTTTATCAAAATACTTGAGATAGAGCCAATAAACTTTCTGCTTCGAAGTGCAAAAGAGCAAAAGAACATAATTTGGTCATTTGTGTCCTATCTTAAAATAAGTCCAGTTAAAATGCAATTTAAGGTACTTACAAAAAGTGCAGATATAAACAAGCATTTGATGACAGTTCGTAAAGAAATGGAGTGTGAGAGTGATGAAAAGTGTAAAATGTTGCAAAAGGATTATATCAATCTTATTCAGCGTATAGGTTCAAAAGAAGCTGTCACTCGTCGTTTCTTTTTGATCTTTGAGTATGAAACATTCGTGAATAGCAGAAAAGTGGATATGGAAGATGTAACTGCACAGCTTGAAACTGTCGCACGAACTGCTAAAACATACTTTATGCAATGCGGAAATGAAGTTGTAGAGCATGATAATGAAGATGAGTTTTTAGCAGAACTTTTTTACAGTATCTTTAATCGTCGAACTAGTGCTATAAAACCACTTCGTAATCGCATAGATGAACTTGTTGGGAAATACACACTTGAAGGCAATACAGAAAAAGCAGATAACATACCTATAGGCGAATTTGTCGCACCTGAAAGTATCGACTTTAATCATGGGCGATATATTCTGATGGACGGTGTATATCATAGCTATTTACTACTTCCATCACATGGATTTAAGCCACAGGTTATGGCAGGTTGGCTTTCACTTATTGTCAATGCCGGTGATGGAATTGATATGGATTTTTTTCTTACTAAGCAAGCAAAGGAGCGAATACAACAAAAACTTGGCCAGCAGATACGAATCAATCGCTCAAAAATCAAAGATACCTCGGATACAAATTCAGATTTTGACGATCTTGACTCAGCTATACGAAGTGGATATTTCCTCAAAGATGGTTTAGGTAACAACGAAGATTTTTACTATATGAATATCCTAATTACCATTACAGCAGATAGTGAGCGTGAACTTGAATGGCGAATAGGCGAAATGCGAAAGTTACTTATTTCTCAAGACTTGGATATTTCTACTTGCAATTTCATTCATGAACGAGGCTTCTTGTCCGCCTTACCCCTTTTAAATCTGGACAAAAACCTTTACGGAAAATCCAAAAGAAATGTTCTAACAACAGGTGCAGCAAGTTGCTATCCATTCACATCGTTTGAAATGTGTGATGACAACGGAATACTTCTTGGTGTCAATAAACATAACAACTCGCTTGTTATAACCGATATCTTCAATTCACGCATCTATAAAAATGCTAATATGGCAATACTCGGCACATCGGGAGCAGGCAAAACATTTACAATGCAACTGATGGCACTGCGTATGAGGCGCAAGAACATACAAACATTTATCATCGCTCCTCTAAAGGGGCATGAGTTTTACAGGGCTTGTAAAAATATTGGCGGGGAGTTTATTCAGATTTCCCCAGCTTCAGAGAACTGTATCAATGTTCTCGAAATACGAAAGTCAGACCATACAGCAAATGAACTTATTGATGGGCCTGTTATGAATAAATCTGAGCTTGCTTCAAAAATCCAAAGATTACATATCTTTTTTAGCCTGCTCATCCCTGATATGAATCACGAGGAGCGACAACTCTTGGATGATGCTCTTATTAAGACCTATGCGGTTAAAGGCATTACGCACGACAACGAAACCCTTATTAGCGAGGATGGTATTAGCTACAAAGAGATGCCTATTTTGGGTGACTTACATACCATTCTAAAAGAAAACAGATCTACTATAAGGCTTGCAAATATCTTAAATCGTCTTGTAAACGGTTCTGCTAAAACTTTTAATCAACAAACAAATGTCTCGCTTGAAAATAAGTATATTGTTCTTGACATATCAGAACTGACAGGCGACCTTTTGACTGTGGGAATGTTTGTGGGACTAGATTTTGTGTGGGATAAGGCAAAGGAAGATAGAACAAAGGAAAAAGCTATCTTTGTCGATGAAGTTTGGCAGCTTATAGGTGCATCATCAAATAGACTTGCGGCAGAATATGTTTTGGAGATATTTAAGATTATCCGTGGCTACGGTGGTGCAGCGATTGCAGCAACTCAGGACCTCAATGACTTCTTCGCACTTGAAGATGGAAAGTATGGTAAAGGTATTATTAACAATGCAAAAACTAAAATTATACTAAACCTTGAGGAAGAGGAAGCTGATCGTGTTCAGAGTATTCTAAAGCTCTCTGAAGCTGAGATGATGAACATTACCCACTTTGGCAGAGGCAATGGCCTTATATCAACTAATAACAATAATATAACTGTTGAGTTTAAAGCATCACAGCTTGAAAAAGAGCTGATTACAACCGATCGTCATGAGTTACAAGCTATTATGCAAAAGGTACAGGACAAAGAAAATAATACGCATTAAGGTGTATTAATACGCAGTGATTACGGATTGCGTATTTAATACGCCTTTAATGCGCAATCAGGAGGTGTTAGAAATGATATCAAGGCAAGATATCTATCAAAAGGAAGCGATGGAGCTTCTAAGAGTTTTATCAGAATATAGGACATTGCAAGTGGCACAAATAGTGAAGCTATTCCCCGGCAAAAATTCTGAGAGCATAAAAAATCTTATTACTTTACTCGCAAAACAAAAGCGTATATATACAGATATAAGTTATGAGCTAATTTCTGTAGATGAACGTGGTCTTTGTGATTTTGATTTAAGTCTTATAAAGTGCTTTTGGGTATTACTTGATTTTACAAGTGATATGTCGTACCACTGCACAGCAGATTATCCGTCAAAACTTATATTCTTCGCAAAAAACGAAGTGTATGAAGTTGTCTATGTTCCTGAAAGTCAAGAAGCTTCTATTATCAGCTACTTTGCATTAAAAGACATAGACAGCAAGCGTATCATTGTGGTTGAGGAAGAAAAACAAATTGAATATTTAGATATTCCTGATACAGTTTGCTTTTGCACTGTAAATAATACAGGCACAATTAACTATTTTACTAAAGAGTAAATTTGGAGGTAGCATGAAAGATAATATGGATAAATACTTAAAAACACTTTTACAGAATATACAGATGCTCAGTATGCTCACTGAAAGTATGCTTGCAATAAACAGAAAAAACAACCCTAATGATTTTTTCAAAGCAAGCATGAGGGCGGCGATGCTATCAGAGAAAATTGCAATGAATTACAGAAATATTTCTGAAAAAAGTGTTCAAATAAAAAGATATGAGCTGATGGCAAGCACTATAGCTAATTTAGGCATAAAGGTTGAGGGCGATAAAGGTTTTGTGAAAATAACACTTCCTGCTTTGATCACACACAAAAAAGCTAAGAACAATGATTTTTTGATAGAGCCTCTACTTTACGCTCTCAATGAGTTTGTTATCAGAGAAAATTTCACAAAATTTGATGATGCCGTTTTATGGGTGCGTCATATTTATGATGACAACTTAGGTGATAAAGTTATAAGAGATTATGACAATTTTGAGTTGTCAGAACTTCTTGATGCGGTCGCACTTCATCTGATGATAGATGATTCGGGTCGTTATATGAGTATGTATTGTTCGACTGTAATCTCAGATACTTGCCACACTGAAATCGAGGTTATGTCAAGAGAGCATTTCATAGATAAAATTGCTTGCAAAATCGCATAGAAAACAGGTACACTTTTTGCCGTTTTTTAGGCTCCTAAAAGTGTACCTACAAAAAAGGCAAAAAAACACTGCTATATCAAGCATTTTATGATAAAAAAATAGCCTATTTTGCTACCAAGTATTAAGGCAATAGGTAGTGAATTTGGAGGTGAACAAAATCGAGATATATAATAAACTGTCAGATAAAATATTATCTTTAGTAGCCCTTGCAGGCGACTTTCCGGCAGGCGAACTTAAACATTTTGGAAGTAGTTTACGCTTTATAAGAAGAACTGTACAATCTCTCACAAAAGATAAAATGTTAATTTCGATTAGAAAAAACGGCATACACTCCTATCGCCTCACTAAAAAAGCAAAGAAATATCTTCTTGCAAAAAATCCTGAGAGATATGAGTTTTTTGTTGAACGCAGTGTCAGTACAAACTATGTTTCAAACGAACTTACCAAAAGACTTAGACTTCAAGCTATGGCAGAGATTTGGTTATTAATGTTGCGAAGCGAAGCTGTAATTTATCGAGATAAAAAATCTGCTATTTTCGAGAATCCCCATGCAGTCGATGCAGGCGTGTTAGGCGCACCAACACAACCTACTTTTTATAGTTCTCGTGAAGTGAAAGAAATTCCCGGCGAAGCAGCAAAAATCAAAAATTCACGAAGTGTAGGGCTGTTGCTCACCAGCACAAATGTTTATATCATCTACCACACATCAGAAAATGTGATGAAATGGTATCCTCGTTCAGAAACAAAACTCATTGCAGTGTGCAATTATCTTTTTTCACTCAAAGGCAACTATGGGCAAGGAGCGATAAAAGGTATAATGATTGGGAAAAACATGGGGATTGCCGCGAAGCTTTTAGATAGTACAGGTGGATTTAGGAAACAGTTCTTTATGGTTGACAACACATTTGAGCACCTTTATTTTGTGCCCAATGATGAAAGTGGTATCATTATGCTAAAATTTTTAACAGATGAGAAACTTGATGCAGAACTAAGAGAAATGTTAAGCGAAGGTTATCTACCTCAAACAAGTGACTTCAATGTAGAAAATGACGCTATCAGCGAAGATGGATGCCCTGTTCTTTTTGCCTATGACTTTGACTTTGTTAAAATCAAGAGATTTGTCGAAGGTGTTTTTTATAAGGAATTAAAAGGGATTATCTATTGTTTTGATTTTCAAAAAGATGTTATAGCAAACTATTGTTGTGATGTTGATGTTGTTATACATGTAATCAACTTAGAAAAAGTAAAGGAAAAATTCAATTTATAAGGAGTGTGATTTAATGATAAAAAAGAAATGGTATATTGCACTTGGGGTTATTTTACTGATTATCCCTATGCTTATATATGGCGGTGGCTATATTGCTCAGTTTATGATCGGATATAATGAGTGGGAGCAAAATGGAGGAGGTATAGGGAGCAGAACATCTCCACCTTTTCCATCGGCTACAATTACCGAATGTTTCAAAGCAGCTTTTACTGCACCTGAAGGTTTAATTGGAATACTTGTTTGCTTTGGACTCTTGGTTCTTCTGATTATTATGGTGATGAAACTTGGATTTGGAGAGCGAGGCGAATATGACAGAGAGCGAAACCTAACCTATTCCCCAAAAGGCACCTATGGTACAGCAGGGTTTATGACCGAAGCTGAGATGAGTAAGGTTTTAGATGTGAAAAATATAGGAGGGACAAACGGTATTGTACTAGGTAAAATTGATGGCAAAGCAGTGAGCTTACCTGCGGATACTCGGATGAACAGGAACATTGCAGTATATGGTGCATCAGGTTCAATGAAATCCAGAGCATTTGCCAGAAATGCAATTTTGCAGGCAGTGAAACGAAGTGAAAGTATCATTGTCACCGATCCTAAATCTGAATTGTACGAAGACATGGCAGTATATCTTGAAAATGAAGGATATACCGTTCGCATCTTCAACTTAATCAACATAGAGAACTCCGACAGTTGGAATTGCCTCTCTGAGATTGAAGGAAGTGAACTTATGGCTCAGGTATTTGCAGATGTAATAATAAAAAACACAGGTTCTGAGCGTGGTGATCATTTCTGGGATAACTCGGAGCTTAATTTACTTAAAGCTTTAGTTCTCTATGTGGAGCGTGAGGCAAAACCTGAAAACAAGAATATCGGTGAAGTATATAATATGCTAACAAACCTTGATGAGAATGCAATGAATAAGCTTTTCTCTATGCTTCCCATATCACATCCAGCTAAAGCCCCATACTCGATTTTCAAACAGGCGGCCGATACTGTTCGTGGGGGCATCATTATAGGACTTGGCTCAAGACTTCAGGTTTTTCAAAATCACTTCATAAAAAAAATAACTGCATATGATGAGATTGACATGGAACTTCCGGGCAAAGAAAAATGCGCCTACTTCTGTATCACCTCCGATCAAGACAGCACGTTTGATTTTCTTTCGTCGCTGTTTTTTTCATTTCTATTTATAAAATTGGTACGGTATGCAGACAAATATGGTGAAAACGGAAAACTCGAAGTATTTGTCAATTTCATATTGGATGAATTCCCCAATATCGGTATGATACCTGATTTTACAAAGAAAATATCAACAATTCGTAGCCGTGGCATTAGTGCTGCGGTTATTTTTCAAAACCTTGCCCAGATGAAAAACCGCTATCCATTCGAGCAGTGGCAAGAAATTATCGGTAATTGTGATACTCAACTCTTTCTCGGTTGTACTGATGAAATGACAGCAAAGTTTATATCTGACCGCACGGGCGAAGTTACCATAGGTGTATCCAGCAAGATGAAAAACTTAGGGACATGGCGTATCTCAGATTACACACCTGAATACCGAG
Organism: uncultured Oscillospiraceae bacterium; assembly: GCA_964369205.1. Classification (GTDB taxonomy): domain Bacteria; phylum Bacillota; class Clostridia; order Oscillospirales; family Ruminococcaceae; genus RGIG3102. The sequence continues at coordinate 17,400 of CAYJEK010000029.1, read as the reverse complement.
AATCAAGCTCTATAGGTAAAAGAAAATTACTTACACCAGATGAAGTTCTGAGATTGCCCATTGAAAAAGCACTTATCATACTTCGCGGACAACAAGTGTTAAAGGTTGATAAGTTTGATTATAGCTTACATCCTGATTCAAAGAAATTAGTAAAACGCAAGGCGGCACTCCATTCACCTTTGTGGACACAAGAAATACTTCCACAGGATTCGAGCATTCCAGTGGAAAAAGATACACCTAAATTAAGTAAACCAACTGTCAAGAAGACAGATAAAAAATCAATATTAGGAGGATAACAAAATGGCAAGAACAAAAAAAGAAAGTACAGAGAATTTACCTGAAACAACCGTGGTTGTCGAAGAAACTGTTACAAAAAAAGCACCTACAAGAAAGCGTGCTGTAAAACCAACAAAGGAAACTACAATCTCAGCACAGAGCACTGATCTCAGGGATGTACTAACAATCAATGCAGGCGACGACTTCGAGCTACCAACTGAAAAAGAAGATATTGTTTGGCACGAACTTCAAAACGCTTACCGAGGCAGTAAGATGCTAACAGGTACTATTGATGGTGTTGAGAGCACTGAAATGGGAACCTACATTGTTACTGTATATTACAAAGAGCAGCGCATTGTAATTCCCTACTCTGAGATGATGATTAACCTCTCATCTACGAATACCAAGTATGGTAGCGAAACAATGAGGCAAGGTCAAATTATTAACACAATGATTGGTGCTGAAATTGATTTTGTTATTAAAGGGCTTGAGAAAAAATCTAAGACGGTTGTTGCAAGTAGAAAAGATGCAATGCTAAAAAAACGCAGTGCTTTTTTTATGCCCCGCCGAGGAGCACAGGCAAAAATCACTGAAGGCCGTGTAGTTCAGGCCAGAATTATTTCTGTGGCATCAAAGTCTGTTCGTGTTGATGTGTTCGGTGTTGAGTGCAATATCCCCGCAAGGGAACTGAGATGGGAATGGATTGGAGATGTGACAGAGCAATATCGTGTTGGTGATATGCTACTTGTTCGTATCTCAAATATTGAGAATACTGAGGACGCAGAAAACCTAAAAGTAACAGCAGATGCAAAGTCAGTTACTCCCAATACTGTTGCTGAAAAACTTAGACAATGCAAAGTTCAAGGCAAGTATGCTGGTAGAGTCACAGATGTCCATAAGGGTGTGGTTTTCATAAGATTAAATCAGGGCGTTAATGCAGTAGCACACTCCTGCCTTGATAGACGAATGCCCGGAAAAAAAGATGATGTTACCTTTGTAGTTACACATATCAATGAGGAACAAAATGTAGCAATGGGACTCATCACAAGGATTATAAAGCAGAACATTTAAATAGTGGCACAGAAAAGGCATTGATTGGCACAATATTGTCACACATTGGCACAGAACTGCACTTGAAGTAGCATTTTAGGTATGTTACACTATCTATAGTTAAAAGTGTCATGAAAAATAAATATGTAAAAAGCTGTCGCTGATTATTTTCGGCGACAGTTTTTGTTTTAGAAAGGAGCGAAGTGTATTGTGAAAATAAAGCAAATTTTAAAATCACAAAAAGGCGAATCAAATTATGTCAGTGCAATGATATATATTTTAGTGGCGGTAGTTTGTATCGCTTTTATTATTAATATCTTCAGTATTGTATCTGCAAAACAGCAGCTTGATTATATGGCAGACCAAATGACGAAGCAAATACAGTTAGCAGGCGGAGTAAATTCGGACACTGATTCACTTTTTAATCAATTGAGTAGTAGCATTTCAGGTGCGTCAAATGTACGATATGAAATTGAAGCTGATTATAAGACTCCAACCCCAACGGGAATGCGAAATGCCATACAACTCAGCACCCCATTTCACTTAACAATATCTGCGGATACAATTCTTGGAGGGTTTGGCGATTTTATTCCGGTACAAATAACTGTAACCTCTAAAGGCTCTGGTGTTAGTGAAAAGTATTGGAAATAGGAGGTGCATAAATGCTAAGAGCTATAAAAAATGAGCGTGGTGATATGAACTTCTTTACTGCGTTCTTTATTGTTGCAATAAATATTTTGATAGTAATGCTATTCATATATTTTAGTGTGCAGATAAATGTTTCAAATGTTAGAAGTTCTGCTAAGATGGAATTAAATAACCTTTCCGCAAGAATAGCTGCTGATACTTTTGCTGCACAAAGAGAAGGTAATCTTGATGCATATATGAATACACTTTATCAAGACCATTCCTACCAAGCAGAACTTGAAGATATGTTTATTTCCGGATTTCAGGATAAAACTCAGATGAGCACGGAAAGTTACGACATTGTAAATATAGAACTTGATTTTTCTGAAAAAACAGGTAGAATTGAATATGAGTTCACATGTGAATTTCAGTATTATATCCGCATGTTCGGTGATGCATACCCTGTAATTACGGAGAGCGTAGAGCTTACAGGATATCATGTCACAAAATATTAGTTGCAAATTAGATTTCTCTATCGTATATAGATAGCAAAACAATAAAGGAGACAAATATTATGAAAACAAACGCAAAATACGCAGTGATGGCACTGGCACTACTTGCAGTAATTACTGTAGGTGCATTTATCTACATAGGTTCAGGCGAAACACCGAACGAATTTAGTCCAGCACCAGTGACAGATAATCAGGAAAAATCCGAAACTTGGTCTGAAAACGAAAATGC
>CAYJEK010000029.1:0-14606 GCA_964369205.1 uncultured Oscillospiraceae bacterium | reverse complement strand
CACCAGTGACAGATAATCAGGAAAAATCCGAAACTTGGTCTGAAAACGAAAATGCTAATCCTGAAGTTGGTGAGGAGCCACAAACCGATGACGATAACCCACATCAGCAATCTGAGGGAACTCCGGATGATGAGTATCCAAAAGTGGAAAGCGAATCTGAAACTGAAGTGAACATTACATTTACAGACGATACTCCAGAACTGGAAGTAGATCCTAATACACCTGTTGGTGATGATGATGTACGTCAACTTCCAGATACAGAGAAGCCAAGTGATCCACCTACCGCACCAGCAGATACCGAAGAATACACAAACCCTGCTACTCCCCCTGAAACAAATACCCCATCTCAAGGCGACAGGAATGACCAAGGACAGGTTTATGACGAAGCATTTGGCTGGATCACACCAAGTGGAACCGTAGGCGAAGTTGTAGACAACGACGGTGATGTAGATAAGCAGATTGGTACTATGGATTAAATTTAATAATGCAAATGAATGCAGTTCACTATGGACTGCATTTTTTGTTGCAATAATATAAATTGTATGATTGGAGGCATAAATGAAAAAAATTATAACGTTATTGTTATCATGTGTATTAATGATAACATCATTAGGCTTAACAGCCTTTGCTACTGGACCGGGAGATGGAAATATTACTGGCGGTGGCGGAAATATGGGGGACGGCTCATCACAATATTATTGGAACCCCGGTGATGATGGTGTGAGAATTACTGTTATAGATGCAAAAACAGGAGAACAAGTTGCTCCACCTATAGATTTTGCGCGCATAAGTCAACCTGCTAATATTATTCATTTCGGAAGCAATAGTAAACTTGATTATAGAAGTGGAACTTCACTATCCCCCGCCACAGGCATACCTTATGTCTATGATATACCCGCTGAAACATTACCTCTTATTATCCCATCAAGTGGCGGCGGCGGAAATATCACAGAAATCAAGAAATACTTTTGCTCAGAATACGCAGCACTATTAGTTGCTGATGCTACCGGAACAACATTAGATGATTTTTTAGCGGGCAAATATAAGCTTTTTATTGAACCGGTGGCATACTTTTTTTATGGCGGTCAAAAATATGCATTCACTGCAACCGAAGTAGCACTTTACGATATATTAGTTAATGGAAAAATGAGATCTAATATGCTGAGTTTAAGCCATAAAAACTTACCCCTGAGCATGTATTTGGAAAAGCGTGATGATTTGCTTATGTATGAAGCATGGACTGGTTCAGCATCTGCTTCGGTATCCAACGAAATCATTATTGCTTATTTAGGACTTGGTATTGTAAGCTATTTGGATGTAGAGGTTCCACCCGAGGGAAATATTGAAACTCCGGATTATGAATATAGAGTAAATACAGAAGTAATTACATCTATCACATTGGATACAACGAGTGATATTACTCCAGATAATCCGCTTAGAGTTACTTTTAACATAAATGGCAGAAACTATAATGTTTCAAATATTGTAATTCCAGAAAACAATTCACAAATTGTCTGGGTAAAATGGCGCACTCCTCTGACACCACAAACAATAGAAATTGATGTATCAGTAAGTGGTGCCTACCGTGCAAATGATACATTGATAGCCAAAATTGTGGATCTAAATGAAAATATTCCACCTGATCCCACTGCCACTGATACTGCGCCAAACGGATATAGTATCCCTTCTCTACCAAACAATCCTCAAAAGCTTTCTTCATCTTGGGGAATATGGAGTTCCTATTGGCAACCTAACTGGGTGTGGAGATCTGACTGGAATTGGGTAAGCGACGGACAAGGCGGCGGACATTGGGAAGATGATGGCGAATATGTCGATCGAGGATGGTGGGAGTACACACTCACATCTTACAGAGCTTCCCTTACAGCAGATAAAAGTGTAACTCCAGATGACAAAGTACCGACAGCAAGTGGCAAAGATATGAAAAGTGGATATGGGATTAAAGAAACTGTTACTGCGTCAGTGTCTACAAATGCTCCTATCGGACATTATACTTACACACAAACTGCAGTAGCATATTTCCCTGAGTTTTCATATAACACTTATTGGCGACTCTTGGACTTAACTTCTAAAGGGTTAACATCAAGTCTTGAGTTTAAGGAAAATGAGTATTCCACATATTCACGAAGGGTTCATTTTACACCGCTATGGTTCCCTGATAATGAGAAATATACAGTATCAACTTATGTAATTGATACATGGACCCCTGCAGGCATGTTGTCGGTCACCCTAAGTGACTATGTAAATATAGAGGATAATATGTTTGATGATTGGTATACAAACCGTGAGTAGCCCTGTAGAAGTTTTTTATCAGATTACTATTTTAATTATTGTAGCAGGATTTGCTATATATGATTATAAGTATAAAATAGTACCTGATAAATTTCTGTTGTTACTTATCCCCATTGTACTCTTTGCAGCACCTATAGCTACATTTTCTATGTTTAATCTTGGTATGGCTTTTTCAGATTCTATCTTTGGTTTTGTGGCAGGAGGATTAATCACTCTAATGGCTGCTGTTATAACAAGCGGTGGTATTGGTGGTGGAGATATAAAACTTTGTGCAATTCTTGGTTTTGTTTATGGGATTTACGGAATATTATTTATTCTTATCGTATCCTGTATAACTTGCATAGTTGCGATGCTTCTATCCCGCAGGGAAAAAGAAGAAAGTATGGCTTTTGTGCCATTTATATTTATTGCTTGTGTGGTGTATGCCATCATAAGCATATCGTAGGGCATCTACATTTGTAGGTGCTTATTATTATTAAAGGAGTAATTTTAGATGAGTAAACGAAAGCTCAATGTAGAGCGTCTTAAAAACACCCGTCTTATGTACGGGATTATCAGTATTTTATTAGCTGCAATAATCGCATTTGTCGCTATCCCAATGTTATCAAGCAAAATATCCGGTATTACAGAGGTGGTAACACTCACAAGTGCCGTATCAAAAGGTGATGTTATCTTGAAAGAACATGTTGTACTAACAGAAGTTGGAGAATACAATCTTCCAACAGATATCGCACTACTCCCTGAAGATGTTATTGGGAAATACGCAGCAACTGATTTAGTACCCGGTGATTATATACTATCCGCTAATGTAAGTGATTTCCCTATCACATCAGACATTAATCTTGAATACTTACCTGATGGAAAGATGGCAATGTCATTCTCTGTTAAAACCCTTGCATCAGGCTTGTCAGGAAAACTTCAAACGGGTGATGTAATTCGTATGTACCACTTCAAAGAAGTTGCAAAAACATTTGAAGAACTTTCCTTTGTGAAAGTTTTATCTGTTACCGATAGTGACGGATACAATATCGATGCTACAAGAGAAATCGAGGAGGATGAAGAGAAACCTCTTAGCTCTACGGTGACAGTGCTGGTTTCACCTGAACAGGCACTGCTCATAACTGATATGGAGGGAGATGGTAGTATTCATGTTTCACTTGTTGTTAGAAACAATCCTACATTAGCTGAAGAATTGCTTGCTCGCCAAGATGAGGTTATATTAGAACTCTATCCTGAAGATACAGAGGATGAAAATACTGAAGGCGATACAGCATCCGGATCAGATGTTGACACATCAGATGCCAGCACAGATGAAACTGGTGAAGTGTCAAACACACAAACTGTTCCTACTGAAAATAACGAAATCGGAGGTTAATTGCTATGGCAAAAATTATATCTGTATGGGGTAGCCCCGGTAGTGGAAAAAGTGTATTCTGTGCAGCACTTGCAAAATATTTGACGCAGAAAAAAGAAAAAGCACTTATTATAAGTGGTGATAATGAAGTGCCGATGCTTCCGATTTGGCTTCCTGACACAGAGAGTCCAATAAACATGTCTATCGGAAATATTCTATCTTCACTTGATATAAACTCGGCTCTCATTGCAAGCAAGGTAGTGATAATGAAAAACTATCCTTTCATTGGATTGCTTGGTTATGCTGCGGGTGATACTCCACTCAGCTACCCTGAATATTCTGCTGGTAAGGTTAAACAGGTTCTAACAGAAGCTTCAGGGCTTGTTGATTACATTATTGTTGATTGTGTATCTCCTGCTAACAACCTATTTCTTCCTGTTTCTATTGAAATGGCGGATGTGGTAGTTCGTATATTTACAGCAGATCCAAAAGGTATTGGATACTTCAAGTCCCATATGCCTATTTTAAGTGATGCTCGATTCAAATCACAAGAACATATAACTTTTGCAGGTCTTGCAAGGCCATTTCATCCTATTGATGAAATGACCGACCTTGTAGGTGGGTTTGATGGATTTTTACCATATCATAAAGAAATTGAAAAACTAACTGTTGAGGGAAATATGTTTAGTGCTTTCGGTGTCGGCTCTAAGAAATATTCAGAAGCTCTTGAGCTTGTTTATGAGGAGGTGTGTGATGAATAATCTACATGACATTTACTTTACTCCCTCCACAGAGCACAATCTCACCTATGAGGAACTGCTTTCACTAGTGCAAAGCTATTGCTCAAACAACTACTCTGAAGCACTTAGTAATGCAGGGAGTTCCGATGAAATCTCAAAACTCTTGAAAAGCTACATTCATAGCTATATAGCTAAGCAGCGATATGCCTTTGCGGGACTTACTACCACCGAACTTGTCGAGCGTCTTTATAACGATATGGCAGATTATTCATTTTTGCGTAAGTGGATTTATATGCCGGGGCTGGAGGAGTTAAATATAAATGCCTATGATGATATAGAAATCATCATGCAAGGTGGACGAAGCGAAAAGATTCCCGATAAATTTACTTCACCCGGTCAAGCTGTGGATGTGCTTCGTCGTATGCTATCTTCTTGCGGTATGATTATTGATGATACAATGCCATCCGTTATTGGTTTTTTAGATAAAAACATTCGTATTCAGGCGGACAAAACACCTATTGTCGATCCTGAAGTTGGGATAAATGCATCGATTCGTATTGTCAATCAACAAAGTGTTAGCAAGGAAAAGATGGTACAGAGTGGCTCAGCTACCGATGAGATGATGGATTTTTTAATCTCCTGTGTGCGATATGGGGTTTCTGTATGCGTAGCTGGTTCTACCGGTTCAGGTAAGACTACTGTAATGAGCTGGCTACTTTCTACTGTTCCAGATGACAGGCGACTAATCACTATTGAGGAAGGCAGCCGTGAATTTGATCTGATACGCAGAGATGATGACGGCAATATAACTAACAGTGTGGTTCATTTACTTACAAGACCACATGAAAATCCACTTATGAATATTGACCAAGAGTTTTTGCTGGAGAGAGTTTTAAGAAAACATCCCGATATTATCGGCGTTGGAGAAATGCGTGCTGCTGGTGAAGCTATGGCGGCTCAAGAAGCCAGCCGAACCGGACATACTGTAGTTACAACGATACACGCAAACTCCAGCGATGCCACTTATCGTCGTATGATGAGTCTTGCAAAAATCAAAAATGATGTCAGCGATGATATGCTGATGCAACTTATGGTTGAGGCTTATCCAATAGTTGTTTTTACAAAACAGCTTGAGGATAGGAGTAGAAAAATTATGGAGATTGTTGAGGGTATTGGTTATGAGAACAAAGAGCTTATTTATAGAACTCTATATAAGTATCATGTAGTAAGTAACAAAACTGATGCTTCAGGCAAAATCAAAATCATAGGCCGTCATGAAAAATGCGGTTCAATTACCGATACACTAAAAAAGCGATTCTTAGATAACGGTATATCTGCAAATGAATTAGCGAGGTTTACGGAAAAGGAGGAGGATTAAATGGGTTGGATATCTATAGCTGTATTTCTCCTTATTTCCGGTGGGGTTATCTGCATAACTGAAGTTAAATTTGCAGATATAACATCTTTGTTTACAAGGAAAAAGAAATCCACATTAAGTGAAGATATTGGTATTGTTACAGGTAAAAAGAAACGAAGATTTATAGCTCGTGAAGTTTATGAAGTTGAACAAATCCTCAAAGCTACAGGCAGAGAAGAAAAGTTTGAAGCAATTAAGAAACTATGCTTTCTTATGTTTGGTATTGGTGTTTTAATTTCAATTCTTATAGGTAATATTTATCTTATACCTGCACTTGGTACAGGGCTTGCACTTGCACCACTTTGGTATATTCGCTCTACAGCAGCGATTTATAAGAAAAATTTGAATGAACAAATGGAGTCCGCGCTATCTATAATCACAACCTCCTACCTGAGAACAGAGGATTTTATTAAATCTGTTAGGGAGAACATTCCTTATATCTCATCTCCCATAAAAGATACTTTTGAGATGTTTTTAATGCAGTCAGATCTCATAGATGCAAATATTATATCCTCTGTTAACTCAATGAAACTAAAAACTCGAAGTGCAATATTTCATGAATGGTGTGATTGTATAATTCAGTGCCAGAGTGAGCGTTCTATGAAGTATCTGTTGGTTGGCATTATACAGAAGTTTTCAGATATACGAATCGTACAATCAGAGCTGGAGGCACTTATCAGTGCTCCAAAGCGCGAAGCATTTATGATGATGTTTCTTGTGCTATGCAATATTCCGCTACTCTATGTACTAAATGATGAGTGGTTTCATACGCTTGTTTTCACATTACCCGGCAAAATCACACTCGCAATCTGTGCAATCATCTTGTTATTCTCTTTGACGAGGATAATGGCTTTATCAAGGCCTATCGAATATAGGGGGGAGAGCGAATGACAACACTGATTATTTTAGCAGCTATCTTTTTTGCAATAGCTGTATATTACTTAACTACGGGCATTTTAGATATCCCCACTATACGAGCCTCGAAGGTAATGCTTGCAGCGAAAAAAAGAACAGGTGAAAAGCGCGAAAAGTTGCTTGAAGTATATATCTTGAAACTATCTGAATATATTGCCCACCTCATAAAAATGGATAAATTACGTCGAGACAAATTAAGACTTACACTTGACATTGCAGGCATTGTGGCAACTCCTGAAGTCTATATGGCGAAAGCTTTTGTTACTTCAGCATTGGTTATGTTACTCGCTTTACCTCTTGGAGTCATTACACCATTATTCTCACTTGCTGCTGCAGGAATGGCAGTGCTTTTATGGTTTTCTACTTATTACTCAGCCTTTGACATAGTAAAGAAGCGTAGAAAAGTTATAGAACGAGAAATTCCTCGATTTGCAACTACTATTGCTCAAAACCTTGAAACCGATAGAGATGTACTAAAGATATTAACTTCATATCGACGTGTTGCAGGTAAAGATTTCAGTAAAGAGCTTGATATCACAGTTGCAGATATGAAAACAGGCAACTATGAAAATGCACTACTTAGACTTGAAAATCGTGTAGGTAGTTCATTGATGTCTGACGTTGTAAGAGGCCTTATCGGTGTACTACGCGGAGATGACCAGCAGTTTTACTTCAAGATGATTTGTTTTGATATGCGTCAACTTGAGCAAAACAACCTCAAAAAAGAAGCTCAGCTTCGCCCAAAGAAAATGCAAAAATACTCTATGATGATGCTCATCTGTATCATCTTAATCTATGCTGTAGTATTAAGCGTTGAGGTGCTTAACTCCCTTGGAGCATTTTTCAGTTAATTTTTCGCATCTGCGGAAATTGACATATATATTATTTATAGGAGGTACAACTAATGTACACAAGTGGCTTTGTGTAGCTTAAAACCGTCTGACATTTGTTCAGGCGGTTTTTTCATTCGCTATCAAAACAACATGAAAATTTATTTGGAGGTCATTCAATGATAAAACTATTTAACAACACAAAAGCAAAATTAAAACAAATCGGCAGAACCGTGAAACACAGTTTGTGTAACGAGCGTGGAGATTTCTATATTTCCGATGGTGTAAAAGTAATCATTGCCGTTGTACTTGGCGCACTGTTACTTGCAGCCATGACACAAATCTTTAATGGGACAGTAATTCCCCGTATCACCCAAGAAATCACTGATCTTTTCAATTAACAGGAGGAGAAATATATGAAAGTCAATGTGCGTATTCATAGAACCTTTGATGACAAAGGTAAATTCAAAGCCGTCGCATCTATAAATCTTGAAGACAATTTCAACATCCATAATGTACGACTAATTGAAGGCGATAAAGGCTTTTTCTTGTCCATGCCGGATACGAAAAGACCGGACGGACGTTTTCGTGATATCTGTTATCCAACAAATACAGAGTTCAGAAACAAATTAACCAAAGCTGTTATTGAGGCTTATGAGGAAAAACTTGTGGCAGACGGCTCGGAATAATTATAAACGGGGAAACAATGAGTATTTGTTGTTTCCCCGTTTAATTTTATATGTGAGGTGATATTTTGAAAAACCAAAAATGCATAAGCAATATCAAAACTCTGCACGCCTTTTTGAATGCTACAAAAGCAAATTGGAGAAATTCAATTTATATTGAATGCAGTATTTGTAAGCACGAAAAAACAGAAAGCTGTGAAGACTATCTTTTTGCACCAAACGCAGATGGCACCCCCCTTCTCATTCCCACTTCTGATATGAATATCATTTGCAATATGATAACTGATAAAAGTGAATGTCTTGGCATTATGAGCAATGCAAAATTCAAAGATTTATATGAAGGTTGGTTTGAGCAAATTACTACAGATAAGAATGAATGCCCTTTCATAAATGCTGTAAAGCAACTGGGCAAACCTGAAAATTGGTAATATTATCCTTTTTGTCGCACTTTTACGCATTTTTAAGAGGCAAACCTATATAAAAAATCTTGTAATTTTTTTAAAATATATATAGTGGATTGCGTATTGATTACGCAGTCCATACGCATTATTGATGAGGTGAAAGGGAATGAAAAACAAGAAAAAAGAAATTAAATGTCCGTATTGTGGTAGCAGTGCCGTTCTTAGAAACGGAGACTTTGTATATGGTGAGAGGTCTCTTGGCGGGAAGCTGCTCGTATGTGCAAGATATCCGAAATGCAATTCCTATGTGAGTGTACACAAAGATACAAATCTACCCAAGGGAACTTTAGCAAATGGTGATCTGCGCAACAAACGAATTCAAACGCATCGGGTCTTTGACCAGATTTGGAAATTAGGAATCATGAAAAAACAGGATGCCTACCGCTGGCTACAGTACAGACTGGGCCTAAACTCTGCACAAACACACATAGGAAATTTTTCAGAATATATGTGCAATCAAGTAATTAAAGAAAGCGAAACCCTTTTGAAAAATAGAGGTGTATTTAAAGAAAACGAAGGAGGAAAAACGAATGGAATTAAGAAAAAAGGAACACACATTGATTACGGAGAACCTAAACATAGTCGAATATATTGTTCGGCATGAAGTAATAAAAAGTAAGTGCGTTGTTGAACTTGAGTATGATGATCTTTATCAAACCGGCTGTATTGCACTTTGCAGAGCTGCTGCAACTTATGATGGACGCGTTAAGTTTATTACATATGCAAGCAAAGTTATACGAAATGCTATGATTGATTATCTACGAAAAATACCAACAGCTAACATAAGCCTTGATGCTCCAATTTATGATGAAGATAATTATTGTCTAAAAGACAGCCTTGCTTCAGATGAAAACATAGAAACAAACATCATGCAAAACAACATTTATGATATACTAAGCGAGAGTAAAAAAGCTTATAGTGGAGTGGTTTTAAAGGGTATCGAGGCTATTGAGTTTAAACTAAAAGGCTATTCAGGAGCTGAAATTGCAGAACTGTATGGAGTCAAGTGCAACCATGTATCTGCATGGATTTCAAAAGCAGTAAAGAAGTTAAAAGAGAATTCAGAGTTTATGTCTTCAGCTTTTGATATTTAATAGTTGCAAATTCACTGCTGTCTTCGTATATAGTCAATAAATCAGAAAGAAACGAGGAATTTAATATGATTACACTATATACTGCTGTTGGAAAATACGAACTTGAACATCAGAGCGATGGTAGCCGCACTCCTGTAATATACGCTTCAGGTAAGAGGCATGAAGTTATTATGGAAGAGTTTATTCTCTGGTCTTCACTTATCTGGAACATTCACACTTATGATGAGTTGGAGCAGGCTTATAATAAAAAAGAAACTGTTGTCCATATTTACGGGGATAACCTTTTTGATCATTACTTAAACCGTATGATTGCCCGTGGCCTTATTGTATCGGGAACTGACTATACCGCTATCGATGCATTATATAAATTAACACAGAATTTGTATGTTGCACCTATTAAGACACCAATTTGGAACAAAATAAGATCCTTTTGCCACCTAACATTTGTAAAGGGTCTACCATTTAAGCTTACACAAAAGATATTTGCAAGTGATAGATTAACTGCAGATGAAAACAAGGTCCTTTCTCTTGCTATGCAAAGCATGATGTCTACAGCAGAACTTATAAAATGTGTGGAAGTAGGACTTAATGATGCAAGTAATGAGGATGTGCTGGTAGATGCTCTTTACAGCGATGACATTACTACATATAAAAATATTAGCATACATAGCCGATTTTCAGAAGAGCGTGTTCCAGTACTCAGTTCCATTGTAAATCTTTATCTGAAAAAGATGGTTGTGTTTGAATCAGCAATATAAAATTACAGTGCAGGCTCCATTATAAGGGTCTGCACTTTTTATGAGGAGAATTAAAATGTTTTATAGCTTTCCTGCTCCGCTTAGGAGCAAAATAATAATTACAATGTTAATAGGTTTAGGCTGTCTCATTTTAGGGGTAGCCTATTTTTTTATGGCTCATGACACGATCTTTTTATGCCTTAGCGGTATTATATTTGTAGTGAGTATCGTTAAAGCACTGGGTTATTTTAATATTGCAAAGAAAAAGCAATATGAAACAGTAGTTGGAACTTGTGTTTTTATCGCCCCAGTTATGCTTAGAAAATTTATGAAAATCAAAATTATGGATGCTGAAGGTGTAGAAACAACAGTTAATTTAAGAAAAGGTAGCAAGCTAAAGATAGGTGAAAAGTATTGTCTATACTTCAAAAGAAACACTACAAGAATTGTCGAGAGCGATTTTATTGAAACCATGCTTGCTACAGATAACTTTTTGGGCTTTGAAGTTTTTGATGATACCACAAAATGATATATGTAATATTTACTTTCACAATACTTTGAGAGATGATAGTAGTTCGGAAGTAAAGGTATGCCGACTAACTGCGCCATATTTGGGATAGTATTGGGATTTAGATAAATATAGAGCCACGACAAGAAAATGTAGTGGCTCTATAACAAATGCATTATATTTGTTTAGGAACTTGTATGGATACTTTGGCACCTTTTTCGATGTTGCAGATTGTGATAAACCCATTATGCAAGTCTATTACTTTTTTTGCAAATGATAAGCCTAAACCATAATGTTTATAAGATCTTGAAGTATCTTCGGTATAAAATTCTATCATACCTTTTTTAAGACTCTCAGTTGAAAAGCCTTTGCCGTTATCTAAAATATCAAACAAAAAGCAGCTGTTTTCTTCAGTTATAATAAAATCAATAGTAGCATTTTTTTCTGAAAATCTAACAGCATTATCTATAATATTCATAACTACTCGGTGCATAAGCTTTGTGTCTATAGTTATGGTATCTGTTGTTGCTTTATTTTCTAAATTTAGGCATATATTTTTCGTTTTACAAAGTGGTAAGATGTCGGTTTTTAAATCATCAATAAAGCTTTCAAGAGAAGTATCCTCTTTAGATATATTAAAATTACTATCATTTAAAGCAGATATTAACATTTCAATATATTTTTCAATGGTTACTGCACCTTGCTTAATATATAAAATAGTTTCGAGAGTATCATCGCTTAAATCATCTTCAAGTAAAAGCTCGCTATTCCCTTTTATAATAGTCAAAGGTGTTTTTAAATCATGTGCGAGTGCTGAAAGAGCAGATTTTTTTTGCTCCTCTTCATTCCATTGCTTATTAAGTGAGAGTTTAAGTTCAGTTTTCAAATTATCAATAGCAACTAAAGAATCATTAAATTCTTTAATTTTGCTTGGCTGAATATCAAAATCTAAATCTCTTTGTGAAATCTTTTCGCTTGCAATTATAATTGGCACAAGGTTTATTTTGAGTTTTTTGCTAAAGCGTAGAGCTGTAATAATAGAAAACACTATGATAAGGCATAAGACAAAAATTAGTAAAGTTATTTCAGGGTATGGAATTATCTTATTAAGTAAAGGATTACTAAAACGAGCTAATAGTTGATATTTTACTACTAAAATATCGCCATTTGAAAGAGAAATTTGCTTGTAACTATCATAATATGATTTACTGCCATCTAATAAGTAGTTTTGAGTTTTTATTTTATCATCATCACTCATATTGCTTTCACGCACACCAAAATCTAAATCGATAATGACATAGCTTGAATTTATCGGCAATAAATCCCCATTAAAGTTTTCATAAAAAGTATCTTCAAGATTTGAAAGTTCAGTTTCTACGAAGTTCGCTGGTAATAATATTTCATATTGTAGAGCAAGTAATAACATAACAATTGAAGTTATAATAAGTAGGATAACTGATAGCACAAGTGAACTTAAAGAGCCTAAAAAAAGGCGAAAAATTGATTTTGTATTTTTTATTTCCATTTGTACCCCACTCCCCAAACTGTATCAATAGGAAAATCACATTTGCTGCGTATATTCTTAATGTGAACACGAATTGAAGTTGTATCGCTATCAGAATTAAATCCAAATACATTTTCAAGGATTTGTTCAAGAGAAAAAACTTGCCCTTTTCTTCTTGCTAATAGCTCACATATTTCATATTCGCTTTTTGTTAGAGATATCGCTTCACTTTTAAATGTAATAATTTTTTCGGATAAATCAAATACAAAATCGCCCAAAATCAAACTTTGGTGTCGCTCTCTTGTTTCACGTCGTAAATGTGCATTCACTCTTGCTCGAAGCTCATTTATGGCAAAGGGCTTCTTAATATAATCATCACCACCTGCTAAAAATCCATCGACGACATCATCTTCCATAGTTTTGGCAGTTAAAAACAAAACAGGACAGTCGATAATGTTTCGATTTTGCTTACAAAAAGTAATTCCATCCATTTCTGGCATCATAATATCCAATAAAATTAAGTTGCAATTTTTCAAATCATCTGCTGTGATTTTAAGTGCATCGTTTTTAGTAATTACATCATGCCCATCTCGAGTAAGTGTTTTTTCAATTGTTTTACAAATTGCAATATCATCATCAATAACTAAAATTCGTGACATTTCTTTCTCCTAATCTCCTGATAATCTACCTTCCCATTTTTTAAAAATTAATATAAATAAGGTTGTTAATATTATTGTAAACATCAATAAAAAAATTATTGCGTAATTTATTTCAATAGTATCTACTCCAAAGTGCCTCGTTGAAATTGAAGATGAAAAACGAGAGGCGATTCCCCATGGGGTGTACCACCAATTGTAATCGCCAAGACCTGTAAGAAGTAGTGCTGATATTAATCCTCCTACAATTCCAAATCCAATACTTATATCCTTGCTAAATAAAAAACTTATTATGTAAGATAAAAGATATAAAGGAATCATGCTTGTAAAGATTAAAACTGCTGTTTTAATAAAAAATAAAGCAGTAAAACTGGTATGTCCAAAAAAGTAAAAGCCTATATAAAACAAAGTTGTTGTAAAAATTGCAGATGCTAAACCAAAAATAAGAAGAACGAGTAATTTATTAATATGTGGCATAAATTTGAAAGTTTTACTGGAAAGCATAAGTTGAAAATTACCTGCATTTTGCTCGAATTCACAAGATAAACCAGTAATTATTCCTATAAGTACAGGAAATGTTACAGATAAAACTTGAATCAAAGCTAAAACTTCATACACTTCACTTTGGTTTGATAAAGCTGAGTATGCTATAAACAAAAATGAACCTAAAATAGGAACTATTATGTGAATTAGCAGTAAAGGTGAATGGATGAATCTATAAACTTCAGATTTTATATTATTTTTCATAATCATTCCTCTAAATTATTATACCATAAAGTAGTCAAAATTGTTGTGATAAAATATAATAATATTGTAATTAAAACGCCTATAATGATAACGGAAGAATCAGCAAGATTACTGCCAGCTTCAACAGGTAAACCGTTTGGCATAACACCAAGTACAGGACACATGATTCTTGATGGAATAGCAAAAGGAATAATCCATAGCTTACTTGGAGCAAAGAAAATACCGAACACCATATTAAGAGTCAGGCCAATAAAGACACCCATTATTGCAGATGTTTTTTCAGCTATAAACATAAATAAAGGTATCTGCCAAGCGAATGTTATTGATAGTACAAAGGCAGCTAATAAGTTTGCGCTCATGTCTGTTTTAAATCCAAAAAAGCAAGTAAATATAGTAATAAAAACAAAGAAAACAAAATTTAAAACAATTAGTGATATTGTATTTGAATAAATAAAAGAAATCCATAGTTTTCTTTTATCTGTACAAACTGAAAAAAGTCCGTGACGATTGTGCTTTTTCTCGGCTGATGTATTAAAGCAGACAATAATAAAAATTGAAGATGGGAGTATTAAGGTGTACCACCAATTAAACGAACTTTCTACAAAAAACATTCCACCCATCAATAAAATAGATAGCATGATTGGTAT
>CAYJEK010000028.1:0-27147 GCA_964369205.1 uncultured Oscillospiraceae bacterium | reverse complement strand
AGATTTCCTCACAAGCTGTTCTTGTTATTGTTTAATTTTCAAGGTCCTTTTGCTCACTAGCTTAGCCACTTTTTTAAGTGCCTCTCTTGGTCAGCTAGATTAGTATACCACCACATTCCCTCTTTGTCAACACTTTTTTTAATTTTTTTTAAAAATATTTTTTTTAATTAAAAAATGCATAGCAATAAAAAGTGGTGTACTTATATAATACTCTTTTTAGATATAAATATCTATGGTAATTTTTTATCTATAATACTCCATTTTTGTTTATTTTATTTTGTTATTTTACATTATAATGTATATATAATAAAAGGCTACTAAAAGCAGCCTTTTATCTATCTTCTATTTACTTTTAAATATATTCAAAACTTCTCTTAAAAGTCTTGTTGCTTTATTTAAATCTTTATTTGGATATCCTGAAACTTTTTTCGCTTCTTTTGATAACTCATTAAGTACTGCTATAAATTCACTATAAGCTCTAGATAGTTTAACTACTTTCACTTTTTCTTTTGCCATTATAGTTTTATCTCCAACGTGAGTTTGGTATCCTGTTAATAAATCAAATTCATCTAAATAGTATGGCGAATATGTATGAAGATTTAATTCTTCCCTTATTTTCTCTTCAAAAATCGGCAACACACTAGGATCTCCGTGTACAGTGAACACCATTTTAGGCTTTTCTTTAAATTCTGATAGCCATTTTATAAGCCCTTTTTGATCCGCATGACCACTTATACCATCTAATTTTATAATATTAGCTTTTACATCAATAATTTCACCAAACAGTTTAACCTCGTTTACCCCATCTAAAAGCATCCTTCCAAGAGAGCCTTCTGCTTGATATCCAACAAAAACAACCGTTGATTCTTCTCTCCACAAATTATGTTTTAAATGGTGACGAATTCTACCTGCATCACACATTCCACTTGCTGATATTATTACTTTTGGTTTTTTATCAAAGTTTATTAGTTTACTCTCATCACTTTTAACTGTAAGCTTTAGCCCTGGGAAATTTATTGGATCTATTCCCGCTTTAACTACTGCCATCGCTTCATCATCAAAATATCCCCATATATTATCATCAAACACTTCAACAGCTTCTATAGCTAAAGGAGAATCTAAGTAAACCGGTACATCGTGATTTTCTACTAAACCCTTAGTTATTATATCTCTTAAAAAATATAGTAGTTCTTGAGTTCTGCCAACAGCGAATGCCGGAATTATAACATTTCCACCCTTATCAAAAGTTTCTTTTATAACTTTCGCTAAATCAACTCTATAATCTTTTACTTCTCTATGATTTCTATCGCCATAAGTGCTCTCGCAAACGATGTAGTCCGCTTTTCTTATATACTGCGGATCTTTAATTAGAGGCTGATCAATATTCCCAACATCTCCTGAGAAAACTATTGTTCGCTCTTCATTATTTTCAATAGATATAACTTGAATTGCAGCAGAGCCTAAAAGATGCCCAACATCATAAAAAACTGCAAATATATTTTCTTCTATTTGCACCTCTTCTAAGTATTCCACTTTATGAAACAAAGTTAGCGCCTTTTTTGCATCTTCTATAGTGTATAAAGCTTCCACTTCTTTTTTACCACTTCTTTTTGCTTTTCTATTTGCCCATTCCGCCTCTTGCTCTTGAATATGCGCTGAATCCTCAAGCATAATTCTTGCTAAATCCGTTGTGGCACCTGTTGCAAATATTTTTCCATTAAAACCATTTTTTACCAAAAACGGAATATAGCCACTATGATCTATATGGCTATGCGTGAGTAAAAGGTAGTCTACTTCTGAGGCTAAGATGGGCAAATCATAGCTGATATGCTCTTCCCTGCCTTGCCTCATACCATAATCAACAAGAATATTCTTCCCATTTGTTTTTAATAAATGAGCAGAACCCGTCACCCCGTGAGTTGCACCTACGAATTGAAGTTTCATACTGTGTCCTCCTTATTTTTTCTTTAAAATAGTTTTTATAATGTTTTTAATAAATCCATATACTGAAGAAAAATTAAATGCAGTAATTACTAATGTAATACCCATTCCAATAAGTATCCAATTTTCAGCTTCCATTATAACTACATAGCTTAAAGCTAATGATAAAATAAGATTCACTAAAATTGATACTGGAGAAATTTTTATATTTATTATACTTTTAGTTCCTATTGCTCTTAAGCTGAAAACAACAAAATAGCTAACTAGTGTTGATATTCCAGCGCCTTGAGCACCGTACTGCGGAATTAAAACTAAATTTAGCCCAATATTTACAAAGGCACCTGCCATCATTGTGTATAAATTGGCTCTTCCGTCCTTACTTACCATATATATGCTTGATAAGAATGTTGAAAAACAAGAAAACACAGTAGCGATAACTAATATCGGTATAAACACCCACGATTCATAATAACTCTCAGCCACCATTAAACTATTAAGGGGTTTTATAAGCATAATTAAAAATGCCGCTGCTATAAATATAGCACCCTGATATGCTTTAAATATATTTTTAAAAAATCTATTTGTGTCGCTTTTTCCGCTTTCAGAAACGGCAGATATTTGCCAAGCTTCAGTAAAAACAGTGCTACATAAAACTATTATCCCTGGAAGCTTATAGCTAATTGCATAAAGCCCCGCTACTGATTCTCCCACCATATAAGAAACTAGATATTGATCCGAAACATTAGTTATCCACCAAAAAATACTATTAGGGATAAACGGGACACAGTATCTTAGCATCTCTTTTGTAAGCTTTTTAGAATTAGCTTTAATTTTATAATATTTAAAGGCACCAGATATACTACTTAAAAATAATGCACTTAATAAATCTGCACCTATTATAGCTAAAATATACCCTATTGGACCAAGTTCTAATTGAATTAAAAACAGCCACACTAATATAAGTGTATTAATAGTTGCAATTATTCCATCTGCCGCATATAGTTTTGTTAATGTTCTCGCTCTTGAAAACTGCTGAACTAATGTTCTAAGGCAGCTTGCAAAAAGATACAAATAAAGATATGCTGCATATTCCCCAATAACATCTATTTGCACAATTAAAGGATAAAAAACTAATGATAAAATAAACCCTTTTAAGTAAGTGTTAGTAGCTATTGTAAAAACTTTATGTTTTGAATATTTTTTATCAAGCCCAAAACGTATAATAGAATTTGCCATACCAAAAGAAGCTATAGGTATCATAATATTTGCAGTTTGCATCATTAGATTAACAGCATTATATTCCTGTGTAGTTAAAGCACTTGTGTATATAGGCATTAATAAAAACACTAAAAACTTACTACTAAAAGTACTTATAAAAAACAAGATTGTATTAACGGCTAAAAATTTATATTTATTCAAATTACTATTTCCTTTTTAAAATTAAATCGCATAAATATTTTCTTCTGCAATTTGGACATCTTAAATATTTTCGTCCATTACTTTGAGGAGCAAAAGCTGATACAGCGGGATTTTCTTTAAATATTTTTTTACAATTAGTGCATCTAAAATCAAATTGACTTGCTCTAATTATGCTAACCAGGCAAACAGATAGTAATACCGCCCCCACAATAATAGGAGCTAAAAATTCATTCATAATAATATTTTCCTTTATAAAACTTTAGTCTTTCTAATATTATTATAGTATAAAGATTAAAATAAGTAAACTATTTATGGCTTTTAAATACATAAATTTCAAATTTTAAAATAATTTTTTTAAAAAGTGATTATAAGAGCGAAAAGCAATAAAATAGCAAGCTGACATTTTTATATGTCAGCTTGTTATTATTTTAGTAATGAGAATTTTATCTCTTTTAATATTTAATCTAATTTATCATACTTAATAATTAAATTCGGATCATGTCTTTTTTTCATTTTATTTCTAGCTCTTCTATTTTCTGTAGTATCAAAAACTATCGACATATCGTAGTCATCAGGATATAATTCTTCTTTTTTAACCTTTAATTTTAACTTTGTATGATTTATAAGCTTTTTCTCGCCTCTTATTATAACAACAAAATCCCCTTTATCATCAGCTAATTTATAAATAATCCCGATATGCTTTTCTGGAAGAACTTCAACACTATCACCAATTGAAAATTTATCTTTAATTTCATTTTTCCTAATAGGTATATCTTTAATTATACGACTTTTAGATTTTTTATATTCATTTTCATACTGATGGCTATCTATTGCTATCTTTCTTTGATTAGTATCATTATCAGAAAATCCCACGATGTCTTTTGCCCTATTTAATAAATGATTTGGAAAGCCTAATTTTTCTGCAATAAAAAGCGCACAACTTTCTCCCGCCTCTCCTATTTTAAGCTTATATAATGGTTTTAAATTTTCTTTATCAAATTCCATTCTAGCATTTATTAAACCTTGAGTATTCTTTGCATATTCTTTAACTTCTGGGTAGTGCGTTGTAGCTAAAAATAAGCAGCCTCTTCTTTTTAATTCATCTATAATAGCAATAGCTATTCCCATTCCCTCCTCAGGATCTGTGCCTGAGCCAAGCTCATCGAGTAAAACTAAGCTTTCAGAAGTTACATCTTCTAATATAGCTATTATATTTTTAATATGAGCTGAAAAGGTTGAAAGATTCTCAGTTATACTTTGGCCGTCTCCAATATCGCATAAAACATTCGCATTCATTGAAAAAACACTACCTCTTTCTGCTGATACGTGAAGCCCGCTTTGAGCCATTAGAGATAATAAGCCCACTGTTTTAAGAGCCACTGTTTTTCCGCCTGTGTTTGGCCCTGTTATGATTATGCCGTTATACCCCTCACCCACAAAAAAATCTAATGGGACACATTCCTCTTTTTTTAATAGTGGATGGCGAGCGCTAATCATTTTAATTTTTCTATTCGCAGTTATTTCTGCTTCTATACCATTAATTTTTATAGAATATTTCGCTTTTGCAAATATAAAATCCAATCTATGCATATATTCTTCATTAGTTTTTAATTCTTTAATATAATCTTCTGCTAAAGCTGATAGAGTATATAAAACTTTTCTAACTTCATTTTCTTCTTCTATTTCTAAATTATTTATCTCTCCTTGAAGCTTTGCAACACTTGAAGGCTCTATAAAAATAGTTCCCCCACTACTTGAAATATCCACAACTGAGCCTGTTACTTGATTTTTATATTCTTTTTTTACAGGAAGTGCAAATCTTCCATTTCGTATAACCACATTATTATCAGATAAATAATTCTTTTTACTTTTTAAAACTGAATCAATTTTTACTTTAATTGAGCTTTTTGCATTTTCAAGTTTTCTTCTTGCATCCTGAAGAGGTTTTGAAGCTAAATTATCAACCTTTTCATTTCTTATGCATCTTTCAATTTCATCGTGTAAAACACTTAAATCCACAAAAGACATTCCATAATATGAAAGATTAACTTCTAAACTTTCCGCTTTTTTTAAATAGCCTTTCATCCTCTTACAAGAATTTATAAAGCTTCGTATAACTTCAAAATCTTCTGGAAAAAGCATTGAGCCTTTTTCTATTAAAACAAGGATTTTTTCAAGTTCTTTCATTGAAACTAGAGGAGGAGAGCCTAGGTGTTCTATTATTTTTCTTGCTTCTGATGTTTGATGCAGATTTTTTTTACATTCTCTTTCATCTAAAGATGGTGCTAAATTTAATATTTTATCTTTTGCATTATTTGATAAAGCAAATTCGCTCACTTCATTTAAAACTTTATCAAATTCAATTGTTTTGTATGTTTTAATCATTTTATGATAATCCTTTTTAGTTTAGTAAATTTTAGTAGCACATTTATTTAAAGGTAAATAAAAAGTGTATAGAAAAAATCTATACACTATAAACTAAACCACTATATATTCCTTTTTTATACGGCTATATTTATAAAGTTTATATACTGTGTAGATTTTTATTATTTGTAAGCTTTAATAATGTGCATAGTAAATAGCGGATTATTTCCGCTCCTATTTTATAAATTGCAAATTATTTTTTTAATTTTGAGTATTCAAAATTAAACTAAGCCACACTTAACAAAAACTACACTCCTTTTTAATATTATTTTCTTTATTATATCATATTCTTATTCGCTGTCAAATATTTCTATCAAACTACCTTTTTCCTCTATATAATCCTCGCTTAAAACTTCGCTATGTATTTTTTTAAAAATAAAATATGCTAATAAATTGTTTGCCGCCATAAAAATATAAACGATTAAAACTAAATTAAAAGCTAGCACTTTATCTTTTATAATAAAATATACAAACACAGGAATTAATATAATCACTGTTTCAAAAATACTTCTATAAATAACACCATTTATAGATTTTTTAACATTTTCTAATTTATCATAAAGTTCATTTTTTATATATGTTTTTAATTTTTTATTAAATTCAATAACAGTGGATAATCTAAAGAAAAAATGAAGTCCTACAATAGGTGTTAATTCTACAGCTATCCCTATTTTAAACATTACTAAAAAAACGCTAGCATAAATACACTTCCAAACATATTTATTAAACTCGTAATTTTCATCTGATTTATATAATATTTAAAATCATAACTTATCATAGTTTCATCCTTTCCTTACACTAAATACTTTTCAATGCTTTCTAAAAAACTAATATCTAAATAAGCATTTAATTTTTTTAGGGTAGATTCATTTTTTATTAATTTTTCCTCACTTTGATATTCACACCAAGCCATAGCACACCAAGTGATACCTCTAATGCAATTTATAGCTATAAACTGTTTCGTTCTTTTTTCTATGCCGTCTAAATTAAATCTATTTCCAACAGCCTTTTTATACTCTTTTATAAATTCATCAACTTCTTTTTCATTTAATAAAACATCTGTTTTCCAAAAAGTTGTAGTCGGTGCTAAAAAGTGGCCTAAATCTTGGGCAGGATCTCCTTTTATAGGCTTTTCCCAATCAATAAGCATACTGTGATGATTATTAATTAAAAAATTAGTGGAATTTAATTCAGTATTTATACAGCAGGTGTATGGAGATACCTCTTTTGAATTATTTGCAATAAGAAAAGCTTTATCCATTAATTTTGCTATAGTTTTTTTAACCCTATTATCGCTTAAATGAAATTCATTATAAACCTTTATTAAATCTTTACACTCTAAAAGTATGGCTTTAAGTGGGTTTGCAGGATTTATTAAATGGGTTTCATTATTGATATTCACCGAGTGTATATCAGCTAAAATTTTAGCCCCCTCAAAAATCTCTTTTTTATAATCCATTGAGTGCCCCTCGATATATTCCATAACAAGCACTCCGTATAAAAAAATATCTTTTTTGCCATCAACGTAATAAACCTTTGGAACCCTTTTAGATTCCTCTAATAGTTTTAATGCATTATATTCATATTCTATTTGATTTTCTAAATTCATTTGGCTCTTTGTGTTAACTCGAAGTATCAATTTTTTATTCCAAACTGGATGAGTGAAAACATAATTTATATTATATTCCCCCTGTGCTAAAAATTCATACTCCTCTAGCATATCACTTGGCAATTCCATAGCTTTTCTATACTCTTTATTTTGAGTAAATTCTTTTAAGCCTTTTATTCTTTGCATAAAAAACACCCCTATCTTACATCTTTATAAATAGCTGATAATTTATAAGGAGACACTCCGTCTCTATACATTTTTCTCATTCTATTCATTAAAAACATCACAGTTAGCTGTTCTTTTAAAGTGTTTTTAAATCTTCTGTGAGAGGTGTAAATTGGATACTTTGTCATACCCATTTTGTCTTTTCTATTTTTTAAATCAAATGAGAGTTGGTAGTCTTCCATTATAGGAATTTCTAAAAAACCACCTATTTCAAAAAATAAATCTCTATCAATAAATATGCCCTGATCTCCAAAGGCAATTTTTCCAATATTCGCCCTTATATTAGATGCTGTTTTACATATATTAAAAATTATTTTCTTTGATTTAAAGGCTATTCCAAAACAGCCCCATCTAAATTTTTTCATCACTCTTCTAATTTCGCTCACAGCATTATTTGGAATTATGCTATCGCAATGAAGAAAAAACAGTATATCGCCGCCACTATATTTTGCACCGCAATTCATTTGCGCCGCTCGCCCTTTTTTGGATTTTAAAACTTTATACTTTTTTTGAAGGATTTCTACTGTATTA
Organism: uncultured Oscillospiraceae bacterium; assembly: GCA_964369205.1. Taxonomy (GTDB): domain Bacteria; phylum Bacillota; class Clostridia; order Oscillospirales; family Ruminococcaceae; genus RGIG3102. The sequence continues at coordinate 18,998 of CAYJEK010000028.1, read as the reverse complement.
TCACTACTACCACCATCCACTAGTACTATTTCGCAATCTCTTAATTTTTCAAGCTGTTTTTCTAAAATTTTAATTATCTTTTCCTCATTATATACAGGAATGATAACTGATATTTTAGGATTCTTTTTAAGATATGCGGTGGTATAGTTTTTAATATCCATTTTTTTATAGCTTAAAATATCTTCTTTTTCATCTATATCATTTAATTTTTTTGTAAAATCTATAGAAAGGTTTTTATTTTCTATTAAGTTTTTTGTCGTTTCAAAAACAGTTTCATTCCCATACTCTATCTTTTTAAAAGCCTCATTTATAGGTTTTTTACTTCCTATTAAATAATAGCCTCCATCAATCGTTGGCCCTAAAACTACATCTTTATTATCCAATTTATTAAATGCATCTTCTAGTATAGCGCTGTTTATTTGCGGGATATCTGTTCCAATTAAAACTACCGCTTTATATCCTTTTTTAAAAACACACTCCATCGCATTTTTCATTTTATCCCCAAGACTATCTCCTATTTGAGGATAATATTCTTTACTTTCGCCCATTATATTTTTTAAAATATTAACATCTCCAGTTTCTTCATAGGAAACAAAAATATCTCTATTTAATTTTTCGCATTCTAATGAAATATCCTTTAAAAAATACGTGTGTAACTTTGCACATTCTTCTTTTGAATAGCAAGGCATAAGCCTTGTTTTTGTTTTTCCAGGTATTGGAATTCTTGTAAATATAATTACTGCTTCTTTTCTTCTCATCTTTTTACACTCATTTCATATAGTATGAATAAGGCCTAGTATTTAATAAATTTATTAGTAATATATTATGTGAAGTTAAGATAGAATATAGACAGTTTAGCCTTTTAAAATATTATAGCATATAAATATATTTAAAGTCTATTACTTTAAAATATTATGTATATATTTCTTTTTTTATTTTTTTCTTGACAAATTTATATTAATATGGCAAAATGTTTACAAAAGTTAATAAAATAAAAACTATGATAAGAAAAGTAAGCAATAAGTATTTTCACAGAGAGTTCCAAAACTTTATTTAAAGTTTCGCTGAGAAGGAATAAAAGAGATATTGCCCAAAATGGTCTTTGAGTTATTTATCTGATATGTAAGGTAAATCGGGTGTGCCCGTTACAGCAATAGGCTATAAGAATTTTTCCGTAGCTGAAGAGGTATAAATAGTGATATTTATATAAACCAAGGTGGTACCACGATTTATTCGTCCTTGCTTAATTAATTTTAAGCAGGGACTTTTTTATTTATAAAAAACAATATTATTAAAGGAAAGGAATGCCAATACTATGAAAATAACCGATAAATTTATAAAAGGAACACCAAGCATATCTTTTGAAGTGTTCCCGCCAAAAGAAGGCTCAGATTTTGAAAAAATTGAAACAGCCGTAACAAAAATTGCAAAAATGAATCCAGATTTTATCTCTGTTACCTATGGGGCTATGGGCACTAACAATAAAAACACTCTAAAACTTGCCTCAAAAATTCAAAACACTGATAAGGTTGACACCCTAGCACATCTAACATCAATAACACTCACTAAAAATGATGTTAAAAACATTTTAGGTGATTTAAGAGAAAATAACATTCAAAATATTCTCGCTCTAAGAGGAGATATTCCAAAAGACACTAGCTTAATAAAAAGTGATTATAAGTATGCAAGAGATTTAATTTTGGATATAAAAGAATTTGATAAGAATTTTTGTGTTGGCGGCGCTTGCTATCCAGAAGGACATTTTGAAATTGATAATAAGCATCTAGACATCCTTAATTTAAAAGAAAAAGTTGATGCTGGCTGTGATTTTTTAGCCACTCAAATGTTTTTTGATAATGATATTTTATATAATTATCTATATAAAATAAGAGATATAGGAATAAATGTGCCTGTAATAGCGGGGATAATGCCTGTTACAAATGCAAATCAAATTAAAAGGATTTTAAAATTTTCTAACACCTCTCTTCCAAGAAATTTTAGCGATATAATTGATAGGTTTGCAAATAATCCTTTGGCTATGTATCAAGCCGGGATAAATTATGCTAGCTATCAAATTGTTGATTTAGTGGCAAATGGTGTAGATGGAATTCATTTATACACAATGAATAAACCTCATATAGCTTATGATATAATGAAAAGTATTCACCATATTATAGGATATGATTTAAGCGATACACTTTCTGCTGATTAAAAAGGATATATAAAATGAACGTAAACAAAAAAGAGATAGAACGATATCTTGGGTATTATAAAATAGAAGCGGATGAAGTTATCAACAATTTAATAGAAGAATGTTTAAAAGAAATCGCTCCTATTCTTTCATTTAAATTTAGCTACAAAAAAATGCCTGTTTATTTTAAAGATGGTATTATTGAATTTGCTAATATAAAAACAAATTCAATCCACCTAAATAAAAATTTAAGTAACTGCACTGAAGTTATTCTTCTAGTGGCAACTCTTGGGAGTGGTGTTGATGCCCTAATACGAAAATATTCTATTTTAAATCCTGCAAAACAATTAGTGTTATCCGCTTGTAGTAATGCAATTATTGAGGAACTGATTGATGAAAAGGAAAGAGAACTCTCTTTAGAATTTAAAAAGAAAAACAAATATTTTAAACAAAGATATAGCCCAGGCTATGGGGATTTTGGCCTTGAATTTCAGCCAAATTTTATAGAATTTTTAAACGGCTACAAAACGGCTGGAGTAAGCCTTACTAAAAGTAATATGCTCGTTCCACAAAAAAGTGTTACGGCTGTTATTGGAATTAGTGATAGTGAAAACAAAAAGGAAAATAAATGCCAAAACTGCGATAATATAAATTGTGAATTTAGAAAGGGGTAAAAATGGGTGTTTTAGATTTAATAAAAGATAGAATAGTTTACTTTGATGGAGGCTCTGGCACTTTTTTACAAGAAAACGGATTAAAAGTGGGAGAAAATCCTGAAAATTTGAATATAGAAAACAAAGAATTAGTAATAAAAATGCACACCGAATTTTTAAATGCCGGCGCTGATATTATTCTAACTAACACTTTTGGATTAAATAATCTAAAGTTTAAAGAAAAAACACAGCCCCTTGCAAAAGCCGCTATTGATAATGCAAAAGAGGCTATTAAAAATTCTAATAAAAAAGCTTATATTGCATATGATATTGGCCCTATTGGAAAAATGATGGAGCCTATGGGAGATTTAAAATTTGATGAGGCTTATAAAATATTTAAAGAGCAAGTAGAATTTGCAAAAGATGGTGGAGCCGATTTAATTTTAATTGAAACTATGAGCGATTTATATGAAGTAAAAGCTGCCGTTTTAGCTGCAAAGGAAAATTCTAATCTGCCGATTTTTGCAAGTATTACCTTTGATGAAAATTTTAAAACTTTAACAGGAGCAGATGCAAAAACTATGGTGGCTTATTTAGAAGGACTTGGTGTGTCCGCTCTTGGAGTAAACTGCTCACTTGGCCCAAAAGAGATGATACCTATAATAAAAGATATCCTTAAATATTCATCTACTCCTGTTTTGGTGAGCCCTAATGCAGGTCTTCCAAAAGAAATCGATGGAAAAACGGTGTTTTTAATTAGTGCTGATGAATTTAGCGATTATATGCTTGAAATAGCAAATTTGGGAGCTGTGTTTTTAGGTGGCTGCTGTGGCACTAAAAAAGAGCACATCGAAATGATGATTAAAAAAACAAAAAATATAAAGCCAAAAGCTATATCTAAAAAGGATTTCACTATCGCCACTTCATATTCAAAAACTGTTTTTATAAATGAAGAGCCTAAAATAATAGGCGAGAGAATAAATCCAACGGGCAAAAAACTATTAAAAGAGGCTTTAAAAAATAATAATCTTGATTATGTTTTAAAAGAAGCTCTTCTTCAAGAGGAAAAGGGCGCAGATATTTTAGATGTTAATATGGGACTTCCTGAAATAGATGAAAATGAAATGATGCAAAAATCTATTAAAGCTATTCAATCAGTTACAGATATTCCTCTTCAAATAGATACCACTGATTTTAAAACTATGGAAAATGCAATGCGCATTTATAATGGAAAACCTATAGTAAACTCCGTTAATGCAAAAAAAGAGGAGATGGAAAAGATTTTCCCTTTAATTAAAAAATATGGCGGTGTAATTATAGGGCTTACTTTAGATGAAAAAGGAATCCCAAACACTGCAAAGGAAAGATTTTTACTTGCAAAAAAAATTGTTGATACTGCAAAAACATATAATATAGATAAAAAAGATATAATTATCGACTGCCTTGTTATGGCAGTGAGCACCGATAAAAATTCAGCAAAGGTAATTTTAGAAACTTTAAAACTTATAAAAGAAAATTTAGGAGTAAAAACAGTTTTAGGTGTATCAAATATTTCTTTTGGGCTTCCTTATCGAAAAAAAATAAACTCAAGTTTTTACACAATGGCGCTAACACAAGGTCTAAACTGCGCTATACTAAACCCACTAGACGATGAAATTATAACGGCACATAATGCCTTTTTAGCTCTAAACGCTCAGGATGATAATTTTGAAAATTTCATTAGTAAGTATGCAAGCATAAAAGCTGATACTATAATAGAAAAAAGCGATATAGATTTAAAAACGGCTATTATAAAAGGCCTCAGTGAAGATGCAAAAAACAATACTATCCAGCTATTAAAAACACAAAAACCTCTTGATATAATAAACGAATATCTTATAAAAGCTCTTGATGAAGTTGGGAAAAATTATGAAGAAGGAAAAAGCTTTCTACCTCAATTATTAATGAGTGCCTCTGCCGCAGGTGCAGCTTTTGATGAAATAAAGGCATTTTTATTAAATAAAGGCGAAAAACAAGTTTCAAAAGGCAAAATTGTGCTCGCCACGGTTAAAGGGGATATTCACGATATTGGAAAAAATATTGTGAAAGTGCTTTTAGAGAATTATGGCTTTACTGTAATAGATTTAGGAAAAGATGTTGATATCGATTTAATCGTTGACACTGTTATAAAAGAAGATGTAAAACTTGTAGGGCTTTCCGCTTTAATGACTACAACAGTCTCTAATATGCAAAAAACAATAAAAAAGTTAAACGAAAAATGCCCTGATGTAAAAATAATGGTGGGTGGCGCTGTTTTGAATGAAGAGTATGCTAAAATGATTAATGCCAATAAATACTCAAAAGATGCCGTTGAATCTGTAAATTATGCTTTAGAATTCTTTAAAAATATGAAAGACTAAGTTTATATTGACATTCATAAATTACAAGGATATACTTAATTAGTAACAATATTTTATAATAATTTAAGGAGTAAGCAATGCTAAAAGAATTTAAAATATCAGTAATCATTTCATTACTACTATCAGTGCCATCTATTATCTTTCTATCACAAATAGCTACTCTAAATTCACTCAAAATAGTATTATTTTTATTCTCTTTATTTTTTGTAGTTTTATATATAGTGGAGGAAATAGCATTTATAAAACTTAAAAAGCAAGATAATTTAAAATTTGTAAGAGATAAGTATGTTTTATATATTCAAAAAACTTGCGAAGCATTAATTTTACTTGGAATGATAGCTTTTTATATAGAATTATTTGTAAATGGGAATTTTTCATCTAGTATTATCCTAGGAAGTGTAATGTTTTTTAATTTTAAACTTTGCTTTCAGCCTATTTATATAGGAGATAATTTTATTTATACAGGGTTTGAAAAGCTAAATTTAAAAGATATTAAAAACTCTAAAAAAGAAGAACTTCAAACAAAAAATGTTTTGCATAAAGAGGTAGTAAAATACACTTTTAATATAAACAAAAAAGAAAAACACTTTAGTTTATATAAATTTGTACTCTCAAAAGAAAACGAAAATTTAATTGATGCAAAGCTTTTAGTTTAATATTTTGCAAAATAAAAATCCCGATTTTAAATCGGGATTTTTTTAATTATATTGTTTCGCTTTCTTCTAGCGCTTCATCTTGTACATCAGCATAATCTTCCATTGCATCATCATAAAAATCATCTTCAAAATGCTCGCCATACATCATATCTTCAAGATTCTTTAGATGTTTGTCTTTTCTATACATATAGTATACTGCTGCTGCAAGAGCCGCAAGAGCTGCTACTGCAAAAAATTTTAAAAATCCTTTCATATCTTTTTCCTCCTTTAATGTTTTAGATTCTGTTGTTTTAATGGCTGTTTTTTTAGAATTATCCGGAAAAGTACTTTTTTGAAGTTTATTAATAGTTAAATTTAGTCCTGCAAGTTTTGCAGCTAACAAAGTTTTATAAACTTTCATCATACCAAGGGCAAATTTTGCAGTGTTTTCACTAAAAATAAGTTTGCTCATTAATCTCATAAACTATCACCTTATCCTTTTAATTATTGATATGTATTATTATACCACTTTTTATAAATTAATACAAATAAAAATTTTGTGTTAAATTTAACTAATTCTATTGTTATTTTACATAAATTTAGTGAATATATTTTTTTAAAAATATAAAATTTTTGTGAAATATATGTTGTCAACACTAACTAAAATATGATATAATATTCGTATTCTATGTTTATAATAAAAAAGGAGAAATTATGGTATTAGTAAAATTATTAATTATTTTTGCAATTATAATGTTTATTGTGCAAAAAGGAAAGCCAATGTCGCTAGCTATCGTTGTAGGTAGTATTGCAACATGGGCACTTTATCAGCTTCCGTTTAATCAAGTAGCAGTTGCTGCAATCAACGGACTTACAGCTTTAAGTACTCTACAACTTGTCTTAGTTATGTATTTAATCACATTTATTCAAAGAATGATGGAAGCAAGAGGCGCTGTTTCACTTATGAGAACTGGTCTTGGTGGTCTTTTCAATAATAGATGGGTAAACTGTGCCGCTGCACCTGCAGTTATCGGCCTATTACCATCACCAAATGCTGTTATGATAGCAGGTGAAGTTGTTAAAGGTACAACTGATGGAATTATCCCAAAAGAAGACCAAGCTGTTACAACAACTTTCTTTAGACACATCTCAGAAGCATTCCTTCCTACATACGGATTTATCCTAATTGCACTTCAAATAGCTGAAATAAGTGTTTCATCATTTGTTATCGCTATGCTACCAATGGTTGTGGTTCTTTTAGCACTTGGCTGCTTTTTCCTATTAAGAGGAAAAGTTCCAATGTCAACTGGCGAAACTATGGATAGATCAAACTCAAAAAAGCATGCTTTAGATTTATTAAAAGGTATCTGGCCAATTGCTGCAGTTATCACTTTAGTTGTTGGATTTGAATTCCAAATTTATACATCAGCTGCAATAACAATTGCTGCATACTATGTTGTAAATAAATTTAAATTCAGCGAAATTATGCCGTTCTTTTTATCAGCTTTTGAATCAAAAATTGTATTTAACACTCTAGCAGTTATGACTTTTAAAGAGTTATTAACAGCAACAGGGGCTATGGAAGCACTTCCTGCGTTTTTCTCTCAATTCCCAATTCCAAGCTTCTTAATATTCGTTTTAATCTTCCTTTTTGGAACACTAGTAGCTGGAACAACTGCAACAGTTGTTTTATGTTTACCTCTTGCTATGGCAACAGTGCCGAATGCAGGGCTTCCATTAGTTGTATTATTAATGAGTATCTCATATGTTGCAATGCAAGTATCTCCAACTCATATTTGTTTAACAATTACAGCGGAATACTTCAATGTTAAATTAAATGATATTATTAAAAGAACAATTCCAATTATTGTATCATTCACTATCATTTCAATTTTATATTACCTTGCTTGGACAACATTATTTGTTTAATCTTTCTTGGTAATAAATCTTATTTAAAAACAAGTGGCTCAAAGCCACTTGTTTTTTTATCCTCTTTTAAATCTATATTCATCTAATAAAATAGGAGACTGAAATATTTCAGCCTCCTATTTTTTTTAATTAATTATTACATTTTATTAATTGTTATAAACTATTTTATCATCTTCTTCATCTTCATATTTCTTTTTAAATAAATATGCATTTAATGCTGATATTATAGTTGTTATTGCAAATATTAAACTCCAGCTATCAAAAATACCCATTGGTAGAGAGAAATCTTGAGTCATTAATAGTAATACAATATTAAATATTGCTATTAGCATTAACACTAGTGAAGTTAATTTGCGTTTTTTATACTTTTCTTCTTCTTGATTATTTTTGTATTCTTCATCCTCATCATCTTTTCGAGGTTTTGATAGAGCATGAATTAAGAAGAATAGCACTGCTAAAATTGTCATAATTAAGTCAAACAAGCTCCAACCTGCACCTTCTCCTGCTGAAAGAGGAACTCCGTTTTCCATAATAAATGTTGTTGAATAAGTTTGTCCATCAACTTCTACCACCATTTCATACTCACCATCCGGTAGAGTTGCTAAAAATTCTGGTGTAAGTGTTAGATTGCCATTTTCATCGATATCATAATCATCTTCTTCAACCTTGTCTCCGCCAACCGTAACATCATCTGGCTCTTTACCTTCTGGAATTGTAATTCCACCTGGTGCTGGAGTGCTGCTTGGTCCATTGGTTTCTGATGGTTGTGTAGTTGCTGGTGCATCTGTTGTAGCTGGTGCTGTTGAAGTTGGTGCTGGTGTTAAAGTTGGTGCAGCTGTTGATGCAGGCGCTGTTGAGGTTGGTGCTGGTGTTGGTGTTGAGGTTGTTCCTCCGCCGCCGCCATCTGTGCCAGTATCAGCTTTAGTAAAGTGAGGATATAGCATTAGTACATACTCACCCCAATATTCGTCTACAATTGTCACTGATTTTATTACACTTCCTTCTACCCTAGTTCCATTTTCGCCAAATGCAAATTTTGTGCCTTGTCCATTTGGCATTGTATACCAGCCCTCAAAAGTCCCAAGGCTAGAAGCAAATCCATTTCCTGTGAATAAGCCTTTATCAAATTCTTTATGCGGCTCAAGTGGACTCTCTCCTCCAGTAATCGGATCACCTTCATTTGCAACAAATATAGCTTCTTTAAAGTCATTTAAGTTTTTTTCATAACTATTAAACCAAGCTTCAATATCACTCATAGTAGTTAAGATTTCATCATCAAAGAAAACATATATACTTTCCCTTGGTGGATGAACTATATAATTTCTATCAACTTTAGTTGGTGTATCTTCTTCTGATGTTTTATCATCTAGTATAAATTCTTTTCCAGTTTCATCAAGCCATTTTTCATAGCCTGACGGAATATTATCATTATCTTTATCTACTGTTTCATCTTTTTTAACATAAATTGTAGTTTCGCCATATTCTTCTTCTACAATTCCATTTCCATTTTCATCAAAAGAAACTTTAAATTCCCAAAATGGTGTTAAAACTACATTTTCTGTAACGATATCTTTTTCAAAATCCCATTCTTCCCCTGGATCCACTTGATTGTTATCATTTTTATCTTCATACCAACCGGTAGGGTTTCCTTTTTCTGGTTGCGGATTTTTAGGCTTTTCAACTTTTCCGCCACTAACTACTCCTTGTGGCGGATTTGTTCCTTCTGTGCCTTCTATAGTTCCTTCTGCACCATCATTATTTTCAAATTGAACATTAAACACTGGTGTTAGTATTAAATTTTTCTCTGGAGTAGTCTCACCAAAAGTAAAATCATCGCCATCTTGATCCACCCATCCAAGAGCGCCAATACCTGGCTCTTTACTTGTATCAACAGTATCTCCCCTGTTAATAGTGATTTCATCTACATCTACCCAATCACCAGTAGTTGGATCTTCATATCCACCATCAATAGTTTTATTATTATCAAAATCAAAATTAATAGTGATTTGAGCGCTATCTTTGCTCTCTATTATTGGATACAATTCTATAATTCTATTTGAATAATCACCATTTGCAATATCTCCTGAAACTGGTGTTCCATTTTCGCCAAATTGCCATCTTATATTAGATTTGTAATCCCCATCTATTGCTGGTGCCCAGCCCGCTAAAAATTCATTTTCTTCAAGATTAACTTCTGTTTCACCTCTAATAATCGGACCAATAACATTTCCATTATTATCTTTTGTAGTTTCAGTTAAAATAGTGCCTTCGTCCACTTTTAAAGTTGTAATATCCTCTCCGCCACTATAGCTGTCATTATAAAATTTAACTACCCAAACTTCTTCTACTGCTGGATATAAAATAACACAACTTAGATCACCACCATAATCATTACTATCATCTTTTAATATTGTGATATGATTTGAAGTCACCTTTGTACCATCTGTGCCAAACTCCCATTTAGTTCCGCCGCCATATGGCTCTGTATACCAGCCTTCAAAAATACTAGTTTCTCCAAAGGCTTCACCATTTATAATATTGCTTCCAATTGGTGCTCCTAAAGAAGTTGGAGTTGTAGTAGAAATAGTTCTATTTAATGTAACAAGTGCATCACTTAAAACTTCCAGATTTCTGTCTAATATATCCCCTATATTATTAACTGGATAATTATCCTTCATAAAATATACTGGCACTTCATCGAAAATAGGGCATAATCTTAAATCTTGAGTAACTAGTGTTGCTTGTGAAACCACAGTCCCTAACGACAAAAGTATTTTTTCATCAAACACAAATCTATCTCCAGTAGAACATATTTTCCAGCCTGTTGCTTGTGGATCCATATTTCTAATTATTGAGCTGTTAAATCCATTTACAGGAATTGCTTTCCCATTATTAACTTCTAATTGAAAATCAACACCTTCCTCATAATCGCCCCCACTTGAATTAACATCAAAGGTAACTATCCAGTATGGTGTTATAAGAATTTTCCCGTTATCAGGATCACTATCATCCCAATAATTATCATATATCATCGATTCAGTTAATTCAGTGCCTTCATTTGTATCCACTGTTGCAGGATTATCAAATGAAAACTTTTCATCTTCACCTATAATTTTCCATGAGTTAAACCCTTCTGGAACTTCGCTTAGGCTAATTGTATCGCCAATATTTTTTGTTATGGTTACATCGTCCGCGTCTTCTCCATCTCCATAGATATCAAAAACAAAAGTTACGCTTTTTGCTATAGCTCTATTTTTCAAATTATAACTTGCTACCTCATTTTCAACATTTATTACAAATTCAGGAAGCACTACATCCTCATTTAATGTATATACTTCGCTATCTATAGATGCAATATATGTATATATAGCTGCTTTGCTTGTGTTTTCAAATTCATCTTTATCTGTTTTTGCGCTCCAAACTACCTCTATAAAATCTGTTGTACCATCTTCTAGAGTAATTCCTAATTTTGGAAACTCAAAATCTACAACCTCTTCGTCCACAAAGAATGTTTGCGGATAAACTGTTGCAACTTCTGTTATTATTTTAGTTTCTGGCGAGGTTGTCACTTCTGGAGAAGCTGTTACCTCTGGTGAAACTGACACCTCTGGTGAAGTTTTCACGTCTGGTGTAGTTTTTACTTCTGGTGTAGCTGTCACCTCTGGCGAGGCCGTCACCTCTGGTGTAGCCGTTACCTCTGGTGTAGCTGTCACCTCTGGTGTAGCTGTCACCTCTGGTGTAGCTGTCACCTCTGGTGTAGCCGTCACCTCTGGTGCTAGTGTTATCTCTGGTGCTTCATTAAGTGTTGCTTGTGTTCCAGTGGCATTTTCAGTTCCGTTTGCATAAACAGAAAAATTCTGAAAGCCAATTTGCACAACTAAACTAAAAGCAAGTGCCAGTGACAATAGTTTTTTAGTCTTATTTTTCATAAAAAAATCCTCTCTCCGTATGAGTTTTTGTTCATTGTTTTCTTAATCAATTTTAATTTTTTCAAGCTATTATATCATAAATAGCTTGATTTTATCAATTCAATTTTCCAATATTTTACTACCTAACTTTTAACAAATTGTAAACTTTTTAACAATTCTTCGATTTTCATACATATATAAAAATGGTGAAGATATTCATCCTCACCATTTTTGATTTTTTTATAATTTTATTAATCAAATAAATCTTTTAATTTTTTAAAAAAACCTTTTCGTTTTTCGTAATTATCATCTTTTAAAGTTTTCTCAAATGCCTCTAAGGCTTTTCTTTGCTCTCTTGTAATCTTCTTTGGAATTTCAACTTCCACCGTTACATACTGATCGCCTCTTCCTCTCCCGTGTAAGTATTGAACACCTTTTCCACGAAGACGAGTTGTGGTGCCACTTTGTGTTCCTTCTGCAATTTTATATGAAACCTTACCATCGATAGATGGAACGATTACCTCATCTCCAATAACAGCCTGCGCATAAGTAATTGGAACAGTGATAAACACATCATATTTTTTTCTTGTAAACACTTCGTGAGCTTTAACATTTATTAATACAATAACATCGCCATTTGGCCCGCCATTCACACCTCTATCACCTTCGCCGCGAAGAGCAAGGCTTTGATCGTTATCAACACCGGCTGGGATATTAATTTGCTTTTTAACTCTTACATTAATTCTGCCATTACCTCTACACTTATTGCAAGGATCAGTAATAATTTTCCCTTTACCATTACATCTAGAGCAGACTCTTGAATTTTGAATTACACCAAAAGGAGTTCTTTGCTGAACCATAACATGGCCTTGGCCACCACAATCAGGACAAGTTTTTGATGAGCTTCCTTTTTTAGAGCCAGAGCCACTACAATCAGGACAGCTTTCCTCTCTTTGAAATTCTATATCAAAATCTGAGCCGTGAGCCGCTTGCATAAATGAGATATTAATTGAAACCCTAACATCGCCACCTCTTCTTGGTGCATTAGGATTACTTCTTCTTGAAGAAGAGCCGCCAAAGCCACTTCCTCCAAAAAAGCTTTCAAATATATCATTTAAATCAACTCCGCCAAAGCCACCGCCAAAACCGCCGCCGTAGCCGCCTGCTCCAGCTCCATAACTTGGATCTACTCCTGCATGGCCGTATGCATCATATAGTTTTCTTTTTTCGGCATCAGATAGCACTTCATAAGCTTCATTAGCCTCTTTAAATTTTGCTTCTGCTTCTTTATTATCCGGATTTAAGTCTGGATGATATTTTTTTGCAGCTTTTCTATATGCAGATTTTAAATCTGCTTCAGAGGCCGATTTATTAACTCCAAGTACTTCATAAAAATCTCTTTTGTCTGCCACTTTTATTCCCTCATTTTTGTTTAGTTTTATATAATACTATAAGGCAGATATATTTATCCGCCTTTAATAGTATATATTAGTTTTTTAAATTATTCAACATCTTTATAGTCGGCATCAACTATTGTTTCATCTTTTTCTTCGCTAGTGTTATTTTCAGCATCACCAGTTTGTGCTGCTTGCTCTTGAGCTGCCGCCTCATACATTTTTTGTGAAACTGCATGAAGTGATGTTTCAAGTTCTTGCATTTTAGCTTTAATATCTTCCATATTATCAGCAGTGATAGCTGCTTTTAAAGCTTCTTGCTTTTCAGTTAAATCTGTTTTTTCTTCTTCTGAGATTTTGCCTTCCATATCTTTAATTAATTTATCTGTTTGATAAACCATTGCATCAGCTGAATTTTTTGTTTCAACTTCTTCTTTGCGTTTTTTATCTTCTTCGGCAAACTGCTCAGCTTCATTAACAGCTTTTTCGATATCTTCTTTGCTCATATTAGTTGAAGATGTGATTGTTATAGATTGTTCTTTACCATTTCCTAAATCTTTTGCAGAAACAGAAACAATACCATTTGCATCTATATCAAAAGTAACTTCAATTTGCGGAACACCTCTTGGTGCTGGAGCAATTCCATCTAAGTGGAAAATACCAAGTGATTTATTATCTTTTGAAAATTCTCTCTCACCTTGTAGAACATTAACTTCAACTGAAGGCTGATTGTCAACAGCAGTTGAGAATTTTTGACTTTTCTTAGTTGGAATAGTTGTGTTTCTATCAATGATTTTTGCAGTGATACCACCAACTGTTTCAATACCAAGTGATAGCGGAGTAACGTCTAAAAGAAGAATTCCTTTAACATCGCCACCTAAAACACCACCTTGAATAGCAGCACCTAGTGCCACACACTCATCTGGGTTTATACCTTTAAAAGGCTCTTTTCCTACTATTTTTTTAACAGCATCTTGAACAGCTGGAATTCTTGTTGAACCACCAACTAGTAAAACTTTGTCAATTTCGCTAATAGCAAGGCCTGAATCGCTTAATGCTTGGCGAACTGGTTTGATTGTAGCTTCCACTAAATCAGCTGTAAGTTCATCAAATTTTGCTCTTGTTAGAGTCATATCTAAGTGTTTTGGTCCATTTTGATCAACTGTAATAAATGGCAGATTTATAGATGTTTGAGCAACACCTGAAAGCTCAATTTTTGCTTTTTCTGCAGCTTCTTTTAATCTTTGTGCAGCCATTTTATCTAAAAGTAAATCAATACCATTATCTTTTTTGAATTCTGCAGCTAGCCATTTGATAATTCTTTCATCAAAGTCATCACCACCAAGACGATTATCGCCCGCTGTAGCTAAAACTTCTTGAACTCCATCACCCATACCGATAATAGAAACGTCGAAAGTACCGCCGCCTAAATCGTATACTAGGATTTTTTGTTCCTGCTCTTTATCAACACCGTAAGCTAGTGCTGCTGCTGTTGGCTCGTTTATAATTCTTTTAACATCAAGGCCTGCAATAGTACCTGCATTTTTTGTTGCTTGTCTTTGTGAATCGTTAAAGTAAGCTGGAACTGTGATAACTGCTTCTGTTACTTTTTCACCAAGGTAGCTTTCAGCTTCTGTTTTTAGTCTTGCTAAAATCATTGCTGAAATTTCTTCTGGTGTGTATTCTTTTCCATCAGCTTTAACTTTATGGTCTGTGCCCATTTCTCTTTTAATTGAAGCGATAGTTCCATCTGGATTTGTGATAGCTTGACGTTTTGCAACTTGCCCTATTAATCTTTCACCTGTTTTTGAAAAACCTACAACAGATGGTGTTGTTCTCATTCCTTCAGCATTAGCTATAACAACAGCTTCGCCACCTTCCATTACAGCCACACATGAGTTGGTTGTACCAAGGTCAATACCTATAATTTTACCCATAATAAAATCTCCTTATATCTTTTAATTATTTTTTATTTTTTTATATATGAAAAGCTTTCGCTTAACTTTCTTAATTAATTATTTACTGCCACCATTGCATGGCGAATAACTTTATCGTTTACTTTATATCCTTTTTGAAGAACCTTTGTTATCATGCCTTTTTCAAGCCCGTCAACTTCTTCATTCAAAACAGCCGCATGCAAATTCGGATTAAATTCATCTCCTATTTTGCCCACTTCTTCAACACCTAGTTTTTCAAAAGCTTGTTTTGCTGAAACTAAAGTCATTTCAACACCTTTTTTATAATTTTCATCTTCGCAAGGTGCATTTATAGCCATTTCTAATGTATCAATAACTGGAAGTAGTGTTAAAACAGCCGCCATTGTAGCATTAGTGTATGTCTCGCTTTTTTCTTTTGCAGAACGTTTTCTAAAATTATCATATTCTGCTAAAGTTCTTTTGTAAACTTCTGCATCTATATCAATTTGTCTTTTTAGTTTTTCAACTTCTGTTAATTCTTCTACTTCTTCTAAAACCTCAACTTCAGATTCTAAAACTTTTTCTTCTTTTAATTCTTCTTGATTTTCTGCTTTTTCTTTTTTTGCCATCTTTTTTTACTATTCTCCTTTTATCTATTTTTCATATCCCGTTATCGCCCTTGTTAAAAGGCGAGAAAAGTAATCAATTTTTAAAAACATATCTTCATAATCAACTGCCTCTGAGGAAATTAAAGCGATAGTTCCTCTTACACCACTTACTCCATAAAAGTTTGTGGATATAAAGATTGTATTATCTATTCCTTCTATAGGCAATTCATCTGCAAACACAACCGAAACTTTTTGCTGTGCTGGTGTTATAATAGTTTTTAAATCTTCGTGATTTGATAATAGTTTTAATAAATTAGCTATTCCTTTTTCACTATGTGTCACTTTTAATAAATGCTCGTGACCATTTATATAAATATTTTGATTTCCTGCTTGCTCTATTAAAGAAATAACACCATTTAAAATTTGAGTTACTGCTATATTTTCTTTTGCAAACTTTTCACTTAGCATCTCATAATATTTTTTATCAATATCTATATAAGATAAAAAGCATAATTTACTATTTATAAAATATGAAATTTGCTCAAGCTCTTCATCTTTTACATCACTATTTATTCTAACAACCCTTGTGTGAACATCCCCTTGAGCTGTTACGGCTACAATAACAATATTAAATCTACCCATTTTTAAAATTCTAAAATTTGCAAATTTCATGTCGATATCAGTTGGCTGCAAAATAACAACCCCAACTTTTAGCATATCTGAAAATAATTTTGTAGCTCCATATAAAAGCTTTTGATTATCTGTATCTAGCTGATTAAATCTTTTTTTAATTTCTTCTTTTTCTAAATTAGTAAGCTCGCCCGATAGCTTCATATTATCAACGTAATATCTATATGCCTTATTAGTTGGCACTCTTCCTGCTGCTATGTGTGGCTGATTTAAATATCCAAGCTTTGTTAAAAGAGCCATCTCATTTCTAAGTGTTGCTGAGGATACTGTTATCTCAAGCTCATTCATTAGCATCGATGATGCAACAGGCTCACCTGAGAGCATATACATTGAAATAATTGCCTCAAGAATAAGTCTATGTCTTTTGCTTATATCCATCTTCTCACTCCTTTTTAGCAGTCTCGTGTGTCAATTGCTAATTCTAGTATACCACCTTTTTTTTATTTGTCAACAATATTTTCTATTTTCACATTATTTTTACATTTTCAGCTATACACCTATCTTTTTGCCATATTTCGCTTTTTATATCTTATAGTTATTAATTTTATAACATATCGACTGCTAATAATTTGATTTTATAAATCTTCTAGGGTATAATTAATTTAGTTTAATAAAAAGGGGATTTTTATAATTATGATATCAGGAGTTTATATCCATATTCCATACTGTAAAAAAAGATGTAATTACTGCGACTTTTACACCTTTGGTGATAAAAATAGTGTTGATGATGCTTATGTTAGTGCTGTAATAAGCGAAATAAAAAAATATAATCTTTCTTATTGCCCAACTATTTATTTTGGAGGTGGGACTCCTAGTTTATTATCTATTAATCAGCTAGAAAATATTCTTTCTATTTTGCCTTTTGATAAAAACACAGAGATAACACTCGAGGCAAATCCTGAAACTTTAGATTATACTAAACTTAAAGGCTATTATAATCTCGGTATAAACCGCCTATCAATAGGAGTTCAAACATCTAATGAAACTTCGCTAAAAACTCTTGGCAGAATTCATTCCACGAATAAAGTAGAAGAAGTTTTTAGTCTTGCTAAAAAAGCTGGCTTTCAAAATATAAGTGCTGATATCATGCTAGGTCTCCCAAACTACACTTACAAAGAGCTTGATGAAACTATCGATTTGTTTTTTAAATATGATATAAAACACATCTCCTCATATATGCTTAAAATTGAAGAAGGCACAAACTTTTCTAAAAATCCGCCTAAAAACTTAATTTGCGATGATGAAATGGGCGATTTTTATTTATATGCTGCTAAAAAAATGGAGTCTTTAGGTTATAAACAATATGAGATATCTAATTTTGCAAAAGATGGCTATGAGAGCCGCCATAATAACTCTTATTGGAAATTAAATAATTATGTGGGCATTGGCCCTTCTGCTCATAGCTGTATTAATGAAGAAAGATTTTATTATGAGAGTGATATTCATTCATTTATAAATAATCCAAAAACTATTAAAGATTCAAAAGTAGATGTTTTTGATTATATAATCTTATCTTTAAGGCTTTGCGAGGGGTTAAGTTTAAATATATTAAAGGAAAAATACAACCACACCTTTAGTGATGATATAATAAAAAAACTCCTTCTTTTAGAAAAAGAAAACTTGCTAACTTTTAAAAACGACACTATATCACTTACTAAAAAAGGATTTTTACTTCAAAATTCTATACTGCAAATTTTAATATAAATTCTTGCTCTTGAAATGAAAATATGATAATATTATATTATTATTTAATATTTAATTTAAAAAGAAAAGGAAGAAAAAACTATGCTAACTTTAGAAAGAAGTAAAGAACTACTAGCCCCTATGGTATCAGAGCCTCATCTAATCGCACATGCCGTTGGCGTTATGGCGGCAATGGGCGGAATGGCAGAGCATTTTAATGAGAATGTTGAGCATTGGCAAGCGATAGGATACCTTCACGATTATGATTATGAAAAATATCCAACTGAGCATTTACAGCACACAAAAGAAGACTTATTAGAAGCTGGAGTATCTCAGGAAGAAGTAAGAGCAATACTTAGCCACGGATACAAAATATGTGCTGATATAGAGCCAATTACAAACATGGAAAAAAGCTTATTTGCAGTTGATGAATTAACAGGCATAATTTCTGCAGCAGCTAAAATGCGCCCTAACGGAATTTCTGATTTAGAAGTTTCAAGCTTTATGAAAAAATTTAAAGACAAAAAATTTGCTGCAAAATGCAATCGCGAAGTTATAAAAAATGGCTGCGAAATGCTAGGTATGGAAGTAAAAGAAGTGAGCGAGATTTGCATTAAAGCTATGAAACCTTTTGCAAAAGAATTAGGCCTTTTACCAAAAGCTTAATCATTTTTTCACCTTTAATAGTCATATATTAAGTTTGTCCAATATATAAATTAATAAAGAAGTAATTTCATATTACTTCTTTATTTTTATGCTTTTTTATAGAATTTACACTATAGCCATAATATAACTTATAATTTTTAATACAAATAGTAATATTTCACTCTTAGTTTATCCTCTGTATATACTTTAGAAATAAATCTCTGCTATACTAAAGCTAAGGTGTAAGAGATATATGATAATTAAAAAGCAGATACCTAAAAGCGAAAATCCAAGAAATTTAAAAGTCAAATATTTATTGCAAATATCAGAAAACCAAAAGCAAATAC
>CAYJEK010000027.1:0-27798 GCA_964369205.1 uncultured Oscillospiraceae bacterium | reverse complement strand
TAAAAAGAAACAAGTGGCATCGAGCCACTTGTTTCTTTATTAGTATCTGTCTATATAATTGCATCTTTTTTTAATTTAAGCACTTTCAAACTGTGAATTATATAATTCTGCATAAAAGCCTTTTTTCTTTAATAATTCATCATGATTTCCTGTTTCGATAACATCGCCATCTTTCATAACTAATATTAAATCTGAGTTTTTAATAGTTGAGAGTCTGTGAGCTATAACAAAACTTGTTCTATTTTCCATTAATTGATCCATAGCTTTTTGGATTTGTAGTTCTGTTCTTGTATCTATTGATGAAGTAGCCTCATCTAAAATCAGCATAGGTTTATCAGCTATCATTGCTCTTGCAATAGTAATTTGCTGTTTTTGCCCTTGTGAAAGCTCTAATTTATCATTTAAAACAGTGTCAAAACCTTTTTCTAAAGTTTTAACAAAGTGATGAAGACCTACAGCTTTTGCTACCCTTTTTAAATCTTCTTCTGAAACATTTTCTGTTGCATAAATTAAATTTTCACGAAGAGTACCTTCAAACACCCATGTGTCTTGAAGTACCATACTGAATTTTGAGTGAACTTCTTCTCTTGATACATCATTAATAGAAACCCCATCAATTAATATATCACCTGAATTTATTTCATAAAAACGCATTAACAAATTAACCATTGTTGTTTTACCAGCACCTGTAGGTCCAACTATTGCTATTTTTTGCCCACTTTTTGCTGATGCGCTAAAATCTTTTATAATTATTTTATCTTCAGTATATCCGAATTTAACATTTTTAAATTCAACATTTCCACCGCCATCGATTAGCTGTTTAGTTTTATGAGCTTCATCGCTCATTTCTTTTTCTTCTAAAAATCCAAACACACGTTCCGCTGCAGCTGATGCTGATTGCAGATTTTGCATTGCCTGTGCTATTTGACTTAAAGGCTGAGTGAATAATCTAATATATATCATAAAAGCAACAATAACACCAAAGGTTATACTGCCATTTAATGCAAGCAGAGCTCCCACTATACATACACTCACATAGCCAAAGTTTCCAATAAAAGTCATCATTGGCATCATAAGTCCTGATAAAGCTTGAGCTTTAAAAGCACTATTTTTAAGCTTTTTATTTATATCATCAAATATTTTAACTGCTTTTTCTTCCCCATTATAAACTTTTACAACAGTGTGCCCTGCATACATTTCTTCTATATGCCCATTAATACTTCCTAAGTGTTCTTGCTGCGATTTAAAATATTTTTGTGATGTTTTCATCACTAGCATCATAAAAACAAATCCAATTGCAGTTGAAAGAATTGCAGTTATTGTAAGTGTTATATTCGTTAAAAACATCATTATTACAGAGCCTACTAGTAAAGTCATTGCTGAAATAAATGTTCCCACTGATTGCGATAAAGATCTTCCTATTGTATCCACATCATTTGTCACTCTTGATAAAACATCACCTTTTGAGTTTTTTGAAAAGTAGCTCATAGGAAGTTTATTTATTTTCTTTGAAATATCTGTTCTTAATTGTTTTGCAGTTGTTTGCATAATACTTGAGATGATAACACCTTGCGATGTTGATAACAAATAGCTCACTGCATATACTGCAGCTAAAAATATTCCTATAGAAGTTATCGCTTCCATATTCATTGAGCCTGTGCCAGACATACTCGCCTGCATACCTTGAGTAATTTCATCTGTAAGGCGAGATATATTATCAGGGCCCATTAATGTTAGAATAGAGCCAAGCATAGCACAAATTATAGCAAAGAGCATTATCCCTTTTTTATTTTTAATGTATGCTATTAGCTTTTTTAAAACGGTTTTCATATCTTTTGCTTTTTCACCGCCACCAGCCATTGCACCAGGGCCACCTGGCCCTCTTCTTTGATTTGTTTTATCATTAGAGCCTAATTTATATTCATTTTTAGCCATTTTTTAGTTCCTCCTCTGAAAGTTGTGATAGGGCAATTTGTTTATAAACATCGCAGGTTTCTAAAAGATATGTGTGTGTTCCCATTCCCTTAATCTCACCATCTTCTAAAACAATAATTTTATCTGCATCTTTAATTGTTCCTATCCTTTGGCCAACAATTAGCATTGTTGCATCGCCACATTCCTCATTTAAAGTCTCGCGCAGAGTTCTGTCTGTTTTATAGTCAAGTGCGCTAAATGAATCATCAAAAATAAATATTTCTGGATCCCTATAAATCGCTCTTGCTATTGATATTCTTTGTTTTTGTCCGCCTGAGAAATTTGTTCCTCCTTGAGCTACATAAGATTCATATTTGTTATCAAGATTTTTTACAAATTCTGATGCTTGTGCTATATCAATAGAATCCGCTAAATCTTCTTTATCTTTTGCAAATCTATCGCTATCTCCAAATACTATATTAGATTTAATAGTTCCTGTAAATAAAACTGATTTTTGAGAAACATATCCAATAATACCGTTTAAAGCATTTTTTGTGTATTCTTTTACATTTACACCATTTACTAAAACTTCACCCTCTGTTGCATCATAAAAGCGAGGAACTAAGTTTATAATTGTACTTTTGCCACAGCCAGTAGCACCTATAAATGCAACTGTTTCACCTTTTTTTGCAGTAAAGCTGATATTTTTTAAAACATAGTCTTCTGCCTCTGGGTATTTAAAGCTAACATTACGAAATTCAATTTCGCCTTCTAATTCTTCATTTCCACTAGTTTTTTTGCCTTCTATAATAGAATCTTTTGTTTCGAGCACTTCATTTATACGTCTTGCTGAAACAGTTGCCCTTGGAAGAAGCATAAACACCATAACTAGCATCATAAACGACATTATTATTTGCATAGCATAAGAAGAGAACACAACCATATCTGAAAAGAGTGTTAATCCATCCATTCCTACAGCCTCGCTAATTAAAACAGCACCAACTAAATAAACTGCTAGTTGCAATCCGTTACTTATCATTTGTATGCTAGGCATTAAAAACGACATTGTTCTTGAAGTGAATACATTAACTTTTGTTAAATCTTCGTTTGCTTTTTCAAATTTTCCTTCTTGGTAATCTTCTGCATTATATGCTCTTACAACATTAATTCCATCAAGGCTCTCTTTTGCCACTCTATTAATATTATCAGTTAGAGTTTGAAGAATTTTAAACCTTGGCACTGCAAGAGATAGACAGGTAGTTACTATTATAAGAAGTATAACTAAAGCTATAATTGTAATTAAAGTCCAAGATGAATTTTTGCTTGATATTTTTGTTATCGCCCAAACGGCTGTTATTGGTGCTTTAATTAGCATTTGTAGTCCCATAACAATTAGCATTTGAACTTGTGTTATATCATTTGTTGTTCTAGTAATTAAGCTTGAGGTTGAAAAAGAATTAACTTCTTTCATTGAAAAGCCCATAACTTTTGTAAATATTTTACTTCTTGTGATAAACGAGAAGTTTGCAGCAAGTTTTGCAGATATAACAGCAACTGTTACTGATAAAATGAGACTTCCCACCGCACAAACTAGCATACTTATTCCAGCTGAATAGATATCAGCCATTTCACTTCCTTCTGTTTGCACAAGCATAGTTATCTCTGACATATAATCTGGCAAGGTTAAATCTAAAGAAACCTGCATACATATTAAAGCTATTGCAATAATTACTAACATAAAATCTTTTATTGTTAGATTTTTTAATAATTTAAGCATTTAAATCCTCCATCTGTCTTGGCTTATTACTACTTAGAATTTCGCTAATTCTATTTAAGCCATCTACTATTTTTTTAATTTCATCTATTCCTATTTCATCAACAACCTTTTCCATTGAACAAAATAACTCTTCTTTAAATCCATTAGCAAACTTTTCGCCTTTTTGAGATAATTTTATTGTAATGGCTCTTGCATCTATTTTGGAGTGAGTTTTTAATATCATTCCTTTAGCTTCTAATTTTTTTAATAAAACTGCCATTCTCGCAGAGCTTATTCCAATTTTTTTGCTTATTTCAATAGATTTTGCCTCTCCTTTTTCAAAAAGATACATAACCACTGCAACAGCACCCATATTTTGTCTGCTCATTTCTTCTATTGCTCTCTCTTGCCTATGCTTAAAAAACAAATCTAAAGCTTCATAAACTTCCTCTTTATTAGCCATCACTTTCACCATTTCCCTTTCTTTTTAGATAAATAATATTTAATATATCTCTTTTTTAGAATATTCGTCTATTGCTAACTAGGTTATTAACTAACTGAGTTAGCAATTCAACTTGTTTGCTATTTTAACATAGCTAACGGGGTTAGTCAAGTGTTTTTTCAATTCTTTCACAAATAGAAAAAATGGATAACTATTGAGGAATACCGATAAAGAAACTTTATAACATAAAAAGAAACAAGTGGCATCGAGCCTCTTGTTTCTTTTTTTACTATGTTTATATATTTATTCTATTTTTCACCTTTATAATTCATTATTCGCATTGCATTTAATATAGCTAAAATCGCAACACCTACATCTGCAAATATTGCCTCTAATAATGAAGACATCCCAAATCCAGATAAAATAAGCACTACTCCTTTTATTATAAATGATAATGCAATATTTTCTTTTACTATCCTCATTGTTTTTTTAGAAATATCATAAGCCGTTGCAACTTTTGAAATCTCATCATTTAATATAACTATATCTGCCGCTTCTATTGCCGCCTCTTGGCCAAGGCCCCCCATTGCTATTCCTATGTCTGCTCTTGCTAAAACAGGGGCATCGTTTATTCCATCGCCTACATAAACAAGTTTTTCTTTTTTAGTTAATTTTTCTATTTCACTTTCTACTATTTCAACTTTGTTTTGAGGCAATAATTCATACCTTACTTCATCTATTAAAATCTTATCTCCTATTTTTTTGGCAACTGCTTTTTTATCACCAGTTAGCATAATAGTTTTTTTAATATTTCTATTTTTAAGTTTTTTAATAGCTAAGCTTGCATCTTCTTTAATTTCATCCTCTAGGGTTATATATCCTTGAAGTTCATTATTCTTTGTTATAAATACTATACTTACATTATCATCAACATTTAAAACATTTACTCCTAATTTCTCCATTAAATGCTTATTACCAGCGTGTATTTCATCACCATTATAATTTATGCTAACACCATTTCCAGCAATTTCTTTGAAATTATTTATTTTAGATAAATCAATTTCTTTATTATAAGCTTTGATAATGGCTTTCGCTATTGGATGGTTTGAATATTTTTCTGCATATGCTGCGATTTCTAAAAGTTCATTTTCACTCATTTTAGGAGAATGAATCTCGCTTATTTTAAATTCACCTTTTGTTAGTGTTCCTGTTTTATCAAAAACAAAAATATTCGCTTTTGATAAACTTTCTATGTAGTTACTCCCTTTAATTAATATACCATTTTTTGAAGCTCCACCTATGCCGCCAAAAAATCCTAAAGGAATCGATATAACTAAAGCACAAGGGCAAGAAACAACTAAGAAGGATAATGCTCTATATATCCATTCCTGCCAGTTCCCATTAAAAAACAATGGTGGTATTATAGCTAAAAAGAATGCCGCTACAACAACAGCAGGGGTGTAATATTTTGCAAATTTTGTTATGAATTTTTCTGATGGTGATTTTCTAGAGCTTGCATTTTCCACTAAATCCATAATTTTTACAGCTGTTGATTCTGTGTACTCATTTGTAACTTTCACTTCTAAAAGCCCATTAATATTTATACACCCCGAAACAACTTCATCACCCTCAAAAACATCTTTTGGAATTGATTCTCCTGTGAGCGCTTTTGTGTCTAAACTGCTAGAGCCGATTAGTATAAATCCATCTAAAGGAATTTTTTCACCCGGACGAATAACTAATGTTTCTCCTTTTTTTACATCACTAGGGGAAACTTCGATTTCTTTTCCATCTCTTTTTACTACTGCAATATCTGGCATAATGTCCATTAAATCTTTAATAGATTTTCTAGATTTTCCAACGGCATAGCTTTGGAATGCTTCCCCTATTTGGAAAAACAGCATAACGATTATAGCTTCAAAATATTCTCCTATTATAAAAGCGCCCACCGTTGCAATACTCATTAAAAAATTTTCATCAAATAAATTACCACGAAAAACATTCGAAATTGCACTATATAAAATATCACCACCAATAATTAAATATCCTAAAACTATCAAGATAAAGCTTATCGCTGGATCAAAATTTGAAAAAAGTCCGATAAAACTAATAATTCCGCCTATAATAATTTTGTAGATTATTTTTTTGATTTCCATATCACTTATCCTTTTATTACTATATTACTATCAACTTTTTTAACGGCTTTTTCAATTAAATTCATCACTTCGCTATCTTCTTTTTCTAATTCTACAAGTAGCTTACAAGTCATAAAGTTTACATTACTATCCACTATTCCTTTTATTTTACTCACATTTCTTTCGATTTTTGCAGCACAGTTTGCACAATCTAGTCCTTCTAATTTTAATATTTTAGTCATAATAATTTCTCCTTTTTATTTTTTATATTTTATTATATATGGTTTACGTGCTCAAAGCCTTGTGTTAGTATTGATTTTACATGCTCATCATCTAAAGAATAAAACATTGATTTTCCTTCTCTTCGAGATTTCACTAATCTATTTGCTTTTAAAACTCTCAATTGATGAGATATTGCAGAATCACTCATTCCAAGAGTATATGCTAAATCACAAACACATAGCTCCATTTCACCCAAAGTATATAATATCTTAATTCTTGTACCATCTCCAAAAATTTTAAAAAGATCGCTTAAATTTGCAAGTGCTATATCATTAGGAATAGCCTCTTTTAAAGTTTTCATTTCATTTAAATTTAAATGAAGTAAATTACAGCACTCTTCATCTTTACATTCCACATTATCTACTTTAATTTCTGTCATTATTTTTCTCCTTAATCAAACATTTGAACAACTGTTCATATGTTCATATTACTACTTTTATTTATAAAAGTCAACACCTTTTTTAATAAAATTCATATAATATTATATAAATTTTATTATATTCATAACTGTTTGTATGCACAAAAAAAACTATGTTAAAAACCTTAGAGGTCGTCGATTTATAAGAAAACACCACTAGTTTTTGGTTATTATGCTGAAAAATAGCGATTTTTTTTGACAGTTAGTAACATAAATGATATAATGTTACAGTCCTTTAAAGAATGTTTCAATTAATATCAATATTATAACAAAGTATAATATATGAATTAGGCTTTAGAGTTTCTAAAGCTTAGCAGAATTTAAATTTACTAATCGTTAAACTACATACGATAATAAACTACTCTGCGGAAAGGTAAGAATATTTATATGAAAAAAACAATCTTAAAAGGTATAGATGCTATAAAAAACATCCCTACTAGAATTTATGGCGCATTAGCCTTCACAGCTATTATGTTTAGCTGTATGGCATCTATATTCTTTTCTGTAAATGTCGCTTTTATTGAAGATGATTTGGGCAACGAAGTTGTCGTTAGTATTTTCAGTGATGAAGCGCAGATATTAGCACTAGCTAATAAGGAAGTTGGAATTGATGATAAAATTTTATACACCAGTTTTGATGATGGAGAATCAAATATCACCATCACAAGAGCATTCACCGTTAGTATTTTAGCCGATGGTGTAACACAAGAGGTTTCCCTTAGTGAGGGAACCGTTAAGGACTGCCTTGATAAGGCAGGAGTTATTTTAGGTGAGCACGATTATACTGAGCCATCTTTAAACACCCCTGTTATCGAGGGAGATTCAATAAGAGTTTATAGAGTTGAGTATATGGATAACCAGTATTCAGAGGTTGTCCCATTTGAAACAGAATACCGCTCAAACAGCTTAATTTTTAGATTTAAGAATAACTCTTATGTTTTAGAAGAAGGACAACAAGGTGAAAATTTAGTAACATATCGTGAAAGATATGTTGATGGAGAGCTTGATTATGCATTAGTTAGTAATGTTGAAGTAGTTAAAAAGCCGGTAAACGAACTAGTCTTAACTTATGAACATTCTGCTATATCTCCACTACCTGCACCTAGTGGCATAACTATTAATAATAATGTACCATCAAGCTACAAACAAGTTATATCAAATGTTGCCGCAACAGGATACTACTCTGCAACAGGTAAAGGCTCTTCTGGCCTTGGCTTATTCTATGGCTCTGTGGCTGTAAACCCAAATATTATCCCTTATGGCTCACATTTATATATAACGAGCCCAGACGGAGAGTTTGTATACGGATTTGCAATAGCAACAGATACTGGTACTGCCTTAATGGAAGGCATTATAGGAGTCGACTTATTTTATGAAACATATAAGGAAAGCGCTCTAAACTGGAAAAACACAGTTAATATTTATATTTTATAATTATTAACTAATATTTATCAAAATTTTAATTTCTACAAATAAAAACTTCCCTTTAATAAAAGGGAAGTTTTTTATTGTTTATTATTTAAATGTGTAATCTGCTTTTAAATTAAATCTATTAGTTCTAATATTATTAATCCAAGAAAGGCATATGTCCTCTTGAGTGTTTGCAAGGTTATATCCTGAATTATATCTTCCTGGAACTGAAATAATATGAAATCCACTATCTCTCAAAGAAATAATCACTTCTCGTGTTGCACCTAAATTTTTAAGTGTGATATTTTTATTAGTATCACGACTTTTTGATAACTTTTTCAGCACCTTAATTTCCATTTTTAAAATTTCTATATCACTAGCCATTTCTTTTTTAAATTTTCTTTTGAAATGATAATAATTTGATACATCTCCCTTAAAATGCATGTCTGCTATTTCTTTATCTATTTTGTTTGCTTTTTTTAAATCTAATATTTCAGATATTAATAAAAATCTTTGCAATCTTTTATATTTCATATTAAATATTTTTTTAGTTATTCTTTGAGTTTGTCTATTGGAATACTTCAAATCTTCTGATAGTTCTTTTAATTGTTTTTTGTTTTCTGCCGCTTTTATAATCTTGTTGGCTATTTTCATAATCAAACCCCCTAATACTTCTTACTTGTATTTTAACATTGCTTCTTTATTATATCAATGTTAAAAAGCGACATCTTTTTTTATATAAAAAAAGAATACCTTACGGTATTCTTTTCATGGTTGGGATGACAGGATTCGAACCTGCGGCATCCTGGTCCCAAACCAGGCGCTCTACCAAACTGAGCCACATCCCAATATTATCTAAAGAAGTTCTTTTCTTTAGTGCGAATTAAATTATAATACATAAACGAAGATTTGTCAATACTTTTTTAGAAGTTTTTTACAAAAATATTATATTTCTTTTTTATTCTTATTAATATATATAAAAAAGGGTAATCTCTGTATAAAAGATTACCCCTTTTTTTATTCACTTACTGATTTTTTAACATTTATTCTTGCTAAAGATCTTTGGATTTTAATATTCGCTCTTGCAACAGCTTTTGAGTCATCAGATGCAGAATTCACAACTTTTCTTGCTTCTTCTAGAGCTTTTTCAGCTCTTGCTTCATCTATTTCATCACTCCACTCAAAAGTAGAAGATAATACTTTAACTTCACCATTTGTGATAGCTAAAAGACCACCCATACAAGCTGCAACTCGCTTTTTATCGCCTATTTGTATTGTTGCTGATCCAATTCCAATAGCTGTAATATAATCAATATGCCTTGCTAAAACAGTTATATCACCTGTTGTTGTTCTAACGGTTACACTATTCGCTTCACCCTTATAATGAACACCATCATTTGTGATTATTTCTAAATTGAAGGATTGCATAATTATAATCATTCCTTTCTTTTGCCTTTTTTAAAAAGAATTAGCTACCTTGTTTTGCTTTCTCAACAACATCATCGATACCGCCAGCGAAAAGGAATGCTGATTCTGGAAGATTATCATGCATACCTTCCATAATTTCTTTAAAGCCTCTTATAGTCTCACTCAGTGGAACGTATTTACCTTGCATACCTGTAAATTGTTCTGCAACGTTAAATGGTTGTGATAAAAATCTTTGGATTTTTCTTGCACGGTTTACCACTAACTTATCTTCCTCAGAAAGCTCATCCATACCCATAATAGCGATAATATCTTGAAGCTCTTTATATCTTTGAAGAATACTTTGAACTCCTCTTGCAACACTAAAATGCTCTTCGCCAACTATCTCAGGAGTTAAAATACGGCTATTTGAATCCAGCGGATCAACCGCTGGGAAAATACCTAGTGCCGCAATACCTCTAGCTAGAGTTGTTGTTGCATCTAGATGGGCGAAAGTAGTTGCAGGAGCCGGATCCGTTAAGTCATCCGCTGGCACGTAAACTGCTTGAATAGAAGTTATAGAGCCTTTTTTAGTTGAAGTAATTCTTTCTTGCAGAGCGCCCATCTCTGTAGCTAGTGTTGGTTGATAACCAACGGCTGATGGCATACGTCCTAAAAGAGCTGAAACCTCACTACCTGCCTGTGTGAAACGGAAAATATTGTCAACGAATAATAAAACGTCTTGGTTTTCTTCGTCTCTAAAGTGTTCTGCCATTGTAAGCCCTGTTAGGGCAACACGCATTCTAGCTCCTGGTGGCTCATTCATCTGCCCGTAAACTAGGGCAGTTTTTGTTATAACACCACTATCTGTCATTTCGTGGAATAAGTCGTTTCCTTCACGAGTTCTCTCACCAACGCCCGCAAAAACTGAAAGTCCGCCGTGCTCATTAGCAACGTTTGTGATAAGCTCTTGGATTAAAACTGTTTTACCAACACCCGCACCACCAAACAAACCTATTTTACCACCCTTTGTATATGGGCAGATTAAATCGATAACTTTAATACCAGTTTCTAGTATTTCAGCTGTTGTTGTTTGTTCTTCGTAGCTTGGTGCTTTTGCATGTATTGGCATATATTTTTCGGATTTTGGTGTTTCTTTTCCATCAACTGCTTCACCTAGAACATTAAAAATTCTTCCAAGTGTAACTTCGCCAACTGGAACAGTAATAGGGCTGCCTGTGTCTGTAGCTTTTGCACCACGAACAAGACCATCTGTTGAAGCCATCGCAATACATCTAACAACATTATCTCCTAAATGCTGTGCAACTTCAACCACTAGAGATTCTCCGTTGTGGTCAACGTTAACTGCATTTAAAAGAGCTGGAAGATGCTCGTTTTCAAAACGAATATCGATAACAGCGCCCATTACCTGAGTAACCTTACCTACTTCTAACTTACTCATGTATTAGTTCTCCTTAATTTTAATTAATTATTCAAGTGCACCTGCACCAGAAACGATTTCTGTTATTTCTTGTGTAATAGCAGCTTGTCTTGCTCTGTTGTAAACTAGTGATAGTTTATCAACCATTTCAGCAGCATTTTTTGAAGCTGCATCCATCGCTGTTCTTCTAGCGCCAAGTTCACTCGCCCAGCTTGAAGTTAAGCCGCCATAAACTAAAGCCGAGATATATTGAGGTGTTAGCATATTAAACAGTTCATCGCCACTCGGCTCAAAAACTGGTGCTACAACTCTTTTATCTTCTTCTTTTGTTTCCACCATTATATTAGTCATTGGTAGTACATTTATTACTTTTGGTTCTTGAGATAGCATCGAAACGAATTCTGTGTAGCCTAGCATAACAGAATTGATTTCGCCATCTGCAAACATTTTTGATACTGTGTGAGCTATTAAATTACAATCCCCAATTGAAACATCTTCAACTAAGTAAAAATCTTCGGTTACAATTTCATAACCTCTTCTTTTTGAGTATTCAAGTGCTTTTTTACCTATTGGTATAACGCAAACATTTTCACCCTTGCTAGAATTTGCAAATAATTTAAACATATTATTATTATATCCGCCTGCAAGGCCTCTATCACCAGCCATTAAAATATACAATTTTTTATCAGTAGCATTTTTATTTCCTGTAATATAAACTGATTTAAAATCAATATTATGAGAAACAATATCGCTTAATGTTTTTAAAATTGAATTGAAATAGGGCTGTGATGCTTCAAAGTTTGCCTTTGCTTTTCTTAGTTTAGATGAGGCAACGAGTTCCATAGCTTTTGTTATCTGCATAGTGCTTTCAACACTTCTAATACGCAGTTTAATGTCTTTCATTGAACCGCCCGCCATAGATTACACCTGCCTTTCTATTATTTTGATTGTATGAATTTTGCTTTAAAGCTATTAGTAGCTTCAATTATTAAATCGCGAGTTTCATCAGATAAAGCTTTAGTTTCTTTAATTGATTCTAATATTTGTGGGTAGCTTGATGCTACATAATCAAATAATTCAGCTTCAAATCTTTGAACATCTACAACTTTAATATCTTTTAAATATCCATTAGTTACAAGGAATATAATAATAACTTGCAGTTCAACTTCAACTGGCTTTGTTTGAGGTTGTTTTAAAACTTCAACTATTCTCTCACCTAGTGCCAGACGATTTTTTGTATCTTCATCTAAATCTGAGCCAAATTGTGAGAAGCTTTTTAGTTCTATATATTGTGAATACAAAAGTTTTAATTGTCCCGCAACTTTTTTCATAGCTGGAATTTGAGCAGAACCACCAACACGGCTAACAGATATACCAGGGTTTACCGCTGGACGAATACCTGAGTTGAATAATTCAGTTTCAAGGAATATTTGTCCGTCTGTAATTGAGATAACGTTTGTTGGAATATAAGCGGCAACGTCGCCCGCTTGTGTTTCAATAATTGGAAGGGCTGTAATTGAGCCACCGCCGTATTCTTCTGAAACTCTAGCTGCTCTTTCAAGAAGTCTTGAGTGAAGATAGAAAACGTCACCCGGATAAGCCTCACGTCCTGGAGGACGACGGATTAATAGTGATAGTGCACGGTAAGCCACAGCATGTTTTGATAAATCATCATAAATTATTAAAACATCTTTGCCTTTTTCCATAAAGTATTCTGCCATAGTAACACCTGTGTATGGTGCTATATATTGCAGTGGTGCAAGTTCACTCGCTGTTGAGGAAACGATAATTGAGTAGTCCATAGCACCTGCCGTTGTTAAAGTTTCAACTAATTGTGCAACAGTTGAAGCTTTCTGACCGATAGCTACATACACACAGATAACATCTTTGCCTTTTTGATTTATAATTGTATCTGTTGCGATAGTTGTTTTACCAGTTTGTCTATCACCTATTATAAGCTCCCTTTGGCCTCTGCCTATTGGAATCATAGAGTCGATAGCTTTAATACCTGTTTGCAGTGGTACACTAACGCTTTTTCTTTGAATAATACCTTTTGCTGGGCGCTCAATTGGAAGAGTGCTTGTAGCTGACACTGGACCTTTACCATCTATAGGCTCACCCAATGCATTAACAACACGTCCTATTAATTCCTCGCCAACAGGAACAGAGATAACATTACCTGTTCTTTTAACAGTGTCTCCCTCTTTAATTCCCTCATCGCTACCCATAATAACAAGAGAAACGCTCTCTTCTTCAAGATTCATAGCCATTCCGTATTCACCATTTGGGAATTCGATAAGTTCATTTGCCATACAATTATCAAGACCATAAGCTTTCGCTATACCATCACCCACTTGAATAACAGTACCCGTTTCGCTTTGCTCGATTTTATTATCAAAGTTTTTAATTTGTTCTTTGATAATTTTACTTATATCTTCAGGTTTCAGTTGCATTCATACACCTGCTTTCTTTTATTTTTTAAAAACTTATTTTTGTTAATTCCGATTTTAATTCTTTTAATCTTGTGTTAACTGTGCCATCGAATTCTGTTTCATTAAATGATACAACAATTCCTCCAATAACATTCTCATCAACACTTGCATTTAAAAGAATTTTTTTCTTTGTTATCTCTTCTAATTTGATTTTTAATTTATCTTTAATTGAAGGAGATAACTCAATAGCTGTTACAACATTTGCTTTTACAATGTTGTGATAAGCATTATACTTTTCCTCAAAAACTAAAAAGCTTTCTTTTAATTCTTTTGCATCTTTTCTTAAAATCATAACTTTAAGGTAATTTAAAAGAGTTTTGCTTATTTTATCTTCAAAAACATCACTTAAAAGTTTTAATTTATCGTCTTTGCTTATCATTGGCGCACAAAGTGTTTTTAAAAACTCTGGCGTTTCTAAAAAAGCTGATTCTAAAACTTTAGTTTCTTCTAAAATTTCTTTATCATTTTTTTCCTCAAGAGCAATTTCAAACAAGCTTTGCGCATAAACTGCGGCTAATTTACTCATTTCTCTTCACCCACATTTTCAATAAATTCTAAAATAAGTGCTTCATGCTCTTCTTTTGAAATTTCTTTTTGAATAATTTTTTGAGCAATTGCAATAGAAAGTTCTGAAATATCTGTTTTTATATTTTCGTAAGTTTTCTTTTTCTCTTGCTCGATTTGCATATTTGCTTTAGTAATAAGGTTTGCTGCTTCATTTCTTGCTTCTTCTAAAATAGCTTCCTCATTCTTTTTAGCGTAAACATTTGCATTTTTAATAATTTCGCTTGCTTCTTCTTTTGAAACTGCTAATTTTTTTGTGTATTCATCCACAAGTCCCTTAGCTTCCTCTTCTTTTTCTCTTGCAGAAGTGTATATACCATCAACTTCATTTTTTCTTTGTTCTAGAATATTAGTTATAGGATTATATAACACTTTTTTAAGGATAAAATATAATAGTAGTAAGTTTATCCAAGTTGGAATCATTGTAGAAATCAGTTCCATTGGATCAAGCGATACAAGGCTAAGATATTCTGACATTTAATATCCCCTTTCTTTGTAATTTTTTAAACTATTATTTTATCCTAATAAGTTTACTAGAGGGTTTGCGAATAGTAAGATTAGAGAGATAACAACTGAGTAGATACCTGTTGATTCAGCTAGAGCGCCACCCATAAACATTGTTGAAATAATTGCGCCACGAGCTTCTGGCTGTCTGCCAACTGCCTCACACGCTTTACCTGCTGCATAACCTTGACCTATACCAGGACCTATACCTGCGATCATTGCAAGACCTGTACCGATTGCTGATGCTGCTAAAACTATTGCTTTTTCCATAATAAAAAATCCTCCATAAATTTTAATTTTTAATTTTTTTATTCTTCCGCTGCTGCACTTGATATAAATACCATAGTAAGCACACAGAAAATATAAGCTTGAATAAGACCGGTGAATACATCAAAATAAAGTGATAACACCGCTGGGATACCCACTTGGAATACTGGGAAACTAATCACACTAAATACGGCTGAGCTTAAAACGGCAAGCGCCCCGTATAAAAGTGCACTAATAACAAGACCTGCCACCATATTACCGAATAAACGGAATGACATTGAAACAGGAGTTGCTAAATCTCCCACTATATTAAGTGGTGTCATTACAACAAACGGCTGTGTAAAACTTTTTAAATATCCAAAAAATCCGCCATTTGCTTTGAGTTTTGTTTTGTGAATCATCACAAAAGTAATGAGTGCTAGTGCTAAAGTTACAGCTAAATCCGCTGTAGGGCTTCGAAGCCCCGTTAAGCTCAAAAGATTAGAAAAGCCTACAAACCCAAATAATGCTGCAATATACGGCGCAAAACCTCTCCATTTCTCGCCCATATTATCATCAACAAAGCCGTGAAGCATTAAAACTATTTTTTCTGCCATCATCTGCTTTTTACTTGGATTTTCTACACTTAAGTCTCTAGTGAGCCACCAACAAATTAGTGAAACCATTACAACTACTATAAAGCCATTCCTCGCAGACTCAGTGATAACTA
Organism: uncultured Oscillospiraceae bacterium; assembly: GCA_964369205.1. Classification (GTDB taxonomy): domain Bacteria; phylum Bacillota; class Clostridia; order Oscillospirales; family Ruminococcaceae; genus RGIG3102. The sequence goes on along the minus strand of CAYJEK010000027.1, from coordinate 12,060 downwards.
AATCGCCTATCTGCATTATGACTCTAGGACCATTAATACTTACATCCACTAATTACTTCTCCTTTCTTCTTAAATAAGTTATTATCATTATGGATACCTTTGTAAAAACTAATGCTATACAAGTGCTTATCCAGTTGATACCATTTAATGTTATAGCAAAATACACCCCAACGGCTAAAACTGCCGTTCTAAAAAGATAGGTACTTTGCATATACATCCCACTTTGCTTTGGATCTTTATCCACAGCTTTTTCCACTGCTCTTGCAAGTAAAAATAGCATTAAAACAGATAATGCATACCCCCACAAAGAGCCTAATAAAACCGTTAAATCCCAATATCCTAAAATTAGAAATACTATATTTTGTATTATATTTAAAATAAAATTAGAAATGGCAATCTCTTTTAAATCTTTTTTTAAACTTTCCTCTTTCATACTACTTATCTTCTTCTCCGTTTAAATATTTTTTATATTCTTCCTCGCTTTTTTTTGCATCTCGCATTGCCATTTTAAAAAAATTAGACACTGTGTAGCCTGCAGATATGCAGCCAAAAATTATTCCCACTATTACTATCCAATTTTCTAAACCGAATTTTTCTTCTAAATATAAAGCGATGGCTATCCAAATCCCAAAAGATACTATTATATTAAGACCGAATTGCGATGCCATGCCAAAGTATTTTAAAGCAAGCCTATTTCCCTTTTTATCTTTCATAAATCTACATACCTCCAAGCACATATATTTATTATACCAAACTTTGTATATAAATATCAATTATAAAGATATACAAATATAACATTTTTATTCGATATTTTTTTACTTATTATATAAAATTATTCCCAAAATTTCACTTATTTGTGTCGTTTTTGTCTTCATCATCTTCTATAAGGTGAATATTTGTGTTTTTCATATTATCTGGAACTTTAAGAGGCCTTATCCACACATCTTTTCCCTCACCTAGCATAACTTCTGTCATATTAATTTTAATGTATTTATCTTTTTTCTCTTTCATAAAGGCATCCTCCTTATATTAAATATAATTTCGAATGATATTCTCTATTTTATTAACTACTAATAAATTGAAACCTTTTTACTTTTTCTCCATTAGCTTCAACTTCTTCTAAAAACATATCAAAAGGACGAATAAAAACTCCATAATCTCCATATAAAGCGCGATACACTACAAACTTTTCTCTTGTTTCGCTATGAGTTGCAATATGCATCACCTCATACATATTTCCTTTAAAATGTTTATATAATCCAAGTCTTAGCATAAAAATAAATCACCTTTACTTTAATTTCAATTTTAAATAATAATTATCTTATATTTATAATTATATTCTTCTTATCCATTTATTTCAATAAGTTTTATGAACACAATATAAACAGAGTGTAAACAAGTTTATTGTTTACACTCTGCTCTTTATTTTTTTGAATATTTTTGTAATTCTAGTATTAGTTCTTTCATAAATTTTAGTGAATTTTCATCTTTTGGTATTGAAATTGATAGGTATGGTTTATTTTGAGAATTAACTAAAACCTTGTGCTGTGTATCCTTTAAAAATTCAACAACATCTATCTTCTCAAATGTATCTGAATATAAAACTAAATTATCTTTTCTTTGCACTATCTCTTTTATTCCAAGTTTTGCAGAGATAACTCTAATTCTTGAAACATCGATAAGTCCCATAACACTGCTCGGAACATCTCCATATCTATCTATTAGTTCATCAATTAAATCAGATACTTCCTCATCTGTTTCTAAAACTGCTATTTTTTTATAGCTCTCTATTCTGTTTTGTGCAGATGGAATATATTTTTCGGGAATAAAAGCATCAACAGAAATATCTATAATACAATCGCTTTTCTCTGTTTCAATTGGAAGACCTTTTTCTAATGCTATTGCTTGATTTAACAATTTTATATATAAATCATATCCAATACTCATTAAAAAGCCACTTTGTGTTTTCCCTAAAACACTACCAGCGCCTCTTATCTCTAAATCTCTCATAGCAATTCTAAAGCCTGAGCCAAAAGAAGTGAATTCTTTAATAGCATTCAATCTTTTAACTGCTATTTCATTTAAAACTTTACTTCTTCTAAATGTAAAGTAAGCATAGGATTTTCGAGTAGAGCGGCCAACACGGCCTCTTATTTGATAAAGCTGACTAAGGCCCATAGTATCCGCATCTTCGATAATTAATGTGTTACAGTTTGGAACATCTATTCCCGTTTCAATAATAGTTGTGCAAACTAATATATCCACTTCACCATTTATTAAACTTCTCCAAACTCCAGATAAAGTTTGCTCATCCATTTTTCCGTGTGCCACTGCCACAACGGCATCTGGCACCATAGACCTTACTTTATTGGCGCACATTTCAATAGTTTCCACTCTATTGTGAAGATAATAGCATTGTCCCGAACGATTTATCTCTCTTTGTAGTGCTGCTTTTATTATTTTTTCATCATATTCGCTAACATATGTTTCTATTGGTATTCTATCTATTGGTGGCTGCTCTATAGTAGACATATCTCGTATTCCATTCATAGCCATACTTAATGTTCTTGGAATAGGGGTAGCTGAAAGAGTTAAAACATCAACACCTTTAAAAGATTCAACTAATTTTTCCTTATGTGCCACACCAAATCTTTGCTCTTCATCTATTATTACAAGTCCTAAATTTTTAAAATTAACACTCTTTTGAATTAAAGCATGTGTTCCTATAACAATATCTGCAACACCATTATTTATATCTTTTATTGTTTGATTTCTTTGTTTTGGTGTACGAAATCTTGAAAGGAGCTGAATATTTATAGGAAAAGATTCCATTCTCTCCATAAAGGTATTAAAATGTTGCCAAGCTAAAACAGTGGTTGGTACTAAAATTGCAACCTGCTTTGAATCCATAACCGCTTTAAATGCTGCACGAATTGCAACCTCAGTTTTTCCAACACCAACATCTCCACATAAAAGTCTATCCATTGGAAAACTCGACTGCATATCTTTTTTAATTTCTCTTATAGATGTTAGCTGATCATCCGTTTCCTCATACATAAATCTTGCTTCAAAATCTCTTTGCCATTCTGTGTCTGGCATAAATTGAAAGCCTTTTGCTTTTTGCCTTTGGGCATATAATTGTATTAGCTCTTTTGCCATCTCACTAGTGGCTTTTTTAGCTCTTTGCTTTGTTTTATTCCAAGTATCAGAAGATAATTTTGATATTTTAACCTTTTCATCATTCCCAGAAATATTATATCTTGATATTAAATCTAACTGTGTAACTGGAACAAACAACGTGTCTTTTCCAAGATAGCTTATTTTTAGATAATCTTTAGTAACACCTTGCATTGAAACGGTGTGAATACCATCATAAACTCCAACACCGTAATTTTGATGAACAACATAATCACCTTTTGAAATCTCTTCTAGTGATATAATTGCATCTTTGTTTTTTGCTCTAGTTTTTTTATTAGATGATACATTTAATTTTTTACTCGTTATTAAAGCAAATTTATGTGATGGTAAATTAAAGCCAGCACTTGTGTGCCCTGCCATAACTCCCACTGCACCATAATTTACATCGCCAGTGTTTTTAATATATCCTGCTGATATTCCCTTACTAGATAAATCTCCAGCTAGAGTTTTTGCATTTTTTTCAGTTCCTGCTAAAACACAAACTTTATATCCTTGCTTTGTTAAAAATTGTAAATCATCTAAAAGCAAATCATACTCACCATTCCAAATAGGAGTTAAATTACAAGTTATATTAATAATAGAAGACAAAGGTAGTCCATCTGTGCTTCTCACAAAATCTTCTGTTATTATTGATGGAATATCATTTGTTTTATTTTGAAGTTTTGCAAAAGAAAGATAAAATTCATCTAATCCTTTTGCTAAAACATTTTCCTCAAAAAGCTGTTTTACATCTTCATTATACTGCCAATTAAAAGTTTCATAACTTTCTTTAACATTTATAAAATCATCAAAAACTATCAGTGGGTTTTCTAAATAATTTAAAACAGTTTCTTTTTCTTTATAGCACAAAGAAATAAATTTATCCATACTTTGAGGAATAACTCCCTCATTTAGCATTATAAATTCTTTTTCAGAAGCTTTTAGGAATAATTCTTTTTGCTTTGAACTGAGTAAATTTGCCGCAGAATTTATCGCATCTAGCGCCGTTTTAGTTTCAAAAAACAAAACTTCTTTTGTTGGGGATATATGAATTTTTTTAACCCCTTCTATCCTTCTTTGAGTGATAATATCAAAAGAATTCATCCTATCTATTTCATCGCCCCAAAATTCTATTCTTACAGGGTTTTGCATATCAGGAGAAAAAATATCAATTATATCTCCTCTTTTTGCAAATTGTCCAAAACCTTCCACCATATCTCTTCTTATATAGCCAGATTTAATTAGTTTTTGCATTAAATCTTCTTGATTTAATTTTTGAGTATCTTTAATAGTAAAGGTGTTTTCTAAAAACTTTTCTTTTGGCATTGTATACATTAAAGCACTATTAACAGGTGCTATAATAATTTTTGCTTTTTTAGCTATAATTCTGCCAAGAGTTTTTATCCTTTTATATTCATATTCTCTTGAAAAGCTTTCAAGATATCTTAAATTTAAATCTCTTGATAAAAAAAGTTCGGCACTATTTGTGAAAAAAGATAAGTCTTCATATAATTTATTTGCGCTTCTCTCATCTTTTGTAATAACTAAAATTTCTCTTTGTGTATCATCATTAAGAGCCGCTAAAAAGCTCGCTCTTGCTGTTTTTGATAACCCAAAAAGTCCTATAGCACTTTTGTAATTTAAAATTTCTAAAAGTAATTTTTGATAATCTGAATTCTTTTTAATTTCTTTAATAATCACTTTTTTTATCCTCTTTTATCCTTTTATAGTATAAACGGCTAATGCCGTAAAACCCCTTGTGTAGGGGGTTTTACGGCTGTTATTTACTGTATTTATTCATTGCCTTATCTCTTTGGCCTAGTATCATAAGCTGAATACAATCCCATATATCTTTATACTGCTCTTTTAAAATTTCTTTCTCGCTTTTTGAAAAATCACTTAAAACCCAGTCTGCTAAATTGTAATCAGGGTGTGGCTTTTGGCCTACTCCCACTTTAAGGCGAGGAAAAACATCTCCCATATAAGATATAATGCTTTTTATTCCATTATGCCCTCCGGCACTGCCCTTAGTTCTTATTCTAAGCTTTCCAACGTCTAGTGATATATCATCATATATTATAATAATATTCTCCATTGGAATTTTGTAAAATTTTGCAGCTTCGCTAACACTTTTTCCTGATAAGTTCATAAAAGTTTGTGGTTTTAATAATAAAACCTTACTTTTATTTACCTCAATAGTGTTATAAAGAGCTGAAAATTTTGCTTTTTGCACTTTTACATTATTTTCGTTTGCTATATAATCAACGGCACAAAACCCAACGTTGTGTCTTGTGTTTTCGTATTTTTTCCCTGGATTTCCAAGGCCTACAATTAAATAGCTAAAATTTTCTTTACTCTTAAAAAACATAATTAATCAAATAATGGAGAAACACTTTGCTCTGAGTAAACTCTTCTTATTGCTTCTGCAAAAACATCTGAAACAGTTTCCACTTTAATTTTATCAATATGCTTTGATTCATCTAAAGGTATTGTATCTAAAATAATTAATTCTTCAATAGCACTTTCATCAATTCTTTTGATTGCAGGGCCTGAAAGAATACCGTGAGTTGCACAAGCTCTAACTGACTTTGCGCCTCTTTCTTTTAGAGAGTTTGCAGCGTTGCAAAGGGTTCCCGCTGTATCGATAATATCATCAATAATGATAACATTTTTATCTTTAATATCGCCAATAATATTCATAATTTCTGAAACATTTGGCTTTGGTCTTCTTTTATCTATAATAGCTATAGGAGCATCTAATTTATTTGCAAATTGCCTTGCTCTATTAACACTTCCAAGATCTGGGCTTACTACTACTAAATCTTCGATATTTTTTTCCTTAAAGCTTTTTGTAAGCTTTGGCATACCAAATAAATTATCTAGTGGAATGTTGAAAAAGCCTTGAATTTGAGCTGCGTGTAAATCCATTGTTAAAACTCTATCTGCACCCGCTGCAGTTATTAAATCTGCAACTAATTTTGCACTGATAGGATCTCTTGATTTACTCTTTCTGTCTTGACGTGCATAACCAAAGTATGGAATAACTGCTGTTATTCTTCCAGCTGATGCTCTTTTTAGTGCATCTATCATTATAAGTAGTTCCATAATATTGTTATTAACTGGTGGACATGTACTTTGAACAACAAATACATCACAGCCTCTAACTGTTTCTTTAATTGAAACTGTGATTTCTCCATCACTAAAAGTTCCAACTTCGCTTTGTCCTACTGGCACACCTAATTTTTTTGAAATATCTTCAACTAGTTTTTTACTTGCATTGCAAGAAAAAATCCTGATATCTCCGCTACTCATCTTCATTTTAATACTCCCTTAATTTTTTAATCGTTGTGTTTACTTTTATAGCTTGATAATTTCTTTTTAGCCCAATCCAGTTTATTTTCCTGTTTTGTTCTAGCTACTGCTAAGGCATCATCCGGAACATTTTTTGTTATTGTAGAGCCTGCGGCTGTGTATGCCCCATCTCCAACACTAACTGGTGCTATTAAATTTGTGTTACAGCCAACAAAAGCATAATCACCAATAGTTGTTCTGTTTTTTGTTTGCCCATCGTAATTCACCGTTACAACACCACAGCCAATATTACTGTGAATACCTATATCAGTATCCCCAATATATGTAAGATGTGCAACAGATGTACCTCTATTAAGATTCGAATTTTTAACCTCAACAAAGTTTCCGATTTTAACATTTTCACCGATAACACAATTTGGTCTCACTTGGCTAAATGGTCCAATTTTTACACCATCTTTAACATGAGAAGTGTAAACCTGAGAAGCATTAACTGTAACAAAACTTCCAAGTTTACTATCTTTAATCATAGTGTTTGGCCCAATAGTGCAGTTTTCGCCTATCGTAGTGTCGCCCAAAAGAATAGTGCCTGGCATTATAACTGTACCTTTTCCAATTATAACAGTTTCTTCAATAACAATCCCGTGTGATGTGTAAAACTCAACACCTCTGTTCATGTGCTCTTCAATGATTTTTAAATACTTTTTTTCATTTACCAAAACTTGCATATACACAACCATTCCTTAACTTTTAATTTTAGGTAAAATATTTGTAAAAGCTATTCTATTTAAAATACTAGACTTTTATAATATTCGCCTACTATAATAATACAATATTTATAGCTTTTTGCAATAGTAAAAAAGTGTATTTTAATATATTTGTTTGTTTTAATAAAAAATTATGTAAAAATCACCTATTTTTTTTACATAAACCACTTTTATATTATAAATTTTTTGTAAAATTTGTTTCATAAAACTATTTATATTTATAAATTTTATGTTATAATAATGAAAAAGGGGGCATTACTATGAGCAACCACATTTATTTAGGGAATATAAAAAACAAGAAAAGACTTAAATTAATCACTAATATAACAATTGGATTATTTATTATTTTCTCTGCTGTGTATCTTTATATGGCATCAACTATTGGAATTTATGTTAATGGATATTTTTTTAAAAAATCCCCATCTTTAACTACTATTAATTACAACTCTATTTCATCTAATTCAGCTATTGAAAACATTAATTTAAAAAGCAATATCGATGGTAGCTATGAGATAAATATTGATGATGAAACTATAGTTATTTCAAATATTTCCAATGATGCTCAAAACACTACATTCGATATTTTAGAAGGCGAAATGATAGATGATAATTTTGCTGGAGTTAATAGTAGCGATTTAGCTTTAATTGCTCTGCAAAAACTAGAAGCAAGAAGGCAGCCTATTATCTTATATATTATTCCATTATTAATTCTTTCTAGTATGGCACTTTTTAGACATTACAGCACTGAAATACATCAAAAATTATTTAAAGATAAGATATTTTCTGAAAAATATTTTACCTTTGTAGATTATCTTCCTATATACACCTCGTATATATTTATGCTTTTATTAACAATAACTCTATAAAAATTTTCATAAATAAAGTGGGATTTTACAAAATTCCCACTTTATTTCTTTTTTTTATTGAAAAATCAAAGTTTCTAATATATCATATAGTATATAATAGTATATATAATAAAATAGGAGATTTAAAATGGTTATTAAAAAATACAATCTTATTCCATTCTTTGTGATTTTCACTTTATACACAGTGTCTTCAGGAATGGTACACCCTGTAACACCCGCCTTCATAGAGGCAATTGGTGCTCCTAATAGCACTTTCGGTGTTGCATTTACAGGTATGGCACTTGGGCAATTTGTCTTTTCACCTTTATGGGGAAAACTTGGTGATAGACTTGGCTACACAAAACTTATTAGTATAGGACTTATCCTTTATGGTACTTCTGCCTTTATTTTCAATTTAGCTCGAACATGGCAAGTTATAGTTTTTGCAAGATTTTTAGGTGGTGTTGGTATATCTGCAGTTGTTGTTTCTTGCATGGCTTACATAATTTCTATTGATGCTCCAACAGAAGATAAAAATCAGCTTTTAGTTCTCTATGCTGCTCTTCAAAGTATCGGCTCATCTTTTGGATATTTACTTGGTGGACTAGCTGGTGATATTAATTTAAATTATGCATTTTATCTTCAAGCGATAACTTTAATAATTTACGGTGTATTATTCTTTATTTTTGTTAAAAACCCTAACACCTTTGTTAGAAACACAAATAAACTTACAGCTAGGGAAGTAAATCCTTTAGCTAGCATTATAGATAGCTCAAAATTAATAAACCCAACTGTTGGTATATTTTTATTCAGTGTATTTTTAACTATGATAGCTTCTTCTGGCTTTGATCAAAACTTTAACTATTTTTTAAGAATAACTTTTGATTTTTCACCATCCTCTTCTGGAATGCTAAAAGCAGTTATTGCTATTGTATCCCTTGTTGCAAATCTAACAATAAATATTTGGATAGTTAAAAACAAAAATATTGCAACAGCTATGTGCTTTATGATTTCTTTAGCATCAATTGGAATAGTGGCAACAATGATTTCTTCTAGCCTTGCACTCACTCTTTTCTCATCTTTAATATATTACACATCTTTTGCTATCTATTCACCACTACAACAAACAGTTATGAGCAAAAACAGCACGGATGACTCATCAAAAGGCGCAATTTCTGGCCTTTTTAATGCTTCAAAATCTTTTGGTATGATAGTGGGGCCATTATTTGCTGGAATGGTATTTGATATAAATCCTAATATCGCCTTTTCAGCATTTGCAATTTGCTTTATTTTTGCAGTTATTCTTTCTTATATAAACTACAAAAAATTAGTAAAGCAAGGTGTTGAATTTAAAGCAAAAGACACTCAGAAAGTTTAATTTATAAAAAAACTCCACTTTTTAAAGTGGAGTTTTTTTATTTTTATGCATCTTGTTTTGTATCTGCAATTTGAATTTCTCTTAAATTAACACCTTGTGGCAATTCATAAGCAAATTTTATAGTTTTTGCAATATCTTCTACCGTGATAGAACCAACACCGCAAGACTCTTTCCATGAATTATATCCAGTTTTAATATCATCACTAGTTGTATGATTTAAAAGCTCTGTATCAACAGCACCTGGACAAATACGCATAACCCTAACATTATATGGAGCCAGTTCTCCCCTTGCCACCTCTGAAAGGCCAACAACACCATATTTACTAGCACAGTATGCAGCATGATTTCCAAATGGTTTTACACCTGCAATGGATGAAAGATTAATAATTGTTCCGCTTTGTCTTTTTTTCATATCATTCATTACAATTTGCATTCCATTCATTACACCCATAACATTAACATCAAGCATTTTTTGCCATTCTGTTGCATCTTGGCTTTCAAGATTTCCAAGGAGCATAATTCCTGCATTATTTATTATCAAATCTGTTTTTCCATAAACTTCTTCAGCTTTTCTTACAGCTTTTTCAAAAGATAATTTATCTGTAACATCAACTTTTTCACACATTGTATTTTCAAGTCCCATTTCTTCTAGCAATTCAACACGTCTTGCTAAAAGTAAAAGTGGATAACCTTCTTTATTAAATTCTAAAGCTAAAGCTTTTCCAAAGCCAGAACTTGCCCCCGTTATAACTACTAATTTTTTCATAAAATTCTCCTTTGTTAATCTTGACATTTTTCTTATTATAGTATAAACTACTGTAATGGATATTTTTATTATATAAGTGAAGCTAAAATTAGTCAACAAGGCACATTTTTTTCACTAAGAGAACAAGAGGTAACTAATGGATAAAATTGTAGTAAATTCAGAAATCGAAATAACTTTGAAAATGATTGGTGGCAAATGTAAGCCTCTTATTTTATATATGCTCATAACTGATGGTGCGATGCGATTTAAAGATTTAATGGCATCTGTAACAGAAATTTCTCAAAAAACTTTAACTAATCAGCTTCGTGAACTTGAAGCAGACGGACTTATTTTAAGAGAAGCTTTTAGCGAAATCCCACCAAGAGTGGAGTATTCTATAACAAAAAAGGGAAGCACTTTGTATCCTATTCTCGAGCTTATGTGCGAATGGGGCGAGAAAAACAATGATGGAAGATTCGAATTAATAAATCCACAATGTATTTAATATTTAAATAAGATTTAATATAAAACGATAATAAAACCAACACAAAATTTTGTGTTGGTTTTATTATTTATAATTTTTCTTATTTCAAACATTTCTTTATTTACGATTTAACAATTATATCATCTTTTACATAGCAGCTATAAGTATTCTTTGCAACTTCAAAGCCATGCCTTAATAGTAATTCAAACTCATCTTTTGTTGGCCTTTTTAAAGTAGTTGGATAATTTTCTGCAAAATCACAATCTTTATTTGATAAACTACTTTCTATTAATTCTTTTCTAAGTTCCTTGCTACACTTACTATCATTAGTTATTTTATCCGCGCTATTGCCTATTTTTAAATATAAGCCTTTTTGTGTTTGTGTAATAAAATCCATTATCATTCTGCTTCTTAGGGCATTTATTTGGTCTGCTGCAATATCTAAAATTCGTTTAGTTTTTGATACAAACATCTCTTTACTTCTATCACTAAGATTAATTGATGCCGAAGCATTACTTATAATCATATAATCAACATTTTTTGAAAGTTCGCTTTCTTTTCCAAATTTAAATATTGATTCTGCACCCAAATTATCATACACTCCACCATCCCATAAATGCACTTTAGGAAACTTTTGTGTATCAAAATCTTTTTCACTATAATAAGATTTTTTCCATTCAAACTTAGACATTTGCAGTGTGTATGGTCCAATTAAAACTGGGAATCCAGCTGAAGAGGCTATAATTTCAGATAATGCAATATCTGGTTTATAAGAAAAGCCTAGTATGTAATCTCCCATACTATTTTTTGAAAATCTAAATCTTTTTCCTGTTTCATATGTAGTACAATTCACATACCACAAAGGCCTATCTTCTAAATCTTGAAGAGTGCCACTGATATTCCACTTACTTTCCATTAGTTTTGCTAGAAGATTTGCTTTTCTGTTCCAGTAGTGTGGTGAAATAATTAATTTTAAAATTGCATTTGTTTGTAAATCAATGCTAAATAATGTTTCTTTTATTTTAGGTAAAACTTCATTTAAGTATTCCTTACTAGTAGGCCATTTTAAATTATTATGCGCATAAATTAGCCCAACACACATACTAGCGCCTGACACAGATGATACCTTACTAATTTTTTCAAAAAGGTTTTTACTTGCAAGCCATTCAAACACTCCTAGATGAAAAATTGTTGCCCTAATTCCTCCTCCGGATAATGCTATGCCTATATTTTCTGAATTTAGCAAATTGTTTCTTTCTAATCCATTCATAAACCTATACTCCTCTCTTTTATAATTTATTTAACTTATATAATATTTTCTAAAGCTCTTTATACTCTTTTTCTATTTCTTTTAC
>CAYJEK010000026.1:0-28025 GCA_964369205.1 uncultured Oscillospiraceae bacterium | reverse complement strand
TTTTTTAAAGCAAGTTTAAAAAACTTGAATTGTTATAAATTTTAGATTTTAAATATTAAAGGAGAAAAATTATGTCTTTTATGTCTTATGATCCGTGGGCAAATATCACAAGTAGAAATGGTATTCCAGGCGATGAATTAGTAGCAGGTCTTCAAAAATCAATAAGAAGAGCAGACACTGAAATAGCGGTGGATATAGCTTATGAAATGTATATAACAAGCGAAGCTTTTGAGGATAAATTGTGGAGAAGGCTAACTATTATTGCAGCTGAGGATATAGGCTTTGGAAATGTTAATGCAATAACTGTTATCAATGATTTAGACCAAGCTAGAAAAAAATTCCCATACACTGATGGAGATAGACCATTTTTCTTTATTCACGCTATTAGATTTTTAACTCGTCAGCCAAAAGAAAGATCAAGCGATCATTTAAAAAATCTTGTTATTAAAAAATTCGAACAAGGGTATGTTCCAGAAATTCCAGATTATGCATATGATGTTCACACTGTTAAAGGAAGAGCAAAAGGCAGAGACGTTATGCACTTTTTAGATGAGGCAAGCAAAGTTATTCCAGTTATGGAAGGATATGATGATTCTTATAGATTAAAATTAAAAGAAGTCATTAAAGAAGAAATTGAAAAAGATTTAAAACCAAAACAAGGCTCATTTACATATAATGTTTGGCAAGCTTAATTATGAAATCAGTTTTAATTACAGGAGCTAGCAAAGGAATAGGGAAAACTCTTGCTATATCTCTAAAAAATCAAGGCTACAATATTATAGGCACTTATAATTCTAGTTTTGAAAAAGCAAAAGAATTAGAGGAAAACTATAGTATTGAGATGATAAAATGCGATGTTAAAAATGATGAAGATTTAAAAAATGTTTACGAAGTAATAGAAAGTAAATATAAAAATCTATATGCAGTTATAAACAATGCGGGAATTTCTTATGAAAATTTACTACAAGATACTTCATTTTTTGATATTCAAAATATAATAAATACAAATTTAGTATCTATTATAAACTCTTCAAAATATGCCACTAAATTAATGCTAAAAGAAAAAAATGGTGTTATAATTAATATGTCTTCTATTTGGGGGATAAATGGGGCAAGTTTTGAAACAGTTTACTCTGCTTCAAAAGGTGGGGTTATATCATTTACAAAAGCTCTGGCTAAAGAAATTGGCCCTAGTGGAATAAGAGTAAATGCGATAAGCCCTGGTGTTATAAAAACAGATATGCTAAATGCTTATACTAATGAAGAATTATTATTTTTAAGAAATGATACTCCTCTTTTAAAACTAGGTACAACAGAAGATGTTTTAAATGCAGTAGAATTTCTCTTAAATGAAAAGTCAAAGTTTATAACGGGTGAGAATATAGTTATAGATGGTGGATTTAGCTTATAAAATGCGTGACAACGACTAAAATTCGTCTATGGTGATTTCCGCAAACAAGATATAGCCTTGTTTGCGGTTTTTATTTAAAAGGAGAAATTTAAAATGAAATTTATAAATATGACAACATATTCAAAAGTAAGCTTTCAGCCGATAAAACCAAAAGAAGATAAAATAAATATTAAAGATATATCTCATGCGTTGTCATTAATGTGTAGAGGAAATGGTCATTTAAATCATTTTTATTCAGTGGCGCAGCACAGTGTTAACTGCTGCAAAGAAGCAAAAATGCGAGGATACTCAAATAAAGTGCAATTAATTTGCCTTTTACACGATGCAAGCGAGGCGTATCTTGCTGATATTATAAGGCCTGTAAAACCGCATTTAGAAAATTACTTAGAAATTGAAGAAAGATTGCAAACAGTTATCTATAAAAAATTTATAAAAGAAGAAGTTACAAAAGAAGAACTTTTAAAAATGAAAGAAATAGATGATGAAGTTTTATTTTGGGAATTATATACTTTAATGGATGATGAAAATTTTAAAGAAAAAAAGGTTTCGGATATAATTGATACAAATCTAAAATCTTTTGAAGAGATTGAAACAGAATTTTTAAATCTTTTTAATGAATTAATATTAGAGTAATATAAAAGTAGAGTTTTCATATAAATCAAAAGGAATGGCAAAAGCCATTCCTTTGTTTTTTTGTTTATAAAGTTTTTTTAATATTAATATTCAAGTTTTAATAATTCATCAACAGCGATTATTATAATTTCTAAAGCTTCTTTAAAGCCTTTAATTGAATATCCTTCCTCAGCGCCGTGTGCAGTGCCAATAAAGTCTGGCTTTTCTTCACCTTTTGTTCCAATACCAAATCCAACAGCTAGAGGGAAATGTCTTGCATAAGTTCCGCCACCAATAACATATGGCTCAGTTTTTTGGTTTGTTAATTCGTTATATGTGTCCATTAAAGCTTGAATAACTGGTGTTTTAGGATCAACATAGAAAGGCTCGTTTCCGCGAGACATTGGAACTGTTCCGCCAACAGCTTCAAATTGCTCTGTTAAAATTTCACTGATTTTTTGATAAGATGTGCTTGTTGGATATCTTATGTTAATGTTTTGAGTGTATTTATTATCTGTAAAATTAATCATACCACCAATACAAGTTAATGGATCGAATAAACCATCATCAGAATCAATAGAAAGTCCTGAGCCATCAGTTACACAGTGAAGTTTTGCAAGTAGGCGCATATAAGGTGCTTCATCTTCTAAAAACAAATCATTTGCAAAAGCATAATCCACTATTAATCCAATAGCATTTTTAGTGCCTTTTGGCATCGCAGCATGCCCGCCTATACCAAAGGCTGTAATAGTGTAAACATCGCCTTCTTTTTCTATTTTAATATCATCGATTTCTTTTAAATCTTTATTTGATTTAATAACAAGCTTTGCTCTATCAGGGATAACATTGCTTGCAGAACCAGCATCAAAAGATATAATATTAGTGTTTTTAATTTCTTTACTTATCAAATTAAAGCTCGTTATTCCTTTTTCTCCAACACACACAGGGAAAGAAGCATCAGGAGTAAAGCAGAATTCAGGTGCAGGATAGTTTTCTAAATAATAAGAAACATCTTTCATTCCTGTTTCTTCATTACACCCTAAAATTGCTCTTAGCGAATATGGAAGAGTTTCATAATTTTCTTTAAAGAATTTAAGCATATAAAGAGAAAGAACACAAGCCCCTTTATTATCAGCCACACCTCTTGCTACTAGCCAGCCTTCTATATTTCTAACAATGTAAGGATCGCCCTTCCAGCCATTACCTTCAGGAACAACATCTAAATGGCCAATACTTGCAAGGTATTTATCGCTTTCGCCACGAACTTCTGCATAACCTAGATAGTTTTCGCAGTTTACAGTCGAAAGTCCCATATTTTCAGCAAGCTCTAATGCTTTAATAAGAACATCCTTTGGCCCTTGCCCAAAAGGTGCATCAGGAAGTGCTTCCTCTTGAACACTTTTGATTTCAACAAGTGTTATAATATCGCGAACAAAGCTTTCTTCATTTTGGTTTACAAATTCATTTACTTTTTTTCTGAATTCTGAATTAATCATAATTTAAAATCATTCCTTTCTGTTTTTAAATATATTTAAATATAATAACCCTATTATATCAATTATATCACAAAAAATTCGTATATGTAATCTTGTAAAATATTTTTTTTTGGTGTATAATTAATATTACGCAAAAATATTAAAAGGATATAGTAAGGGTTAGTGATAGATAATATGAAGAAGTTTTTAAATATAAATACAATACTTATAGGAATAGTTTTAGTTTTAGGAATAGCGGGTGTAATATATATGAATGCCACAGGTGAAAGCGGAAACTATGCAATAGTAACTGTTTCAAAAACTCAGGAAACACTTAGAATTCCTCTTTCAGAAGATGCGAGCTATGAGATAGATGGTTTCTACCCAACAACACTTGTTGTAGAAGATAATGCAATTAGTTTTATAGATAGTCAGTGTCCTGATCATATTTGTGAGGCTTTTGGGCCAGCTAGTAAGGAATATGATATTCCGGCTTGTTTGCCAGCTGGTGTTGTGGTGCAAATAGAAGTTAATGATTAACTTTATATTATTTTTTTAGTAATAAAATAAAAATGACTTTACCGTGGTAAAGTCATTTTTTAATGTTAAGAAATATTAATTTATTTTACAACAGCATTGCAAACAATTTCAACTAGAAGACTAGGTGAAGCCATCTTAGCTTCAACACAAGCACGAGTTGGCTCATTTCCGCTTACAACCCATGAATCCCAAACACTATTCATATCTTTAAATAAAGCCATATCGCTAATATAAACAGTTGCAGAAAGCATGTGTTCTTTATCACTGCCATATCTTTCTAAAATTGCATCGATTTTCTCTAAAACCTCAGCAGTTTGCTTTTTTATATCCCCACTTGGATCATTACAAACTTGGCCTGCTATATAAATAACTCCATTATGTTCTACAACTTTTGAAAATCTTCCATTTGATTCAAATCTTCTAATTTCACTCATCTTAAAAATCCCTTTCAAATATATTAATAAAAATCTTGTTCATCATTTAGTTTAATGTATTGAGCTTTGCTCTTGCTGTCTTGGAAAGTTAAAAAAGCACAAACAGTAAGCGCTACGGCGCAGATAAATAATAAAGCTTTAAAAATTTTCATAAATACCTCCTAAAATAACGTTAGTAATTAAATATTAAAACTTGCTTTTGATTATGCATTTTTTCCTTATATGAATTTTCTTTAGTTTTAACAAGAGAAGAAAAATCATAGGAATTATCATAAACTTGATGCAAGTTAAAAGATATAAGGCTGTTTTCTGCAAGAGTTGTAAAAAAATATTCTTTTATAAATTCTTTTGATATATTAATATCAAAAGCCCAGTAGTGTCCTTGCTCATCATCTCCCGTGAAAGTGGAAAAGGATATAAAATTAGTGTCGATATCAATTATATCATTTTCTAATATAATTTTAGCGCTATAAATTTTATAAAATCCGTATTCAATATGCAAAAAGCTATTTTTATAAAGTGGATTTAAATTTAAAGAAAGTTCTAAACTTTTTGATTTTGCTGGGTTTTTATTAAAACAAAAACTACAAATTCGTAAATCTTCTTTATAAACGTATGTTTTTAAATAACAAAAAATCATATGTTCTTCTTTAGTAACATTATAATTTTCTATTTTAAAAGCACTTTGAGTGTCCCAAGGGATAATACTGTTTGAAGTGTATATAATATCGCTCATTAAAATAGATATTCCTTTCAAAATAAATTTGAATATTTATAGCACAACATAATTGCTTATATAAATTATACCATAAAATTTATGTTTTGAAATAGTAATTTTACAAATAAAAATTGAAATTTTAGTGATATAGTTTATCAATTAGATAAAAACTAGTTAAATTTCTAACATAAATGCAATATTACTATTGAAAAAGTGTTGAAATAATGATAAAATATATATTTGTAAAATAATGTTTTCTTATGGATATATAATATTATATTTAATAAATATTTTAATATCGATAGAATAAAAAACAAGGAGGAATATTTAAGTGGCAATATTAAAAAAACTTGCTCGTAGTGCCCTTGGCGCAAAGGCTCCGCACAATAAAAATACAGAGAATTTTGAAACTGTAAAAATGCCTGTGCCAAGCCGTGTAAGCATACCTTTAAAGCAACATATTGGAGCTCCTTCAAAAGCTGTTGTTAAAAAAGGTGATGAAGTGCATGTGGGAACTCTTATTGGAAGTGCAGAAGGTTTTGTTAGCTCAAATGTATACTCATCAGTTTCAGGTAAAGTATTTAGTGTTGAAGAAACAATATCTTCAAATGGCGAAAAAGTTTTATCTGTTGTAATTGATGCTAACGGTGAGCAAACAGTATTAGAAACGATAGTTCCAAAAGAAGTTAATGATTTTACTTCTTTTATAGAAGCTGTTAAAGAAAGTGGACTAGTTGGTCTTGGTGGGGCTGGATTCCCAACTTTTATAAAACTGTCTCCAGAAAATCTAAATGAAGTAGATACTTTAATAATCAATGCAGCTGAATGTGAGCCATATATAACAAGCGATTATCGCGAAATGATGGAAAATGGCCAGGATGTAGTTGAGGGTATTAAATTAGTTCAAAAATATTTAGATATTAAAAATGTTATTATCGGTATTGAAAAAAATAAACCAAAAGCTATTGAATATCTAACAAGCCTTACAAAAGATGTAAGTGGTGTTAGTGTAAAAACACTTCCTAGTGTTTATCCACAAGGTGCAGAAAAAGTTTTAATTGAAACTACTACAGGAAAAGAAGTTCCAAGAGGAGCTCTTCCATTCTCCGTTGGAGTTATAGTTTTAAATGTTACAACTGTTTCATTTATTTCAAAATATATTAAAACTGGTATGCCACTAATTTCAAAAAAAGTTACAGTTGATGGCGATTGCATTAAAACTCCAAAAAATGTTGAAGTTTTAATCGGTACAAAAATTAAAGATGTAATTGAATTTTGTGATGGATACTCGAGTGAAGTTGGTAAAATAATAATGGGCGGTCCTATGATGGGACAGGCTGTTAGCACAGATGAGACTTCTGTTGTAAAACAAACAAATGCTATAACAGTTTTTGGCCTTGAAAAAGCAAGAAAAGAAAATATGTCACCTTGTATTAGATGTGCAAGATGTATAACTGCATGTCCAATGGGCCTTGCTCCAGTTGAAATTGCGCTTGCTTTATCAATTCAAGATGCTGAAGAAATAGAAGAATTAAAAGTTGATGTATGTATGGAATGCGGTTGCTGCTCATTTGAATGTCCTGCAAAACGTCCTGTTACACAAACAATGATTCAAGCTAAAGATTTTTTAAGGAAGGCGGCTTTAGATAAATAATGAAATTATTAGTATCACAAGGTCCTCATATATCCGCTAAAGAAACAACTGCTTCTATTATGCAAAAAGTTATAATTGCTTTAGTTCCAGCTATTTTAGCTTCAACGCTAATTTTTGGCGCTAGCGCATTAATTTTAACAGCAGTAACAGTTCTTTCTTGTGTAGGATTTGAGTTCTTATATCAAAAAGCTTTAAAATTACCAATAACTATAGCTGATTATTCAGCAGTAGTAACAGGTATATTATTAGCATTTAACTATCCACCAACACTGCCTTTATGGATGGCGGTTATCGGTGCTTTTGTTGCTATAGTAATTATAAAACAATTATTTGGTGGTATCGGGTTTAACTTTGCAAACCCAGCTATTGCAGCTAGAATTGTTATGGGTTTATCTTTTGCAAGCTATATGAACTCATGGGTTTACCCAGCAAGCTTTAGCGGAAGCGATGTTTTAGCCTCAGCAACTCCACTTGCAGCATACAGAGCTGGCTTGCAAGTTCCACTAATGGATATGCTTCTTGGTACAACAGGCGGTGTTATTGGAGAAACTAGTGCGATAGCTTTATTAATAGGATTTGTTTTCTTAGTTGCAACTAAGGTAATAAGCCCAATTATCCCAGTAACTTACGTTGGTGCGGTAGCAATATTTGCAGCAGCTCTAGGTCAAGATCCACTTGTTCACGTTTTAGGTGGTGGTTTACTTCTTGGTGCTATTTTTATGGCAACAGATTACACAACTAGCCCTTATACAACAAAAGGTAAAATTATTTTTGCTTTAGGACTTGCATTCATAACAATTATGATTCGCTGTTTTGGTTCTATGACTGAGGGTGTTTCATATGCTATATTATTAATGAATATTCTAGTTCCTTACATTAACAAATTAGCAAGACAAAAAGTTCTTGATGGAACAAAAGATAAAAAGACAGCTTCTTTTGCAGCTGGTGTATGTGTTATAGTTGGTATTCCTTTAGTTATTGCTGTTATGAATATAATGGCTTCAGCTGGAATGACAACTGTTTATAGTACAGGATATCAAAGTGATGTTGCAGCTATAATGACATTTGATGATAATGGCGCTATTGCAACTTTAGAATTTGATACATCAAAAGAAACAGAAGGCTTTGGCACAAAAATAGGTGAAGATCCTACTTTTGCAGAGCAATTTATAGGTATCTCTTCAGCTAGCGAAATTAAAGCTGATATTATAGCAGGTGCAACAGTTACATCTAATGCAGCTATTGAAGCTGTGGCAATAGCACTTGGCGGTTCTTTAGAAGATATCGTAGTAGAAGAGCAAGAAGAAGCTGTTCAAGAAGTAGTTTATGAAGGAACTCCTTTTGCAAAAGAAGGATACCAAAGTGATGTAGTAGCTTATGTAACATTTGATGAAAATGGTGCAATTGCAAAAGTTATGTTTGATTCTTCAAAAGAAACACAAGGCTTTGGCACAAAAATAGGCGAAGATGCAGCTTTTGCAGAACAATTTATTGGTGCTACTACAGCTGATGAAGTTTCAGTAGATATAATAGCAGGCGCAACAGTAACCTCAGATGCAGCTATTGAAGCTGTAAAATCTGCTTTTAGTGCAAGTATAGCTACAGCTACAGGGTATCAAAGTGATGTAGTTGCAGTAGTTATGTTTGATGAAAACGGAGCTATCTCTTCAGTAACATTTGATACATCAAAAGAAACACAAGGTTTTGGTACTAAAATAGGTGAGGATGCAGATTATGCAGCTGCATTCGTAGGCTTTATGAGTGCTGATGAAGTTTCAGTTGATGCTATTGCAGGCGCAACAGTAACTTCAGATGCTGCTGTTGAAGCAGTTAAAGCTGCTTTTAATAATTAATAGAAAGGACTAAAAACTTATGAGTAAAAATTCTACATGGAATGATATTATAAAACCAGTTATAGTCCTAACTGTTATTTGTACAGTAGTAGCAGGGCTATTAGGCTTAACTAATAATATTACACAACCAATTATACAAGAAAATGCAAGAATAGCAGCGGATGCTGCAAGAATAGCACTTCTACCAGAAGCTACAGATGGCTTTGATGAAGTAGAAGTTGATATTGAGAATGTAGTGGATATGTTTGTGGCGAAAAACGGCGCAGGCTACACTGTTACAACTCAGGGCCAAGGATATGGCGGTATGATTAAATTTATCACAGCTTTTGATGGTGATGGAAACATCGTTAGCCTTTCAATTTTAGAAATGGCTGAAACACCTGGTATTGGTGATAAAATCGAAGATCCAACATTCCTTGATCAGTTCGTTGGAAAAAATGAAGAATTCACTTCTTCAAACGTTGACTTAATTTCAGGCTCAACAATTTCTTCAAATGCAACTTTAGATGCAATGAATTTAGCTGTTAAAGCTTATAATGAAGTGGCTCTAGGTGTTGTAGTAGAGGAAGTGGCAAACTTTGAAGTTTTAGAAGATGGCTCAATAAAAGCTACTGAAAAAGCTTTCCAAAGTGATATAACAGCAACTGTTTCATTTGATGAAAGTGGTGCTGTTGCATCTGTTGTATTTGATACAGCAAAAGAAACTCCTGATTATGGAACAAAAGTAGGCGAAGATGCAGATTTTGCAAATCAATTTGTTGGTGCTATGACTTCTGATGAAGTTGAAGCTGATGTAATTGCAGGAGCAACTGTAACATCTAATGCTGCTATAAAAGCTGTTAAAACAGCTATTGAAAATAAGTAAGAGAAAGGAAATTTAAAATGGAAAAAAGTAAAAACAATAAAATGAAATTACTAACCAATGGTCTTTTAAAAGAAAATCCAGTTTTAAGACTTGTTTTAGGTACTTGTCCAACTCTTGCTGTTACAACAATGGCTTTTAACGGACTTGGTATGGGTATAGCTTCAACATTCGTTTTAGTTTGCTCAAACATCGTTATCTCAATGCTAAGAAAAGTTATTCCAGACAAAGTTAGAATTCCAGCTTATATCACTGTTATTGCTGGGTTTGTAACTATAGTACAAATGCTAGTAAAAACTTTCCTACCTGCACTAGATACAGCTCTTGGGGTGTTCTTACCTCTTATAGTTGTTAACTGTATCATTCTAGGACGTGCAGAAATGTTCGCTTCAAAAAATACAGTTTTAGATTCAGCTTTAGATGGTATTGGTATGGGTGTAGGTTTTACAGTAACTCTTGTTTTAATGGGAGCTGTTCGTGAACTTTTAGGCGCTGGTACTTTATTTGGAATTGCTATAACAAAAGATATAATTCCTGCTATGGGTATATTTATAACTCCTCCAGGTGGTTTCTTCGTTTTTGGTATTTTAATGGCTGCGGCTGTAAAATTAGAGCTTGCTAATGTATCAAAACTAGGAGATGGTAAAGGCTGTGTAGGCGGATGTTTAGGCTGCAAATACGCTATGCCACCAGAAGAAGTAGAAGGAGGTAATGCATAATGGATACAACTATGAAACTTGCCGCTATATTCTTTAGCATGACATTAGTTAATAACTATGTATTAGTTAAATTCCTTGGTATTTGCCCGTTTTTAGGGGTATCAAAAAAATTAGACTCATCAGTTGGTATGTCTGCAGCTGTTACTTTTGTTATGGTAATGGCAACAGCTGTTACATGGCCAATATACACATATCTTCTAGAACCAAATGGTCTTGAATATTTAAACACAATATCATTTATTTTAATTATCGCATCACTAGTTCAATTAGTTGAAATAGTATTAAAAAAGTTTATCCCAGCTTTATATAATTCTCTAGGTGTATTCCTTCCTCTTATCACAACAAACTGTGCTATTTTAGGTGTTACACTTCTTAATATAGAAAGTGGATACAACTATGTTGAAAGCCTTGTAGCATCTCTTGGTGCTGGTGTTGGTTTCTTAATTGCGATGGTATTATTCACAGGTGTAAGAAGCACTTTAGAATATGCAAAACCACCAAAATCATTCGAAGGTCTACCGATAACTCTTGTTGCTGCATCAATGGTATCTGTATCATTTATGGGCTTTGGCGGAATTATCGAGAGCATCTTTGGCACATTTTAGGAGGTAGAAGATGGATTTAACAATTATTCAAGCAGTTCTTATTATTGCAGGTACTGGCCTTATAGCGGGTATCGTTCTAGTTTTAGCTGCAAAATTTATGTATGTTTATGAAGATCCAAGAATAGGTCTTGTAAGCGAATGTCTTCCAGGGGCAAACTGTGGTGCCTGTGGTTATGCTGGCTGTAACGATTATGCGAAAGGCATAGTTGAAACAGATGCAGACATAACTCTTTGTATCCCAGGTGGTGCTTCTACAATAGCGGCAGTTGGTAAAGTTATG
Source organism: uncultured Oscillospiraceae bacterium (assembly GCA_964369205.1). Taxonomy (GTDB): domain Bacteria; phylum Bacillota; class Clostridia; order Oscillospirales; family Ruminococcaceae; genus RGIG3102. The sequence goes on along the minus strand of CAYJEK010000026.1, from coordinate 16,862 downwards.
GGTAAATCTGCAAGTGCTGGTGCAAAAAAAGTTGCAGTTGTTGCTTGCCAAGGATTTAATCATAACACAACTCAAAAATTTGAATACCAAGGTATTCAAAGCTGTGCTGCTGCATCAAAAATGTATGCAGGCCCAAATAGCTGTAGCTATGGCTGCTTAGGTTTTGGCGATTGTGTTATCTCTTGTAAATTTGATGCAATAGAAGTTGTAAATGGTGTTGCAGTTGTTGTTCAAGATAAATGTACAGGATGTATGGCTTGTGTTAAAGCTTGTCCAAAAAATATTATTGAAACTATAGCAGACACTGATAATCCAGCCGTTCTTTGTCAAAGTAGAGATAAAGGCGCTGTTGCAAGAAAAGCATGTAAAAAGAGCTGTATAGCTTGTACTAAATGTGCAAAAGTTTGCCCTACAAATGCTATCACTATTGAAAATAATCTAGCATATATAGATCAAGATTTATGTATTGCTTGTATGCAATGTGCAGGCGAATGCCCAACAAATGCTATCCAGGTTCCAAACTTTAGATAAATAATAAAATTTATATAAAAAGCCCCCAGAAATTATTCTGGGGGCTTTTTTGTGCTAAATATTGACAGTGAATTTAGTAATGTGATAATATAATATTAAAAGACACCAAGAAATGGATGATTATTAAAATGAGTAAAAAAAGGTTTAAAAAACGTTATGAAATAGAAGAAATAGGGTTTTATGATTATATTGATAAGGTGAAAAAAGAATTGAAAAATTTATTAATATATATGATTATTATATCGGCAGTATATATTTTTTTTATGGTAATAAATATAGGAAATATAAATATAGCATCATTCGTAGCTGTGGTTACTTGTATTGCAGGAAGAGGAGTAATATGGGCAGATACAATAAGTGATTGGTATAAAAAATATAGCGATAACATAAATGAGAATGAAGCTTTTAAAATAAAAGAATTATATCAAAAATTATATGATATTTCAATGGTTGTATTATTTTTGCCATTTTTAATGCTAATACTAGTATGGATACCTTTAAGTAATTATCTAGGTGATAATTGGGAAATTATAATGTATGGTGTGTTATTGGTTTTCTATTTATTCAATTCCTTTCTTGCATATTACAGACAGAAAAAGGCTATTAATAAATTTTTAGAAACTGAAAATATAATATAATAATATAATAGTAAAATAAAAGAATGGCGAAAGCCATTCTTTTTTATTGTTATATTTAGTTTTTATATTATTGATAATGCATTTAAATATTCTAATATACTAGGAATTAGCCAAAAACCTATAAACCCTATTATAAAAATAGAATATAAAGCTGTTTTATATGAAAAATTATCAAATTCTTTTGGATTTGAAATTTTATCAGATAAACTTGTATCTTTTATAGGGAATTTAAAAATTAAATTTGCAAATAAACTCGCTGTTAATATTAAAGGGATAATATCATAGAAAAATGGAATTCTTAAAAAAACTAATTCGCTTAAAGAAATCCAACTAGAATTGTAAAGAGAGGCATTAACAATTAGTCCGTTTGAGAGGATATTTGCTCCCATCTGGCTTGCAAATTCTATAAAACAAGTCATAAAAAAGCCAAAAGTTAAAAGAATGTCTAAATACCAATATACAACCTTGTTTTTTTGCATAAAGCTTGAAATAACTATAAAAGGAATTAAAATGATAACCCATTGCGGGTGCCAATATATTCCGTAAAAAAGGAAGATGTAAACTGCCATAGTGATGTATACACTTAAATAGTTTAGATTTTCTTTTTTGCAGTAAAAATAACTGAAAACTAAAATTAAACTATAGCTTAGTAAAAAGATAGAAACTTGCTCAAATGAAGTTGTTAAACTCGGAGTTAAAGTTCTCTCGAACATCATTTTAGTAAAAGCTGAACCTGAATTTTGTTTTCCGAAATAGAGAAGGGTGGTAGGAATATAAACACAAAGAGATAGTAAAGTGTATTTTAAAAGATTTACAAGTTTTTTCTCACGAAGAAGGAGTAATGGGAAAAAAGCAAGAAGGGAAAAGAATTTAAAAACAAAACTTACACCCATTATAATAGAAAACTTTTTCAAATCGTTATCTAAATAGAAAACAAAACTTAAAAGCAGAAAAAATAAGCAAAATGTGTCGTATTGGCCAAGGATAAAAGGAGAGAAAAATGCCACTGGATTAAATAGAAAAAATAAAGCTGCTGTAAATGATAAACTCTCACTCATATTAAGTTTTAAGCATATTTTTTTTATTAAATATCCACATCCAATAAAAAAGGCTACTGATAGAATTTTGCTATAATACATTAAAAAAATCTCGTTAACTGAAATAGAGAATAAGCTACAGATTATAAAAATAGGTAGCTGCCAAATTCCAAAAATAATATAAACTAAAATATTATAGTTTGCAAAATTTAAATAATATAAATCAAGAGGACGTGATTCAACATAATTATAAAAATCAAAAACATTTCCTGTGGAAATGCTATTTAAAAATACATAGCTGTGATTTGAAGTTTCTAAAATATCAGCATGAGTTGTTGAAATAAATAAAATGATAAAGAAAATGCACCACAATATTTTTTCAAAAACCTTAAAATTGATTTTTTCTTTCATAATTATATGTTTTCCCATTCGTTCTTTTTAAATCCAACTAAAACCTTGTCCTCTAAAACTAAGATAGGTCTTTTAATTAGCATTCCATCGCTTGATAAAATTTCTAGCTTTTCATCAAGTGTCATAGTAGGAAGTTTGTCTTTTAAATTAAGTGATTTATAAACAAGTCCACTTGTGTTAAAGAATTTTTTTATATCTAGTCCACTTTTTTCATGATAGATTTTTAATTCTTCTTTAGTAGGTGGATTTAATTTAATATCTTGAGAAGTAAAATTAAAGTTTTTTTCTTCTAAAAAGTTTTTTGCGTTTTTGCAAGTTGAACATTTAGGGTAATTAATAAATAGCATAAATATATTAGCTCCTTTTTAATTTTTAGTCTTAAATATATAATAATTCAAAACAAGTCAATATGCAAGAAAAATCTTTAAAAATATAAGAAAAATTGATTGTTTTTTATTATGAAATATCGTATTTTCCTATTGATTTTATCTATGAAAAGTTGTATAATAGTAAGCATAAGTGGGGAAAAGTGGTTTAAAGTGGGTAAAAATGAGTGAAAGGTGGTCGATTTAATATGCTAATGGGCAGATATGAATATTCGCTTGATGCTAAAAGTCGTACAAACTTTCCGCCGAAATTTAAAGCGAAAATGGGAGACACTCTTTATGTAACGAAATGGTTTGATAGCTGTTTAGTTGTATTTGGAGAAAAGGAATGGGAAGAGATGGATTCAAAATTTGCAAATCTTCCAATAACAAAATCTCGTGAGCTTACTCGTATGTTTTATGGAAATGCAGCAGAAATAAATCCAGACAAGCAAGGAAGAATTTTAATCCCGCAATATTTAAAGGATCATGCAAAACTAGAAAAAGATATTGTTATAATAGGCTCAAGAAAGTATGCCGAAATATGGAATAAAGAAGAGTATGAGGCAAATGAAAAGCTAAACGACTTCGCTAGTATCGAAGAAAAATTAGCAGAACTGGAGTTTTAAAAAAATGAATGAATTTAAACATATATCAATTTTACTCGAAGAGTGTATGGACGGGCTTAATATAAAAGAAGATGGAATATACGTAGATGGCACTTGCGGAGGCGCAGGACATTCTTATGAAATATCAAAAAGGCTAACATCGGGTAAATTATATGGATTAGATCAAGATCCTGATGCAGTAGAAGTGGCAACTAAAAGATTAGAAGGTATGCCAGCTAAAGTTATAAAAACTAATTTTAGATATGCAAAAGAAGCACTTTTAAAAGAAGGTGTGGAAAAAATAGATGGAGTTTTATTAGATCTTGGAGTATCAAGCTTTCAGTTAGATGAAAAATCAAGAGGATTTTCATACTCAAAAGAAGCATTTTTAGATATGAGAATGAGTAAAGAAGGGCTTACAGCTTCTGAAATAGTAAATACTTACTCACTTCAAGAAATAATAGATATATTAAGATTATATGGTGAAGAAAAGTTTGCCTATGGAATAGCTAAAAAAATTATAGCTTATAGAGAACACACAGAAATTACAACAACTTCTCAGCTTTCTGAAATAGTAAATAGTGCATATCCTGCAGCTCAAAGAAGAAAAGCAAAGAATCCTTCAAGAAAAACATTTCAAGCTTTAAGAATAGCTGTTAATGATGAGCTAGGAGCTTTAAAAGATGCCTTAGATGTGTTTTTTGAAATGCTTAATGAAAATGGAAGAATGGCTATTATAACTTTCCATTCTCTAGAAGATAGGATAGTAAAGCAGTATTTTAAAGAATTATCTATAGAGTGTACTTGTCCAAAAGAATTACCTATTTGTATATGTGGAGGCAAAGCTAAGGCGAAACTTATAACTAGAAAACCTATAGAACCATCAGAAGAAGAACAAGAAGAAAATCGCCGTTCACGTTCGGCAAAGTTAAGAGTTATAGAAAAAATTTAAAGGGAGTTAAACTGCAATGGAATATAAAAATCTTGCATATGATTTATCTATATACGAGGATATGTCTCCTCAAAGGATGCCAAGAGAAAAATCAAAACCAGCTAAAGCAATAAAAGTAAAACCAAAATTTATGTTTAGTAGGGTTTTAGTTAATGTTGTGTCTATGGCTGTTATGATTTCTCTTGCGATAGCTGTTATATCATCAAATGCAGCTGTAGCAGATTATAGCTCTAAAATTGCAGATGTTAATGATACAATACTACAACTAGAAGGTGAAAAAAGCTATCTAGAACTTACCTTAGAGGGCAGATTCAGTCTAGATCAAGTTGAGGATTATGCTGTTAATACTCTAGGTTATACAAAGCTTGAAAATTATCAAGTTTCTTATGTTAATTTAGAAACAGAAAACTCAATTCAAAAATCAAGTGAAAGCTTCACTGACAAAGTAAATGTTTTTGTACAACCAATATTGTCATATTTATTACCATAAAAAAATATTATTAATTAAAAGGTTAGCCTTACGAGTATAATTCAAGTTAGTGTTATATGAGTAAGGCTGAATATTTATATATCTGGAGAGATTAAAGAATAAATGGCTAGAATAGTAAGAAATAAAAAAAATAATGCGTTAACGAATGATATGAGAAAAAGGATATGGCTTGTAACCATACCTTTTATATTGTTTGTAAGTTATATAGCATTTAGAATGTATAATATTCAAATTATACAGCACGAGGAATATAAATTAAAAGCGAGCAGTGTTCAATTAGACGAGACGTATATAACCGCGAATAGGGGAACTATATATGATTCAAATATGAAAGTGCTAGCTCAAAATATCACGGTATGGGATGTTACAATTTCACCGGCAGATATAGCTATAAAAGATGATGAAGAAGCAACTAGAAAGATACACGAGGAGATGGCGCAAGTTTTAGCTCCTATTTTAGAAGTTGAAGAAAGCTTTATTTTAGAACAGCTTTCATACACTGATAGCTATTATAGGCTTTTAAAATCAAAAGTTGAAAAGCCGGTGGCAGATCTTGTTCGAGAAGCGGTGACTAATGAAGATGGAACATTAAAATTTAAAGGAATTTATCTTCAAGAATCTTACACAAGATATTATCCTTATGGAGATTTTGCATCTACAATTCTTGGGTTTACGGGAGTTGATAATCAAGGGCTTGCAGGACTTGAATCATATTATGAAGAAGAACTTGCTGGAACAACAGGTGTTATCGTTTCAGCTCAAAATGCATATGGAGATGATATAGGCTCTGGATATGAAGTGGTAGTAGAAGCGCAAGATGGCTATGGCCTTGTAACGACAATAGATGAAACTATTCAGCACTATCTAGAAAAACATCTAGAGCTTAACTCAGAGCTTCACGATGTTCAAAATGGTGCAGTAGCAATAGCTATGGATGTTAATACAGGTGCAATTTTAGGCCTTGCAACAACTCCAAAATTTGATCCTAACGATCCATTTACTATATATGATGAAGAAATAGCGACCGAAGTGTATGCTATAGAAGATGAAGAGGAGAGAAGAGCCGCTATTAGTGCAGCACAAAATGCCCAGTGGAAAAATAAAGCGGTGAGTGATTTATATGAGCCGGGTTCAGTTTTTAAAATAGTAACAGCTTCTGCGGCTTTAGATAGCGGAAACTTTACTTTAAATAGCACATTTGTGTGTAATGGTAGTATACAAGTAGGACCGCATACAATGAACTGTGCAAACTCAGGCTATCACGTTGGCAGTGTTCAAACATTTTCACAAGCTCTTATGAACTCTTGTAATGTTGCCTTTATTCAAATGGGGCAAAGCCTTGGAACAGATGAATTTTATGAGTATTTTGCAGCCTTTGGTTTAGCTGATAAAACAGGAATAGATTTACCGGGTGAAGCGAATAGTATTCACCACGAAGAAGGAACTTTAGATATAGTTGATGTATCATCATCAGCCTTTGGCCAAACAAATAAAATTACACCTATTCAAATGCTAACAGCTGTTTCTACAGCCGTTAATGGAGGGAATCTAGTTCAGCCTCACGTTGTTTCAGCTTTAACTGATGAAGAGGGTAATATAGTTGAAAATTTAACTCCTGAGGTGAAAAGACAGGTAGTGAGTGAAGAAGTTTCATCAGCAGTAGCTAGTATTCTAGAGCAAAATGCATTGCCAGGTGGAAATGCTATGCACGTATATAATAGAGGATACAGAGTTGGCGGAAAAAGTGGTACGAGTCAAAAGCTTGACACAGTAGAAGCAGAAGGCGAAGAAGAGGATTACATAGCTTCCTTTGTGGGCGTAGCTCCAATGGATGATCCAGAAGTTGCTATACTTGTTTATTTCGATGATCCAAACTCATACTCTTATTATGGAGGTATATTAGCAGGGCCAGTTGTAGGTGCTTTAATGGGAGATGTGTTGCCGTATCTTGGTGTAGAGCAAGAATTCTCTCAATCAGAATTGTCTACTTCTCCAATAACAATCCCAGATGTAACAGGGGAAACTCTATCAGAGGCAACTGCAACTCTTCAAAGAGCAGGATTTGATGTTAGAACTATTGGAAGTGGCACAAATATTGAATCTCAATTTCCAGTGGGTGGAAAAAGAGAAGTTAAAGGAACAACGGTTATTTTATACACCGAGGTGAGTGATCCAATAATGGTTGAAGTACCAGATGTTGTGGGGCTAAGTGCCACTCAAGCAATTTCAAAACTTGAGCAAGCAGGGCTGAATTATAAGGAATCTGGTGCATCAGCATCACTTTCAAACGTAAATGTGTTATCTCAAAGCTTAAATGCAGGAGATAAAGTTCCACTTGGAACTGCAGTAACACTGCAACTTGCAGCATCGGATTATGCTGAGTAAGAAAAGAAAGGAATGTGTCGATGAATATTCAAAATATACTATCAAATGTTGAATATGAGGGAAGTATAAAAGATTTTGATACAGATTTTATAACAGATGACTCAAGAAAAATAAGAGAAGGTTGTGTGTTTATTTGTAGTAAAGGATTAAAATTCGATGGACATAAGTATGCAAAAGAGGCTATAGAAAAAGGTGTTTCTCTATTAGTTTGCGAATACGACACAGGATTTTCGAATCAAATAATAGTAAAAGATTCAAGAAAAGCTTATGCTTTAATGTGCTCAAATTTATTTAATAATCCAAGTAAAAAATTAAAAATAATAGGTGTTACAGGAACAAATGGGAAAACAACAGTTAGCTTTTTAATTAAGGATATATTAGAACAAATGGGAAAAAAAGTGGGGCTACTTGGAACTGTTCACAATATGATAGATCAGCAAATTATCCCTGCAAAATTTACAACTCCACAGGCATTTGATTTGCATGCATTATTTTCTCAAATGCATAAATCTGATTGCGAGTTTGTTGTTATGGAAGTGTCTTCACAGGGGCTTATTCAAGATAGGCTTTATGGTGTAGAATTTGAAACAGGGGTTTTTATGAATTTATCAGTGGATCATTTAGATTATCATAAAACAATGGAAAACTATTTTGATGCAAAATGTATGCTTTTTGAAAATTCAAAAAATGTAATAGTTAATATAGATGATGAATATGGAAAAAAAGTAGTAGAAAAATTTAAAAATAAAAAAATATATACATTTTCTGCAAAAAGTGATATGGCAGATTTTACAGCAAAGCAAATTCAATACACTCAAAATTCAACAAAATTTATATTTGTTGGAGAAAATAATATAAAAAGAGTAGAATTTCCAATGCCCGGAGAATATTCAGCTTATAATGCTATGGCAGCTTCACTCAGTGTTTACTCACAAGATTTTAATTTTGATGAAGTGGGGAGCGCATTAAGCGAAGTAAGAGGAGTTAAAGGTCGATGCGAAATATTAGTAAAAGAGCCATTCACAGTTATAAGAGATTTTGCTCATACAGCAGATGGCCTTGAAAATGTTTTATCAAGTCTTCGTCCTTTTGTAAGTGGTAAATTCTATGTTTTATTCGGGTGTGCTGGTGATAGAGATCCTAGCAAAAGAGAGCCAATGGCGATTTCAGCTGCAAAATATGCAGACTTTATAATAGTATCAAGCGATAATCCAAGGAGTGAGAATCCACAAAAAATATTAGATGAAACATCTGATTATTTTAAAAGAAATAATATAGAGTATTTAAGTGAGATTGATAGAAGAAAAGCTATTAATTTAGCTCTAGATATGTTAAAATATGAGGATGTACTTATTCTTTGTGGAAAAGGACATGAAGATTATCAAGTTTTAGATGGGATAACAGTTTATCTTGATGAAAGTATGATAGTTAAAAAATATATGGAAAATTATAATAAATAAAATTTGAAGGAACGGTTATTAGATATGGAAGATATTTTATTATCAAAATTAACAAATGGATTTTATAATGTTAAAAAAGATACTATAATAAATAAAATCACCCAAGACTCAAGAGAAGTGAGCGAAGATAGCATTTTTTTAGCTATACAAGGCGAGAGGGTGAACGGAGAAGATTTTGCGAATCAAAGTATTTTAAAAGGCGCAAAACTTGTTGTTTCACAAAATGATATAAAGGATATTCCAAAAGATAAATTGTTAATTGTAGATAGTGTTTTAGATACAAATATTCTTATGGCAAAAAACTATATTGAAAATTATAATATTAAAAAAATAGCTGTAACAGGCTCTGTTGGAAAAACAACAACAAAGGATTTTATTTATGCAGCAGTTTCTCCATTTTTAAAAACAATTAAAAGTGAGGGGAATAATAATAACGAATTAGGTCTTCCAAAAACTGTTTATAAAATATCAAAAGATGATGAAATGATAGTTTTAGAAATGGGTATGAGCGCTTTAAATGATATAAGTAAATTATCGTTAGCTGTAAAACCTGATGTTAGTGTTATAACTAATATTGGTATTTCACATCTTGAGCATTTAAAAACAAGAGAAAATATTTTAAAGGCAAAAATGGAAATTTGCGATGGAATGGATAAAGACGGAATATTAATTTTAAATAAAGATGATGAATTTTTAAAAGAAGTTAAAGTAGAAAATCCAAAAAATGTTTTTTATTATGCAATAGAGGATAAAAGTGCAGATGTTTATGCAAAAGATATAGTAATAAGTGGTTTGAAATCAAATTTTATTATAGCTGATAAAAAAAGAGGCGAATTTAAAGCAGAAATACCGGCAGTTGGAACCCATAATGTTTTAAATGCATTAAGTGCTTATTTAGTGGGAGTAAGTTTTGGATTTAATCATCTTGAAGTTATAAAAAATTTAAAAGATTACAAAATAAGCGGTATGCGACAAAATATAGTAAAAAAGAATGATATAATTTTTATTGAGGATTGCTATAATGCATCTCCTGATTCAATGAAAGCTAGTATTAATGCTTTAATGGATATTAAAAAAACAAGAACAATAGCCGTTTTAGGGGATATGCTAGAGCTTGGTGATGATTCAAATAAACTTCACTATGAGATAGGGCAGTATGCAAAAGAAAAAGGCATTGATTTACTTTTAGTTTATGGAAAAGGAGCCGAATATATAAAAGAAGGGTTTTTAGGTGATGCTATTTCTTTTAAAAGAAAAGAAGAGCTTTCTAATTACTTAATAAAAAATATAAAAAAAGATGATGCTATAATATTTAAAGCTAGTCGCGGAATGGCTTTTGAAGATATTATAAAAACAGTTTACAAGGAGATAGAAAAGTGATTAGGACCTCGTTTTTAATAGCTGCTTTAGTGGCTTTTTTAATAACAATGCTGAGTGGTTTTTTCCTTATACCAGCACTTAGAAGATTAAAATTTGGACAAACAATATTAGAAGAAGGTCCATCTTGGCACAAGGAAAAGCAAGGCACTCCAACTATGGGCGGTGTAATGTTTATTTTAGGGATAATAGTAGCTGTTACAGTTGGGCTTTATATCCTAAGAGAAGCAATGCCAGAAGAATTAATGCAAACTTTATCAGACCAGTCGCTAAGTCTTGGTATCACTATTTTTTCAAGTCTTGCATATGGGCTTGTAGGTTTTGTTGATGATTATGTAAAGGTTGTTAAAAAAAGAAACCTTGGTCTGAAAGCAAGATATAAAATAGTAGCACAAGTTATAATAACTGCTGTTTTTCTAGGTTTGCAAAGCTTAGTTGGACACATTTCTACTTGGGTTGACATTCCTTTTATAGGAATATATGATATAGGATATTTTTACTATCCACTAATGTTTTTAGGGATAATATTCCTTGTGAATGCTGTTAATTTAACAGATGGTATAGATGGCCTTTGCTCATCTATAACATTTATAGTAGCAATAGGGTTTATGGTTATATCACTTAGCTATAGTTTTTTTGCAAATGCTTTATTTTCATCAGCACTCGCTGGTGGCTGTGTAGGATTTTTATTTTGGAACTTCTATCCTGCAAAAGTTTTTATGGGCGACACGGGTAGTATGTTTTTAGGTGGAGCTGTAGTTGGTATGGCATGGGCAATAAATAGGCCAGAAATATTAGTTTTAATGGGTGCTTTATACATAGTTGAGGCAATGAGTGTTGTTATTCAAGTTTCATACTTTAAAATTACAAAAGGGAAAAGAATTTTTAAAATGAGCCCTATTCACCATCATTTTGAGATGAGTGGATGGAGCGAAGTTAAAATAGTTACAGTTTTTAGCTTTGTTACAACAATGTTTGTATACTTAGCTTACTTATATATGTATCTAGGATAAAATTACAAAAGGAGATATATTTTGGCAATAAAAGCAAAGAAAACTAAAAAAAGATTTGATATAAGAGAATTTTTTAGGTTTACAGATAAGGGATTTAGCGTAGATGCACCAATATTAATAATAACTCTCACACTTTTAGGGTTTGGGCTTATAATGCTTTATTCTGCAAGCTATGTTAAAGCTATATATTCATTTGATGATAGTCTTCATTATATACGAGATCAAATACTTTATGCCACTTTAGGATTAGGCTTCTTATTCGGTGTTTCAAGAATTGATTATAGAATTTTAAGAAAATATGATATGGCATTGTTTTTCGTTGTTATTATTTTACTAATAGTAGTTTTATTTATGCAGGTTATCAGTGGTGTTTCAAGATGGATTATAATTCCAGGTGTTGGCTCTTTTCAGCCTTCTGAAATTGCAAAATTTTCTCTAATTTTAATTTTTGCAAAATTAATTGAGCGAAATTATAATAAAATTAAGGAGTTTCGATATGGAATACTTCCTTTTGTTATAATTTTAGGAACTATTTTATCTCTTTTATTTTTACAGCCTCACTTATCAGCGATGGTTATTATAACTTGTATTGCTGGTGTTATGATGCTCGTTGGCGGAAGTGATATAAAATGGTTTATATTAGCAATTGGGTTTGTAGTTGCTGTAGTAGTAGTAGTTCTTTTAGTTTTTCCAGAGTCGATTTCTTATGCATCAAGCCGTATTGAATCTTGGCTAAATCCTGAAAGTGATTTACAAGGAAGTGGATATCAAAGTTATCAAAGTCTTTTAGCCATTGGAAGTGGTGGATTATTTGGGCTTGGACTCGGTAATTCAAGGCAAAAACATCTTCATTTGCCAGAGCCTCAAAACGATTTTATTTTTGCGGTTATCTGCGAAGAACTTGGATTTATTGGTGGAATGATTGTTATAATTTTATTTTTAATGCTTTTATATAGAGGGTTTTATATAGCGGTTAAAGCAAAGGATAGATTTGGCGCAATGATGGTTGTTGGAATAATATCTCAAATAACAATTCAAGCATTTTTAAATATTGCCGTTGCCACAAACACTGTTCCAAACACAGGTATTTCTTTGCCGTTCTTTTCAGAAGGCGGAACATCTTTAATGATGCTACTTGCGGAAATGGGGATAGTTTTATCTGTTTCAAGGTATGCAAATTTAGCCCCTAAAGAAGATTTATAATAAGATTTAAGAATATATGTGATTTTTAAAGAAAGGAATTATTATAATTATGAATATAATTATTGCTGCCGGTGGAACAGCAGGTCATATTAATCCAGCACTTGCTATTGCAAGTTTTATAAAAGAAAAAAATAAGGCTGCTAATATCGTTTTTGTGGGTAGACAAGATGGAATGGAATACGACATTGTAACAAGGGCAGGATATAAATTCTATCATTTAGAAGTTACAGGGTTTCAAAGAAGGCTTAATTTAAATAATATAAAAAGAAATATAAAAACAGTATATAATTTGTTATTTGCAAATAAAAATGCGAATAAAATTTTAGAAGAGGTAAAGCCGAGCCTTGTTATTGGTACAGGTGGATATGTAACGGGGCCAATTCTTTTAGCGGCTGCAAAAAAAGGGATAAAAACAGCTATTCACGAGCAAAATGCATTCGCTGGCATAACTAATAAAATTTTATCAAAAAAAGTAGATAGAGTTTTTGTTGCGGCAAGTGAGGCGGCAAAATATATGGCAAAGCCTTCTGATTGTATAGTTTCATATAATCCAGTGCGAAAAGAGATATTAACAGCCGATAAAGAAAAGGCAAGAGAAGAATTAAATGTAAAAAATAAAACAGTAGTTTTATCTTTTGGTGGTTCTCTTGGAGCATTAATGATAAATAATGCAATGAAAAATCTTGTTTTACATAATAAAAATAATAAAGATATAGTGCACTATCATATAGTTGGAAAATATGATAATGGAGATTTTAAAGCCTTTTTAAAAGAAAATAATATAAAAGAAAATGAAAATGTTTTTGTTTTTGAATACCTTTATGATATTCCAAAATATATGGCTGCTGCAGATATAGTTATATCTCGTTGTGGTGCTTTAACAATAGCTGAAATTGCAGCTATGAAAAAGGCTAGTATATTAATACCATCACCAAATGTTAGTGAAAATCATCAGTATTATAATGGTAAAGTGCTAGAAGATTTAAATGCTGCTATTTTATTAGAGGAAAAAGATTTAAATAAATTAAGTATTACAAAAGCCTTCGATGAATTATATAGTAATCCAAATAAAATTATTAAAATGGGAGAAAATGCACACAAAGCATATAATGAAAACTGCTTAGAAATTATATATAATAATTTACCTTTATAATTAACACTAAAATAATTTTATGCATATCATAACTTATAATGAGGTGATGATGTGGATAAATTTATTGTATCAGGAGGCAAGAGATTAAAAGGAACGGTAACTGTTCCCGGAGCTAAAAATTCAGCTTTGCCAATACTTGCGGCGAGTATAATGCTGGATACTAAGAGTGTTATTAAAGATTTGCCAAATCTTGAAGATGTTAAAACTTCAATTAGTATTATAAAGTATCTGGGCGGGCTTGTTACACACACAAACGAGGGTGTTGTAATACATTACCATAAAAATGGGAAGTATAAATTGTCTGATAATTTTTGTAGTAAGATGAGATCTAGTGTTTTGTATATTGCTCCTATTTTATATAGGTATGGAAAAGTATCTGTTTCTATGCCAGGGGGATGTAATATTGGAAAAAGGCCAATAGATATTCATTTAGACGGACTTTCAAGAATGGGAGCAACAATAGAGTTTAATGATAATGAAATTATCGTAACGGCTCCAAGATTTGGACTTGTTGGAACAGTTTATAGATTAAAACTTCCAAGTGTAGGCGCAACTCAAACTTTAATTATGGCAGCAGTTACTGCAAATGGTGTAACAGTTTTACATGGTTGTGCAAAGGAGCCTGAAGTTGATGATTTAATATCATTTTTAATTAAAGCAGGAGCAAAAATTGAAAATAAAGGCGATGGAACAATAATTATAAAAGGTAGAAAAAGTTTATCTGGTGCAACTCATAAGTTAATACCAGATAGGATATTTGCCGCCACTATATTATCAGCAGTTAATGCTTGCGGAGGAAGAGTTTATATAAAAAATTATCCTCATAAGTATATGCAAGATTTTGAAAAATATGTTATGCAAAGTGGTTGTAAAATACAAAAAATACTAGATAATTTATATATTACAAGAAGCAAACCATCAAAAATAGATTTAACCGTTTCAACTGGATATTACCCAGACTTTGCAACAGATATGGGCCCTTTATTAGCAGCTGCTATGGTGAATAATGATGGAGTTTTTAGATTAAAAGAAACTATATTTGAAAATAGGTTTTCGTATTTAGATGGCTTTTTAGCTTTAGGAATTAAAGCTTATGTTAAAAATAACACCTATATACAAACAAAAGGCGAAAAACAAATTCCATCAGAAGTAATAGCAAAAGATTTAAGAGCAGGTGCGGCTCTTGTTGTATTAGCATTAGCACACGATACAAGAAGTATTGTAAGGGAAGTTTTTCATATAGATAGAGGCTACGAAGCCTTAGAAAAAACATTTTCTGAACTTGGAGCAGATATTAGGAGAGAATAAATTGGCAAAAATTAAAGAAGAAAAAAGAAATAGCAAAAAGCAGGCGACAAAAAAGTCGTCTGCTTTGAGTGAAAAACCTAGCAACGCTGTTGAATTTTCGCCAAGGAAATTAGAGAGAAAAAGAAAAAATGAAAAATTTTTAACAGTCTTTATTCTTTCAAGTTTACTTCTTATAATATGTGCTGTAATTTCAGTAAGAGTACTTTTTGTTGTAAGAAATGTTGAGGCACAGGGCAGTGAGAGGTATAGCGAAGAGGAATTAATTGCATATTGTGATATTCCTCCTGATATTAGCCTTTTTACAGTGGATATTAATTTATTAGAAGAAAAAATATATGAAGATTTTACGTATATAGATAAAGTTGATGTTAAATATTCTTTGCCGGATACTATTTCAATAGAAGTTGAGGATGCTGTTATGACTTACTATTTAATAGTTGATAAAGAGGATAGTGGTATAGACGTTACAAAATATGATATATATTCACAAAGCTTAAAACACCTAACTTCACAAGCTGTAAAACCTAGCGATTTGTTTGGCATAAAAGCTGATATAAATGATGAAGAGGTTATAGAGCTTGCTATAGATATAAGAGAAATAATAGAAAATAATGGCTATAATAAAATGAAAGAAATATATATAGACTCAGTTGTTAATATCCAAGTAGTGTATGATAATAGAATAGTAATTCAGCTTGGAACTATGCTTGATTTAGATTACAAATTACAATTATCAAACTATGTTATAGAAAATGAATTAGAAGAAACAGAAACCGGAATTTTAGATGCAACAAAGGCTGGAGAGGCAGTTTTTAAACCAAATGTTGATATCAGTACATTATTATAGATAACAAAATAAATATTTATCAGATTTTAACAAAAAAATCATTGAAAAACTAATGAAAATTTGATACAATTAAATATTATATGAATTAAAATAAACCTTTAATGGAGGAGATATAAAATGAGCTATTTTTTAAACGAAGAAATGCAAAATGTTACAAATATTAAGGTAATCGGCGCAGGTGGCGGTGGCGGAAATGCTATTAATAGAATGATAGTGAGCGGAATGAAGGGTGTTGAATTTATTTCAATGAACACAGATGCTCAAGCTCTTTTAGCATCAAAAGCTACTCAAAAAATTCAATTAGGTGCAAAGCTTACAAAAGGAAGAGGCGCAGGCTCTGATCCAGATATAGGTCAAAGAGCAGCAGAAGAAAGCAAAGATGAAATTGCAGCAGCTTTAAAAGGTGCTCAAATGGTGTTTATAACAGCTGGTATGGGCGGTGGCACAGGGACAGGCTCAGCTCCAATTATAGCAGAACTTGCAAAAGAGCAAGGTATACTAACAGTTGGTATTGTAACAAAGCCTTTTAATTTTGAAGGCAGAAGTAAGATGAATACAGCTCAAAATGGTATCGCTAATTTACTAAAAAATGTTGATAGCTTAATAGTTATCCCAAATGAAAGATTAAAGTATGCGAGTGAGGAAAAAATTACACTTGTTAATGCTTTTGAAATTGCTGATAATGTTTTAAGACAAGGTGTTGAATCAATATCAGAACTTATTAATACACATGCATTTATCAATTTAGACTTTGCAGACGTTAAAGCCGTTATGAAAGATGCTGGCCATGCTCATATGGGTGTTGGTAGAGGTGTAGGTGATAATAAGGCAGAGGAAGCAGCTCACATGGCTATTCAAAGCCCACTGCTTGAAACTAGTATTAATTCAGCAAGAGGCGTTATTATTTCTATCACATCTTCTCCTGATATAGGCCTTGAAGAGGTAGAACAAGCGGCAACATTAATAACATCAGCAGCAGATCCTGATGCAAATATTATTTGGGGTGCAGCTTTTGATACAAATTTAGTGGATGAAGTTAGAATAACAGTTATTGCTACAGGTTTTGATGAAAAACCAAAAACAG
>CAYJEK010000025.1:0-28469 GCA_964369205.1 uncultured Oscillospiraceae bacterium | reverse complement strand
ATGCTCATTTTATTCAAAATAAAATAAATCTTCAAATTTCTTCTCAAGTGCAATGCAAAGTGTTAAAGCAAGTTTTGCTGTTGGATTAAATTGTCCTGTTTCGATAGAACTGATAGTGTTTCTTGATACACCTACCATATCGGCAAGTTCGGTTTGAGATAGTTTCTGCTCAGTGCGTGTTTCCTTTAGTCTATTTTGTAAAACAAGTTTACTTTCTTTATCTTTTTTCATTTTCAAACCTCAATTATATCAAAAAGATAGCAACACATATAGCACTAATTAACGCAATGACTGCAATTACTATTTCAAAGGTTTTTTTACTGTAACAATACTTAGTAAATGATTGTATTGTCAGTACTGAAACTAATTGAAAGACAAAAATAAAAGGATTTGCAAATGACGTTCCTGTTCTAAAGTATTGTACCATACTTAGAATTAACATTACGCCTATAATTGTTACTAATAAAATCAATGCCACAATATTTGAATTTTTTAACACATCTACTTTCCATTCATCAGCAAATTTGTTTTCTTTTTTTGCTTTATTAAGTATTTCTTCTCTTTTCATAAGTTGCTCCTTTTCAGTTATTATAGTGTTGCAAAGTTTTCTTTGCAACACTATAATAACATATACCAAGTAAACTTGTCAAGAACTTTGCAAATAAAACTTGTCATAAAAATCGTCAACTATATTTCAAGTTTGCTAAAGGGTATATAAACAATCTCCCATTATCCATAAGTCAAACAAACCAAAGAATAACAAAGATTTTCTGTACTATTTATATTATACTTTTCACTTTCTAGTCCATCAATGAAAAAGTGTTAGCCTTATTTATCTTGATATGTTCAAGATATTTTTGGCTAACACTTCTGTTTACTCTGCTATACTTTCTGCACTCTCAATCATATTTTCTATAAAAATCCCATACCCACGAGTAGGATCATTTACAAAAACATGAGTGACGGCGCCGATTAATTTTCCATTTTGCACGATAGGACTTCCGCTCATTCCTTGAACGATACCCCCAGTTAGGGCTAAAAGCTCTCTGTCCACTATTTTAATCACCATATTTTTTGTGTCTGTTTGCGAATTAAGTGATACTTTTTCAATTTCAATTTCATATTTTGTTGGAGTAGTGCCGTTTATAGTTGTGTAAATATAAGCCGTTCCTTCAACAATTTCACTAGAAGAGGCAAGGGGGAACATATTATCATCCTTTATAAAATATGTGGTGCCATAAACTCCAGTGTCGCAGTTTTTTAATAATTTGCCACTTGGAATACTCGTCATAAAAGTGCCCCTTAATTCTCCGGCTTCACCAGAAGAGGATTTATCCACCCCTGTTATATTAACAGGGACAATTTCGCCAGAAAGTAGCGGAATAATTTCACCAGTATCAACATCTTTTACAGCATGCCCAAGGCCGGCAAAAGTAGAGTTTATTGGATCATAGTAGGTCATTGTTCCAATTCCTGCAGAAGAATCGCGAACCCACATTCCTGTGCGATACACTTTCGTGTCAACGTCGTAGGAGGCACAAAGCATAGTGGAATGAATATTGCCGTCTCTGATATACTCAACTAAGATAGGCTCACTCTGGTTTTTTAAAATAACAGCTTCAATATCACTTTTGCTTTTAATATCTTCGCCGTTCATAGTAGTTATAATATCGCCCATAGAAAGCCCTGCAGTAGAGGCGGGGTTTTTATAGCCCGTGGGAGTTTTAATATCAGAAAACCCAACTATCATAACTCCATCTGAAAACATTTTTATTCCAAAAGGCTCGCCTGACACACTAACATGCATTTCAGGCATAGAATAAATAACAACATCTTTTATAGGAATAGCCCCTAAAAGTTTTGCCTTGTAGTTTATAGATTCATCATTATTATATGAAACGGTTTGCTCGGTGGAATCAAGGGTTTTAGATAGTGTTATCATAGGAAGTGATTTTATTTTAACTTCACTTCCTTGCATTACGTAAACTGTGGAAGGGATAATAGCATTAAAATATAAAAATAGTCCAACGACTGTAAAAAATGGGAGAGATAAAAATTTAAAGCTTTTTTTAATCACGACACTACTCCTTTCATTTAAATAAGGTTTTTAAGCCTTAGGGAGTAGTATTGGCAGTAATATAAAAAATATAATAAAAAACAAACGTGGCAGATTATGTAATCTGCCACGTTTGTATAAAGTTTTAGAGGAGAATAATACAGCGGATGCTGTATTTTGTATTATAATCATCGTCACCACTCGATTTTTACAATACAGGCTATGAAATTAGCTTACCTATATTCTACTCTAAAGATGTGTATTGCGAATGTATAAAAAATGTATAAATGATGAAAAAAGGGGGAGGGCTAAATTCTAAATGTTTCTAAAGTGTAAAAAAAAAGAAAACTTTTTTGTAAAGTATGTATATTGACTTTAATACCCATATATATTAAGATTAATACATAAGATAAAAGCTGAATATCAGCAATAAAAATAGTGAAATTATTATTTTACTAAATAATATAAGATACATAATATCTTATTTAATAAGCTATCCCTTTTCCTTTATTCATATATCTCAAAAACAATAAGTCGAGCTCTGCTCGGCTTATTGTTTTTTTAATAAATTCATATATTAAGAAGTTCCTCGCAAACATACTGTGCAATCATAATTCCTGCAATATTTGGTGCAAAAGGTGTGCTTCCTGGGGCATTTCTTCCAAAAGAGGAATTAACAGCCTTAGTTTTCGAAGGAAAGGTATTAAAAAGGCAGGTGTGATTTACAATTCCTTGCTTTTTAAGCTCTTTTCTTAAAACTCTTGATAGTCCGCACCCATTGCCAGAAGTTTTTTCAATACTATCTATAGTAAAGCCATTTACAGAAAATCTATTGCCAGTTCCCATGCTTGAAATAATATTTAAATTATTATTATGAGCAAGATTAATAAGGGCGATTTTCGCCGTTACATTATCTATAGCATCTATTATATAATCAGGTTTTAAATCCAAAATAAAATCTAAATTATCTTTTGTTAAAAAGGTGTTATAAGTGTTGATTTGAATATTTGGGTTAATTAAAAGAGCTCTTTCTTTTGAAACCTTGGTTTTTAATTCGCCGATGTTTTTTGTGTTTGAAATAATTTGTCTGTTTAAATTTGAAACATCGACAGTGTCAAAATCTATAATCGATATTTTCTTTATCCCAAAACGAACAAGGCACTCTAAAACAGCGCCACCAACACCGCCAACACCTGCGATTAAAATATGATTATCAGTGATTTTATTATAGTCGTTTTCATTAAAAACCATTAAAGTTCTCTCATTAAAACTCATATGTTAAAAGCTCCTTTTTTATATTTTTTAAAATTCATTAAATTAAAAAAAGAAACCTACACAAAGGTAGGTTTTTTAATTTATAATAACACCCGCCTGGCCGTATGGACTATATCAAAACCCCGCTTGTTAGCAAGGATGGATATGCTCTGCCACCGTTTCATGCTCCCTTCTTCCCCAGTGGGGGAGGTCTGCAATCCAAGGCCGGACCCGAGCCTCCGATTATATGAGTGTAGGATTAAAAATAGTCACATATTTATCGCACAAGGCAGGATTGTTATTTGCTAATATTATATGCAAGATATAAAAAAATATTCCATTTTTCAAATAAAAAAATTAAAAAAATATTTTATTCTTCAATATCAAACATTTCCTCAAGGCGAGATTGGAATATACCACCAACTTCGAAAAATTCCTCATCATCATCAACTATATCATAAGTTTCAAGGCCTTCTTCATCAGGCTCACCTATTCTAAAAATTAATAAAACAGGCTCTTCTTCTAAAGCTTTTGATTCATCCTCGTAGTATGGAACTGCCGCTATGTATCTCTCTTCATTATGCTCAATTTCATCGATTACATCAAATTGGTGAGCTTCATTGTTTTCGTCTGTAAGTGTTAAAATGTTAGGTGAATACTCTTCGAATTCATTATTTATATCAGTCATTTCAGTTTAAATCCTTTCTTAAAACATACTTTAAAAATATGTGTAAGTTTTTCTTACCTATATATTACACCAAAAATATCTACCTTGTCAACAAATTCACTGTGAAAAAATTATAAACAAGCTATTATAAAAAGATAATGTTTTTAAAAAAATACCCATTTAATCATAGTTTTTTTACAAATTGATGATATAATGTTTATACATCGATATGATAAAAATAAAAGAAGAATGGACAAATTTATGAAAAAACTACTAAAAATTATTACAGGGGTGTCTCTTAGTGCTTTTTTAGCCTTAAATCTTACAGGGTGTAGCCAGGAGGAAAAAGTTTACAATGATACGATAGAAACCACTAGTAGCTCTATCCAATTAAAAGCTCCACAAGCAGGGGATACCGTTGCAGAAATTGTTACGTCTGTGGGAACAATAAAAGTTCTTTTGTTTACACAGGAGGCGCCTCTTGCTACAGAAAACTTTATCACTCATATTGAAAATGGATATTATAATGATGTTATTTTTCACAGAGTAATAAAAGATTTTGTTATCCAAAGTGGTGATCCAACAGGAACGGGAACTGGGGGAGAAAGTGTTTTTGGAGTAAAATTTGCAGATGAATTTTCTGAAAATCTGCACAACTATACAGGGGCTCTATCAATGGCAAATTCAGGCGAGGATACAAATGGCAGTCAGTTTTTTATAGTGGCAACTTCGCAAAATTCTATTAGCGACAGCGATATATCAAAAATGGAAGCAGAAGGATACTCACAAGAAGTGATAACGGCTTATAAAGAAGTTGGAGGCCTTGCATATCTTGATTATGTTCACACTGTTTTTGGACAAGTTTATGAAGGACTTGATATCGTTTATGAAATAAGTGATAGCGAAACAGATTCAAATAATAAGCCTACAGAAGAAATAAAAATTATATCTGCTAGTGTTTACACAGTAGAATAAGGAGAGAAAAGATGATTAGAATTATAACAGATTCAACAAGTGATTTCACCCTAAAAGAAGCACAGGAAAAAGGGGTTTATCTAGCGAGCCTTAATGTTAATATAGATGGAATAGAATATAAAGAAGGGGTAAATATCACTCACGAAAATTTTTATGATTTAAATAGAACTGCAAAACAAACTCTCACAAGTCAGCCATCTCCAGAAGCTTTTTTAGAGCTTTATGAAAAAGCGAAAAGTAATAATGAGAAGGTGATAGGTATTTTTGTTTCCACTCATCTTTCAGGAACATTTCAATCTGCAAGTATTGCAAGGGATATGATAGATTATGAAGATATTTATTTAATTGATACGAATAATATCTCTGTTTCTATTCGCTTAATGGTGGAAACGGCTCTTCACTATATTAAACAAGGGAAAACTTACACAGAAGTTTGCAGTATAATGGAAGATTATAAAAAGCGATTAGATGCATTTGCTATAATAGATGATTTAAATCATCTAAAAAGAAGTGGCCGACTATCGCCTGCAAAAAGCTTTCTTGGAAGTGTTTTGCAATTAAAACCGATAACTACTCTTGCGGGAAAAGTGGACGTAGTGGCAACGGTGAGAGGCGCAAAACCAGCTATTGAAAAAACAATAGAACTAATAGAAGAAAAAGGTGGAATGGACAAAGAGGAGTTATGCGTAGTGGGCTACACTGGAAAAACTAATCAATGGTATAATGATTTAAAAGATGCGATATCTAAAAAATATCATAATGGTAGTAATATTATTGTAACTCCAATAGGTGCCTCTGTTGGAAATCATGTGGGAGCGGGAACCTTTGCCGTTGGGTATTTTAAAAATAAATAGAAAGTAAGGTATGAAAATAAATGTATAAAATTTTAAGATTTTTGTTTTCAAGACGGTTTTTAATAGCTTTAATAGCACTTCTTCAAATAGTTTGGGTGTATGTATTTTTAAGTGATATTATTGTTTTAGGCCCTTATATATACATAGGATTTACTCTTTTTAGTGTTGTTATAATGGCATATATTGCAGAACGGGACAATTTAAACCCCTCGTATAAGATGCTGTGGCTTATTTTTATGGTTATTTTTCCTGTAACGGGCGCATTACTTTATTTCTTTTGGGGAAATCGAAAGCTTGCAAAAAGGCATCAAGATACACTAGAAATTATCCAAAGTGATACAGAAAAACTATTTTTTCAAGATGATAATCTTTTAAAAAAAATAAAAGACAAGGATACAAATCTTGAAAAACAGGCAAAGTATTTATCAAATATAGCAAAAGGGATGCTGTATGAGAATACAGCTGTAAAATACTATAAAATGGGCGAAGATTTTTTCATTGATTATTTAGAAGATTTAAAAAATGCTAAAAAAAGCATTTTTATGCAGTATTTTATAATTGATGAGGGATATATGTGGGATGAAATCCTTAAAATTTTAAAAGAAAAAGCGGCAGAGGGTGTTGATGTAAGAGTTTTATATGATGGGTTTGGCTCTTTATTAACACTGCCAGATGATTATGAAAAAACACTTCAAAAAATGGGAATAAAAGCAGAAGTTTTCAGCCCAATAAAATTGAGCTATAGAATAGGGGATTATCTAATTCTAAATCATAGAGACCATCGCAAACTAACAGTGATAGATGGGAATATTGGCTATAGCGGTGGGCTTAATATCGCAGATGAATACATAAATAAAATAAATAAATTTGGCAGATGGAAAGACACGGCTGTAAGGCTTTATGGCGAGGGTACATTTGGGCTAACTAATATATTTTTGCAATCTTGGCAGTTTGTAACAAAAGAGGTGGAAATGTATGATAAGTATAAACCAAGTGTAAAAGGGAAAGCAGATGGAATAATTCAGCCATACCACGATACACCTCTTGATACTTATAATGTGTGTGAAAATGCTTACTTAAATGTTATAAACGGCGCAACAGACTATGTTTATATAGCTACTCCATATTTAATTATTGACAATGAAATGGTAACCTCACTAACACTTGCAGCGCAAAGTGGGGCAGATGTTAGAATAGTAGTTCCAGGAGTTCCAGATAAGTGGTATGCTTTTTATATAACACAAAGCTACTACAAAACTCTTTTAGAGGGCGGAGTTCGAATTTATGAATATACTCCAGGATTCTTGCATGCTAAAATGTATGTTTGTGATGATAAACAGGCAATAGTGGGAAGTGCGAATATGGATTATCGCTCCTTATATCTTCATTATGAAAACTGTGTTAGTTTTTATGGGGGAAGTGTAGTAAAAGATGTAAAAGCTGATTTTAACGAGATGTTTTTAGATAGCAAAGAAGTTAGCCTTTTAGACGTTAAAAATACTCCACTTTTAAAAAGATTATATCAAATATTCTTTAAAATTCTAAGCCCTTTAATGTAGCTTTAAATATAATTAAAAAAGCACCTTTTTGGTGCTTTTTTATTGCATTATATAACTTAAGTGTAGTATAATAGCATAGTATTCATATTAAAATAAATAAAATTTTAGGAGAAAGTAAATGCAGGAAAATAAAATTCTAGGCAGACGACAGCTTGTTAATATTGCGATGGGGCAAATTATAGGTGCAGGTGTAATGGTTATGTCGATACAAGCACTTGGAATGACGGGGCGAAGTGTTAATATTGCCTTTGTTATAGCGGCTATATTTTCAATTTTTGCAAGTTTCCCAACTATTTTTGTTAGCTCAATGATGATTTTAAAAGGCGGATACTACACACAAACAAGTATATTCGTGGGGCCAAAATTTGCAGGGTTTATGCAAACAATACAGCTAGTTTCATCAGCTTCAATATCGATGTATGCTATAAGCCTTGTTTCATATGTTTCAATGATGACTCCATCTATTATGCAGTTTGAGAGAATTTTCGCATTTGGATTTTTAAGTTTCTTTGTTTTACTAAATTATTTTGGAGTGCAAATGCTAGCGAAAGTGCAAAGCTTTATTTTCAAATTTTTAATAGCGGCTCTTTTAATATTCACTATATTTGGTCTTCCGCAAGTTCAGTGGGGTGGCTACTTTGGAAATGAATTGTTTTCAACAAACTTTATGGAAAATGGTGTTGTTGGTCTTTTAGAAGCCTCAGCCTACTTAACATTTGCAACGGGTGGTGCCGCAGGTATAACAGTGTTTTCATCCGATTGTAAAAATCCTCAAAAAGATATACCATTTGTTATTATAACAGTAACTATTGGGGTGGCGATTTTATATGCTTTAATGGCAACAGTTATCGGTGGTGTTATT
Organism: uncultured Oscillospiraceae bacterium; assembly: GCA_964369205.1. Lineage (GTDB taxonomy): Bacteria > Bacillota > Clostridia > Oscillospirales > Ruminococcaceae > RGIG3102. The sequence goes on along the minus strand of CAYJEK010000025.1, from coordinate 20,242 downwards.
CCAACACATACAGTTTTAGCAGCTGGAAATCTTGCACCAGTAGCACAGATGATACTACCTTTGCCTTTATATTATTTCTTTTTAGTGTGTGGGGCAATATTTGCTATAGGCTCTGCGATGAACTCGATGATGGCAGCAAGCCTTCGTCCTATGGCTATAGCTAGCCAAGATGGATGGTTTCCGGATTTTTTAGGAAAACTAAATCCAAAAACAAATGTTCCAACAGGCTTTTTATTAACAATATACACAATTAATATAGGCATTATATTCTCAGGAATAAACGTTAGCCAAATTGGAAAATGGGTACTTATAATATCAAATATTGTTTCGCTAGTTAATGCATTATCAGTTTTAAGATTACCAAAACTATTCCCAGAAGCGTGGAAAAGAAGCCCGTTTTATGTTAAAAACTGGGTGCTAAACCTCCTTTTATGCCTTACAGGAGCAACACTATTAATGCAAGCTTATCTAAATTTACGTGGACTAGATATTACAATAATAATATTTAATATAGTTAGTGCAAGTTTAGTTTCATTATATATCCACTTTAGATATAAATCTGGCAAAGTTAATGTTAATCCATCATATGAAATAGTGGTGTAAAATATTAAAAAAGATAAATTTTTAAATAAAATTTATCTTTTTTTTATTGAAATAATTTACAAGATATGGTATAATTTTTGACTAGTTGAGAAAATGAATAAAGATAAGGGGATTAAACATGAGAAGAAGAGTTTCTTTTATGGTTGCGTTAGTTATATTAATCTCATTAGGAATCGGGCAAGTTGGCGGATTTATCTATGAAAACACTATAGCAGATATGGTTTATGACATTTATATTAAAGCGGCAAACGATGAAGAGAATTTTATAGGTGATGAAGCAACTACACAAGATGTTTTATACTTAAAAAGTGTGGAAGAGATATTAAATCATAATGGCGATTTTACTATTCGCCTTGAGAGAGATAGTGGGTTTTCACTCGCTAGAGGACGTGGGTTTCAAGATAATCTATCGCTTATGAAAATCGAACTTCCCTCAGGTGAATTTGTAGCGGCAGCTATAAGAACTGAAAATATTATTTATAATGGCGGAGATATTTCAAACGATGATTTAACACTTCCAATAGGAAAAGTGGTGTATGAAGAGATAAATGATACAGCACTAAACCAATTAAATGCAGATGGTAATGAGGATTTAGATAGAACGGATTTTTACATTGATATGTATGGCTCCTCGATTTATTCTAAAGAATATCTAACACAAATGGTTTCCTCAATAATATCTTTAATATTTGCATTAATAGTATTTTTAATAATAAGAAATATTGGAATTACTATTGGCATATATCCGGCTATATTTTTAACTAAAAAACAAAAAGCAAAAATCGAAGAAGCAACCAAATCAGAATGGGATTAAAAAACGTAAAACTTAAAAAAGAATGGAGATTTATATGAAAACATCACAAGAATTAAAAAAAATCAACCCAGTATATGCAGTGGGCTTTTATGCGGGCTGTGTTGCATTATTTGTAATTATAGTTAGCCTTTTAGAAACAGTAGGTAGTGTGGTTTTTGCATACCTTGGGCTTGTTCCGCTAGCTTTATCTATATGGGGGCCAACTTTGTTTTTTAAAGCTAAAGTAAAAAAAGCAAAAGAAGATTTAGCGAGTGCAGGTTTTACTGTGAACTACACATTTAATGGCAGAACAGTAAACTTTTATATGGATTTTACAAAAGGACAAATGGCATTTATTTATAAATACAATCCATTTGTATACACAATTCTTCCTCTAAGTGAAGCAAAAAATCCAAGAGTAAACGATTTTAAAGCAGGAAAAGGCTTTATGGAAGGCTCCAATATGGTAGCATTAGAGTTTGATGTGCAAGGAAAAAGACAAAGAATACATACGTTTACATCAAATAAACGTTTTACAATGAATAGTAAAGAAATATTAGATGGAATTTCAAAAGCAGATATGATGTGCGAGAGAATTATGGCATTTCAAAAAAGTGTATAATAAAGAATAAGGATTTATATTATGGGTTTTTTAGATAAATTATTAAAAAAAGCAGGACCAAGCTGGTGTAAAGACTGCAAAAATGATACAGATATTGTTTTAAAACAATTATATTTTATGCCACGAACGGTTTCATCAAAAATGCCAGAAGTGGGTGATTATCAGTATTTTTTAGATAACTTAAAGCCAGTTTCATCAAAAAAAGAAATCCCAACGGGATTTTGCGCGGCAGGTCTTAAAAGGTATCGCTGTAATAGCTGCTCAAAAACAAGAGATTACATAGAGGTTTTTGTTCCTGTAAGAGATGAAGAAAGATTTATGGCAGGATATCACTTTACAAATGGCGAATTAAATTCTATAAAGATTTTATAATTTAAAAAGATATATAATTAAAAGCAAGTGATTGTATCGCTTGCTTTTTTACTATAAAATAATTTTAAACAAAATAAAAAGCCTATCTTTTAAAGATAGGCTTTTTTAGTAATAATTAATTACAAATTATTTTTGTGGAAAAACTGTTGTTAGTTTTTCGATAGCTTTTTTGATGAAGCTATTTGGGCAAGCACAGTTAAATCTTAAGTGTGTTTTGCCATGGAAAGTACGGCCATCGTTTACGATAACGCCAACTTCTTTCATTTTAGCTATAACATCGCCTACATCCATACCTGTTTTTTCAACAGATACCCATAATAGGTAAGTACCATCTGGAACGTCTGTTTCTAAACCTTCGCATTTGTTTAGGAAGAAATCAGCTAATTCTTCTTGGTTTTTTCTGATGTATTTGTTCATTTCATCAACATATTCAGCACCACCTTCGTATGCACCGATTAAAGCGTATACTGAAAGTACGTTAGCCATGTTGTAGTGAGATGAAGTAGCAACTTTAGTTATTTTTCTAGCCATTGTTGGGCAGTAGATTAATGAGTAAGAACCTACAAGACCAGCTAGGTTAAATGTTTTTGATGGAGCATACATACCCATTGTGATTTTTTTAGCTGTTTCAGAAACAGATTGAGTCGCAACGTGTTTGCAAGCTGGATTTACGATAAAGTCAGCCCAGATTTCATCAGACATAATCATTACATCATGTTTTGCACATAATTCAACAACTGATTCAATTTCTTCTTTAGTCCAAACACGACCTGTTGGGTTATGTGGTGAACAGAAGATAAAGATAGGAATGTTGTTAGCAATGATTTTAGCTTCCATGTCTTCTAAATCAAGACGAGGAATGCCGTTTTCATCTTTTTTAAGATCTGAGTATACTAGGAAACGTCCAGAACCTTTAACAGTTGCTTGGAAGCCTGTGTATGTAGTTTGGTTGATAAGAATGTTATCACCTGGTTGTGAGTAAGCATAAACGAAAGATGCAACACCACCTAAAACAGAGTTTTGGTACATGATGTGTTTTCTTTCAACGCCTTCAACACCGTAACGTGTTTTTTGCCAGTTAGCAATAGCGTCAATGTAACGTTGTGGAAGTGGGAAGTAACCAAATAGTGGGTGGTCAATTCTTTCTTTTAAAGCTTCAATAACTGAAGGAGCTGTAGCAAAATCTAGGTCTGCAACCCACATTGGTACTACTTCTTCTTTAGCAACTGGTGTGTAGAATGGGCTTCCTTCTACTTTAGTCATATCCCATTTTGAAGCGTCTTGGCCCCATCTGTCCCATTTAGTGTCGAAAAATTTTTGATCCATGATAAATATACCATACCTTTCTTAATTGAAAATTAATTGTATCTTAATTATAATCAATTTATTAACAAAAATAAAGAGGAAATAAAGAGAATAAATAATGTTCTATGTATTGTATAAAATTTTTGATCATTTATTGTGCAATTTAAATATCAATAGTTATAAAACAAAAGAATATTGTGAAAAAGTGATGAACAATATGTAAAATAAGTTCTGCTTTTCGTTTAGCTATTGTTGTTATACCTCCATTTATGATATAATAAGCTATTAAATTTAAAGGTATATATGAATATTTAATTAATATATAATAATAAAATGCACAAGGAATTAGAGAAGGGATAAATAAATTTATGCAATGGACAGATATTAAAGTTGTATCATATAAAAAATATGAAAATGTATGCGAGATGGTGGGGGCTGAAATATGTCCTGCTGGAATACAAATAGAGGATTATAGCGATTTAGAACAAGAGGTTTTAAATATTGCTCATATAGATTTAATTGATGAAGAATTAATTAATAAAGATAGAGATAAAATTATCGTTCATCATTATATTTCACCAGAAAGGGATGCACAAGATGTCCTTTTGCAATTAGAATCAGCGCTGAGCTTTTTAGAAGTGGATTTTACTATTCAAATAGAATATGTAAATCAAGAAGACTGGGAAAATGGCTGGAAGGCATATTATAAACCTATGGATATAGGAGAAAAACTCTCAGTTGTGCCTTCTTGGATAGATTATAAAACTAATAGAAAAATATTAAAGCTTGATCCTGGTATGGCTTTTGGCTCAGGAACTCACGAAACGACCTATCTATGCTTAGAAGTTTTAGATAGAGAGTTAAAAGACGGGGATAGAGTTTTAGATATAGGAACAGGCAGTGGTATTTTAGGAATAGGCGCCGCTCTTTTAGGGGCAAGAAGCGTTGAAGGAGTTGAAATAGATCCAACGGCCGTAAAAGTGGCAAAAGAAAATTCTTTATTAAATAATACACAGGATATTTTTAAAATCTCACAAGGTGATTTGACAAAAAATACCAGTGGTACTTATGATATAATAGTGGCAAACATTGTGGCAAATGCAATAATAATGCTCACAAAAGATGTAAAAAGGCTTCTATCAAAAGATGGAATATATATAACAAGTGGAATTATAAAAGAAAGAGAAGACGATGTTTTAAATGCTATAAAAGAAAATGGATTTAAAATTAAAGAGATTTTAAGAAAAAATAACTGGACTTGCATAGTGGCATCTTTATAAAGAGCAGTTTAGAATTTTTTTATAAAATAAAGAGGGAAAATGGCACATAGATATTTTTTAAGTGAAGTAAGAGAAAATAAAGCAATAATTTTAGAAGAAGAGGCAAAGCATCTAATTAAAGTTATGCGAATAAAAATAGGTGAAGAATTAATTTTAACGGATAAAAAAGGCTTTGATTATATTTCAAAAGTGAGTGAAATTAATCAAGGTGAAATTATTTGCGATATACTAAAAAAAGAAAAAAATCAAGCAGAGCCTAAAAATAAATTAACAGTTTTTATGGCACTTCCAAAAAGCGATAAATTAGAGTTTATCACTCAAAAGTTGTGCGAGCTTGGCACTTTTGAAATGATTCCATTTGAAAGCGAATTCTGTGTTGCAAAAAAAAGCAAAAAGGATGATAATAAATCTCTTCGCTTGCAAAAAATATCAGATGAAGCGGCAAAGCAGGCCGGCAGAAGTGTTCCAATGATAGTTAGTACCACAAAAACTTTTAAAGAATTTTTAAATAATTTAAATTCTTTTGAAAAGATATTGATTTTTTATGAAAAAGAGGCTACAATGATATGCCAGCAAAATTTAAGGGATTATAAAAATGTTGCAATAGTTATAGGTAGCGAGGGCGGATTTTCAAAAAGAGAAGTAGACGAAATGATAAAAAATGGTGCAGTAGCTATAAATCTTGGCAAAAGAATACTAAGGTGCGAGACTGCCGCAATAACAGCCACTTCACTTGTTCAATATGAAATGGGAGAATTTAATTGATGCAAAATTCGCAAAAAAATAAAAAAATAAGCGCACAAAAAAGAAGAATTCAAAATAAAAAAAGAAAAAGAAATAAAATTATAGCATCGCTTTTAGGCACAGTGGCGGCTGTAGCAGTTTTAGCTGGAGCAGTTTTTTTAACTATAGAATTAGTTTCAGGAGATAAATTAGTTTTAGATACATCGCAAAGTATACAAACAGAAGAAACTTTAAATGAAAATGAAAATGTAGTGGAAGATACCTCGAATGAAGATGCTTTAAATGAAGACACCACTGAAGAAATTTTATCTTTAAATGAAGAAGAAGCAAAAGAGGAAGATAATATCCCACAGCCAAACGAATTTTCAATCCTTGTAGATGTTAATAATCCTCTGCCATCAGATTTTGCCCCAGATGTTAGAGAAATATTAGATACAGGAAAATTATTTGATACAAGGGCGGCAGATGATTTAGAAAGGCTTTTAAATGATGCAGCGGCAGCAGGCTATCCAATGTACCTTGTTTCAACATATAGAACGGTTGAATATCAAGAGGGGCTGTATAATAGAAAAGTTAATGAGTACATAAATTCAGGTTATAGCGAAGAAGATGCAAAAACTGAGGCTGCAAAATGGGTTGCAATTCCGGGAACTAGTGAGCATAATTTAGGGCTTGCAGCGGATATCGTTTCAAGCACTTGGTATAACACTAATAGCGATTTAACACAGGAATTTGAAAACACAGAGCATTTTACTTGGCTAAAAGAAAATGCCGCAAACTATGGATTTATGATTTCCTTTCCAAAAGGAAAAGAGAGTATTACAGGCATAGTATATGAGCCTTGGCATTATAGATATGTAGGCACTGAAATTGCATCTTATTTAATGGAAAATAATATGTGCTTGCAAGAATACTATGATTTAATACAGTAAAGCAAAAGAATATATAAGGAATAAAGATAATTATGAGAAACATTGAAGAATTAAGAAAAGACATTAATGAAGTTAATAAAGAAATTTTAGATTTATTTATTAAAAGAATGGAGATATCAAAAGATATAGCTATTTATAAAATGGAAAATAATATTCCAATTTTAGATAGAAAAAGAGAAGAAGAAGTGTTGCAAAATGTGGTGGATAATACACCAGATGATTTAAAGCATTATTCTCTTGATTTATTTAAAAAAATAATGGAACTTAGTAAAGAATATCAAAATGAAATAAAATAGTATTAAAAAATAGCAGATTTTTACATCTGCTATTTTTTTATTATAATGATTAAATTATTATTTTTAGCCATAATAAAGGTAAGATTATATTTTTATATTTAAACTTTATAAAAATTCAAGGTAAATATTATTAAAGGAGTGAATACTAAAATGAGAAGAGCTAAAAATTATTTAATAAAGTTATCCTTTACTTTGTGTATACTTTTATTATTTTCTGCTTGTAGTAGTAACGTTGATGAAAAAGAAATAAAAGTAACACTTGTCCCAAATGATGTTAGTGTAAAAGTTGGGAATAGTGTAGATTTAACCCTTTTAGCAAGTCTTGAGGATGATGGGGTAATAGAAAAAGACTATATAAAAAAGATAACGGTGAATAGTGTTAATGGTTTATACACTGATGAATACACAGGCGAAGCAGAGATTGTTTTAAATGCTGATAGCGATGGTGTTAGCAGTGCTAATTTTACTGTAACGGGGATAAAAGAGGGGGTAGCGGCATTTGAAGTTATATTAAATGCTAGCTATATGAGTGGTGATGTTTTGTATGAAGATAAAGAAAAAACAGCTGTAGTTTCAGTTAATGTAGTTAATGAATACGAAAATCAAGGCACCGAGAGTGAGGATGTAGAAGTGCAGATAACAGTGCCGTCTGTGCCTGTTTCAAAAGAGGTAGTCTCTCAGCCGAGTTTCCCTTATTTACTTTTGCCAGAATATATTAATTTAAAAAGAGGAACAAGCTATATTATGGCATATAATGAAAATTTACAAGGCCATAGTATAGATTATATCTCATACGGCGGAACAGTTTTAAAAGCCTATCAAAATAATGGCGCAGTAGCAGTTGAGGCAAAGGATATCGTGGGGGCTGGATATATAAAAATTTATCTATCATATCCAAATTATTTTTATAGCGCATCTAGCACACTTCCACAAGAAAATCCACACGGCCCATATTATTCAGTAGAAAATGGATATTTAGTTATCACTTATGATGTTAATACAAAAGAAGAATTAACAGCGCCTATTAATGAAAGAAATTACTATGTTGAAAATAATATGATGAACAAGATTTAATAAAAAAGATGTCGGGATATCCGACATCTTTTCTATTTATAATAAATGCGAGGAATTACTTTTCTATCTTTTTTAGCATAATCTCATACATTAAAAACATTAAAACTATGAAAACACATATAAATACTGGATATAAATCAAAGCTTATATTTCTCCCTATTACTCCAAAAAGGGCAGGCATTGTGAGTGTTCCTGTGTAGGCGGCTGCCATTTGTATACCCACTATGCTTTGAGAATTTTCAGCTCCAAAATTGTATGGAGTTGAGTGAATAATAGCTGGAAAAACTGGCGAAGAGCCGATGCCAATAGCTAAAAGAGAAAGATAAGTGAAGTAATCACTTAATGGAAGAAATAATAAACTCACTCCCATAACCATAATAACACTGCCGGCGCGAATTAATTGCTTGTCGCTAAATTTTAGTGATAAAATTCCGCTAAAAGCCCTGCCCACGGCAATTCCAAGATAAAATATAGCCCCAAAGCCCGCGGCTATTTCCTTTTCAATTCCTTTTACAAACACAAGGTAGCTACTAGCCCACATACCAGTAGTTTGCTCTATTGCGGAAAAACAGAAAAAGGCTATCATAATATAAAAAACACCTTTAATATTTAAGGCCTCCTTTATAGAAAGTGCCTTTGTTTTCGTTTCACTAAAATTCGAGTTTTCATTTTGCTTATTAAAAGCTTTTCCATTTATAAAAATAAAAAAAGCAAGAGCTAGCTGAATAAAAACAAGTATTAAATATCCAAAAGAATAACTGTAACTACTAGTTAAAACAAGGCCCATTATATAAGGGCCAAGGCTTGCGCCAACACCCCACATACAGTGAAGCCAATTTATATGAATACTTTTTAAATTAATAGCGGCATAGTTGTTTAAAACAGCATCAACACAGCCAGCACCTAGCCCGTAGGGAATAGAAAATAAAACTAATTGCCAGAAATGGCGACTAATAGAAAAGCCAAAGAGGGCAAAGGCTGTAGTTAATATACTCGCTGTTACTATTTTATGAACTTTAAATTTTGCTATGAATTTTGAAGCATTAAGGCTTGAAATTATTGTTCCGGCTGAAATAATAATAGTTAAAATGCCCATATTTGAAACAGAAGTGTTTATTTCATTACTAATAATAGGCCAAGCAGAGCCTAAAACTGCATCAGGAAGCCCAAGGCTAATAAATGCAAGATAAATAAGTGCTAAAAGTAAAACTGTCATCTAAATTAATTCCTTTGTATTTTAAAAATATTGTTAAATTCTTCTTTAGTTAAAAGCGCCCCTTTAGTTTCTACAACTTTTGCGGCAACTTTATTTGCCTTTTTTATAGCTACATCTAAACTATCTCCATTAAAAACACTCGCCATAATAGCTCCAATGTGAGCATCTCCTGCTCCTATTGTGTCTATTTGATTTGCTTTTTCGCCTTCTATAAATTCAAGAGTTTCGCCATTATAAAAGCAGGCGCCATCTTTTGCAAGAGTTACTATAATTATATTATTAGTTTCGCTATATAATTTTTTTATAGCGGTTTTTAAATCAGTTTCTTTTGTGTAATCAAATATTTCAGCTTCATTTAAATGCATTATTGGATTTAAATTAAAAACTCTTTTTAGTAGTGATGAATCTATATCATTAATTCGAGGGCCAGGGGCAAAGAATATTGTTTTTTCTTTATGGCTTTCTAAAAATTCTGTTATTTCGCCGCCTGTTTTATCTTCTATTTCAAGTCCGCAGATGTAAACAGAGTCTATTTCGTTCATATCAATTTCTAAAAGCCATTTTTTATAAATTAAATACTCTGCACCGTGATAGGAAACAAAAGTTCGCTCGCCATTATCCTCAACAAAGCAGTAGCAACAGCCGTTATCCTTGTTTGGGGTTTTAATAGGGGACAATCTTCCTATTTTTTCAAATTCACTTCTTACATAGTCGCCATAAAGCCCTGTTCCAATAGGGGAAAATAAAATATGTGGTGTGTTAAAATTTTCTATAGTACTCGCCACATTAAAAGCACAGCCCCCAAGAGAAAACTGCTGTGATTTTACATGCACATCATCGGCAGTTCCAGGAAGATAGTTTATATTAATAATCACATCGACAACCGTTGAGCCGATAACTAGAATTTTTTTCATATTTTTTACCCCTCACTTTTTAAAAATCAATATAATACTATCACAAATAAATATTATTAACAATAGCAGATATCGTTTTTTACAAATTAAATAATAGTAAATAAAAAATCAAGGCAAAAGCCTTGATTTTTAACTGTTTTTTAATGTTAAAAGAATAACTTCGGGACGATTAAATAATCTAAATGGAAATAATGAATTTCCGATTCCTCTATTTATTATCATTTTAGTATTTTCTTTTTCTTTTACTCCAGCGCAGTACTTTGCAAAAAAGCCTTGATCTGGAACAAACACTCCAATATCAGTAAATGGAATTGAAAATTGCCCGCCGTGTGCATGCCCTGAGAATATTAAATCATATTTAGCATTTGTGTACTCTAAAAAGTATTCAGGGCGATGAACGAGCAAAAGTTTAAAGGTGTTATCACCAAAAGAGAGTTTTTTAATTGTTTTTATAAAAGAAGCTTCTTCTTTTTCTCTATTAATTTTTGAAAAATTAGGATCTGAAAGTCCGATAAGGGAAATGAAATCACCATCTTTTTCAACAATTATTTTTTCATTGTTTAAAACTTTTGTGTTTGTGACTTTCACTTCATTTATAAATGCATCAAGATTTTTTATTCTATTTTCGTGATTGCCAACAACATAGTAAACACTAGCTATTTTATTTAATTCCTCTAAAAGATTTATAGCTGTTTTTATATCTGTTTTTCTTGAATCGATAATATCACCAGTTATAAAAATAATATCGGGTTTTTCTTTTTTTGATAATTTAATAGTGTCAAAAAGGAGGGATTTATCATTATGAAAATCAGATATATGAAGGATTTTATAATTAGAAAATCCTTTTGGCAGTTTTTTATTTTCTAAAAAAATTTTATGAAGACGTAGCCCTTTATTTTGCCAATATAAAAATACAATAAGTAGTAAAAATAAACCACTAAAAATCAAAACAAATTCTAACATAAAAACTCTTCCTTTATAAGTTTTCTATCCTTGTTTTTCCTCTAAAAGCCTTCTTTGTTCACTCCAAAGTTTATAAGAATAGTCTACATAATATATATGCGGAAATTCTAATCTTTTTACCTCATCCCATAAATTATTTATTTCTTTTTCGCTATATTCTTTAATTTCTTTTACACTAGGCGAGGTATACACTCTTTTTCCATTTAAAAAAACTGTAATTAAAAGTGGCTTTATAGTAACATTTTCAAGATGCTGTTTTTTCCACGGCTCTAGGGGTGAGAAGATTGTTATCTCATTTAAATGGTCTACTTTTTCATCAAAAATAGCGATGTAATCAGCAAGAGCTTTGCCAGTTTCATTTGAAAAAATTCTATAAACTTGCTTTTTATAAGGGATAGTAAGTTTTGAAAAGCTTTCGCTTATTTTTATTTTAGGGATGTATTCATCATCTTTTTTTATTGCAACAAGCTTGTAAACTCCGCCTAAAACAGGAGCAGAGCGGCTTGTAATTAAATTCTCTCCAACTCCAAAGGAATCTATTTTTGCATCATTTATAATTAAATCTCTTATAACATACTCATCCATAGAATTAGAAGCAACGATTTTACAATCGCTATAGCCAGCTTCATCTAGCATTTTTCTTGCTTTTTTTGAAAGATATGCTATATCGCCAGAATCTATTCTTATTCCAACTGGCCTTTTATTAAGTGGTTTTAAAATTTCATTAAATGCCTTTATTGCATTAGGAACACCTTGTTTTAAAACAGAATAGGTATCAACGAGTAGAGTGCAGTTATCAGGATATAATTTTGCATAAGTTGAAAAAGCTTCGTATTCGCTATCAAACATCTGCACCCAGCTATGAGCCATAGTTCCAAGGGCAGGAATTCCCATATCTCTTTCAGAAAGTGTGTTTGAAGTTGCCTTGCAGCCGCCTATGTAAGCCGCTCTTGAGCCTAAAATAGCCGCATCAACTCCTTGAGCTCTTCTAGCACCAAACTCTTGAACATCTCTTCCCATAGCACTTCTTACAATTCTATTTGCCTTTGTTGCAATAAGTGTTTGATGGTTTATTAAAATTAATAGCATTGTTTCTATTAATTGTGCTTGCATAGCAGGCCCTTCAATAACAAGGATAGGCTCTTTTGGGAAAACAGGAGTGCCTTCTCTCATCGCATAAACATTGCAAGAAAATTTAAAATTCTCAAGATAATTTAAAAATTCATTTGAAAAAATATCTTTGCTTTTTAAATAATCTATATCATTTTTTGTAAAAGAAAGATTTTCTAGGTAATTCATAGCCTGCTCAAGCCCACAGCTAATTGCAAACCCACCATTATCAGGAACACTCCTAAAAAATAAATCAAAAACACTAATAGTATCTCTGTGTTTACTTAAAAACAAACCGTTTGCCATAGTCAGTTCATAAAAGTCTGTTAAAATAGATAAATTTCTTGGATCTCTTACTGAAAATTCGCTGTTAATCATAAATAATCCCTTTCCTTATGTAAAAAAAATTAATACTATAAATTATAATCTCCGGCATCTCCCTCAAAGATTTTCTCAAAATTAAATTGATAAAAATCCTCAGGATACATTTTAGTGTAATCCCTATCAAAATCAAGGATACCTCGGAATAAACTTGCAACAAAAACACTGCAAACATATTGCGTTTTTGGGGTGTAGTTTATATTAAACATCATATAAAAAAGCTGCAGAACACCGTATTTGTATTTTAATGGCTCTTTTATAAAAGGCTGTAATCTTTTTTGCATTAAATCATATTCTTCATCTGTAACCTGTGTTTTTAAAACACATATTTTAGTGTCTGGGTGAAGACCAAAAAAGCCAGAACGTACTCCCTCGATAATAAAGCCCGCTGGAAACATATACTTTGGGTTTCTTCGCCCAAAAGAATAAAACGGCTCAAGGGACAAATCAAACGATACCGAGGTATGATTGTAATATTTTTTTGTAAATATTCTTATCGCCCTTGCTAAAATGGTGTGTGAGCGAGAAAGAACTATATAAACATCTTTCATAAATGAAAAAACTCCTTTTTTAAAAAACTATTTTCTATTTCCCTTACTTCTTATAATTTTATTCATTTTCTTTTGCTTATTTATATGCATATAAGCAAAAACTAAGTATCCGATAAATAATAAAACAGTAACAACTACAACAACTCTAAAATACAAAGATGAAAAAATTTCGCCTATTTTTTCAATTATATAAATGAGAGTGTCTCTCTCATAAGTTTCTTTACTAACAAGATCGCTCGTGCCAACCTTTTGTCCGGCAAGATAATAATCCACTGTCCCAATAACATCTCCCGCATTTATAGGGGCTGATACTGATTGGGGGATATTATATTCTTTTGAAAAGCTAGTTTCGTCTGCAGTATTTGGTAAAACACTCATAACGTGGCTACTAGGATATAATAATAAAACATCGCTTTCACTAGCATATTTTAAATCCACTTCTGTTACAGGAAGTTCTAAATTATTAGCAGATTTTAAAGTGTAGTTTTCATAGAAATGATCCATTATAATAGGGGTTGTGTAGAATGCTGCCCTTTCATTATAATCATCAGCACCAATTATAACTAAGATATAATTTTCTCCATTTGCCTCGCACACGGTAACAAAGTTGTGCCCTATTTCAGGCAAGGAGCCTGTTTTCATTCCTCTAATATACGGCTGATAAAAGCTAGAAGTTGGATTCTGCATATAAATTGTTGACTGTATATAGTATTCGTTTTGATGATTTGGATGGCTAGTAGCGGGCATATAATGACCTGTTTTTGTGGCTATTTCCATAAAGCCAGGTGTTTCATAGCAGGCAATAGCAAGCTGCAGCATATCATAGGCTGTTGAATAATGATTATCAGAAAAAAGTCCATGTGCATTACTAAAATTAGTGTTTTGCATGCCTAGTTTTTCGCCCTCAGTGTTCATCATCATAAAAAAGTTGCCCATATTGCCGCCGCCTAGATAATCTGCAATTATATTAGCCGCCTCATTCCCAGATGGCAAAAGCATTGCATGAATTAAATTAGAAGCTGAAACTGCTTCATTTTGGCGTATATCTGCAGTTGAGCCGCCCATTAAATATAATTCATCATAAACATATGATGGGGCTGTTATCATAGTGTTTTCTAAATCTTCGATGTTTTTAAACGTTAGATAACTAGTCATTAACTTTGTTAGTGAGGCTGGGGTATATGTCTCGTGCATATTTTTTTCAAATATAATTTCTTTTGTATCAATTGAATACAAAACATAGCTTTTAGCATCCACTTCAAATGGTATTTCATATCGTGCCTCGCTTAATGCAAAACTTGGCATTATAAGCATTGAAAATAAAATTGAAGTTAAAATAATTACGGATAAAAATTTTTTCATATAGACATTCCCTTTACAATTAGATATAATAAGCAGTGTAATCTCAAAACACATTTTTTATTTAAAGTACATTATACCATAATTTTAGGTAATTATAAAGTGAAAAAATCTTGAAAGGATATTATTTATAATGATATTTTTAACAGCGGACACTCATGCAGATATAGAAAGACTAATTTCTAAAGATACAAAATCTATAAAAAAAGGGGACACCCTTATAATTTTAGGAGATTTTGGATTTGTGTGGGATGATTCAAAAGAAGAAACAAAAATATTAAAAAAATTATCAAAACTACCGTTTAAAATATTGTTTTTAGATGGAACAAGGGATAAACTGCCCACTATAAATAAATACCCCGACACAGTTTACAACTCTGCCGCGGCTAAAGAAATAGTGAAAAATAAAATTTTCTATATAAAAAGAGGGGAAGTTTTAGAAATAGAGCATAAAAAAATATTTTGCTTTGGTGGATATGATAACACAGATATAGATTTTTCTATTGAAGATTTTTCTCCTAATATGCAAGATTTTACATCTGCAAAAGAAAATTTAAAAAGGCATAATTTTAAAGTAGACTATATTTTAACTCACGGCCCTTCAAAGGCAATAGATTTATTTTTAAGCCTTGGAAATATGCCCTCGGGCAACACTGCCTTATTTTTAGATGAAGTTAATAAACACACAGAATACTCAAAATGGTATTTTGGCTGGTATCATTTAGATAAATACGTATCGCCAAAAGTTCAAGGTGTTTACAAAAATATTTATAATATAGGCTCTTAAAAAAAATCGTTATCTCTTTCTTGCTCAAGCTCTTTTTCTAATAATTGCTTTGTGAAATGCTTATAAACAAAAAAGTATATAATAGGAAAAATTATAACTAGCCCTATCCAAAACCCCATAGGAATTAAAAGAAAATCTTCTATTGTAAAATTTAAAAGTGAATAATACATATAAATTTAATCCTTTGCTTTTTTTTGTTTTTTATTATAACATAAATTATAAAAACTAACTAGAGGATATTATAAAAAGATGGCTTATAAGCCATCTTTTATTTTATATATTATTCTTTATTTCTTTTTTTAAGAAGTGATACACCTATTATGGATGCTATAATTACTCCTCCTATAATAAAAACTGATGAGAATGAAGAACTTTCTGGTTCTATAAGTTGCTCTGTTTCTATAAGAGTATCTTCTGTAGTAGGGGTATCACTAATGTCTTTAGTTTCTATGAAAACAGCTTTAATAGAAGTGTTTTTTTCTATATTATTAATAGTGTATTCCCCTAAAGTGCCAACACTTTCTCCATCTATTAAAATATCAGAGATTTCCCAGTTTTCGCTCGCTGAGAAAACAAAAGTAGGGCTTGAATTTTTTTTTGCATCCACTAAAGTTTTTTCCTCGCCATTTAATAAAACTTTTCCGTCACCCTCGGTTTCTATTTTTATACTAAAGGTTTCTTTTGGGGCACTAGTTTCTGCTTCTGTAGAAGCATTAAAAACATAATTTGCCTTAAGATTTACGCCTGTGTTTGGCATTATAAATGTTGTACTTGCTGATTTTTCATCTGCTATTCCAGAAGAGAAATCATAAGTCCAATGAGAGAAAGTTTTTCCTTCTATTGTATCTGCTGTAATTGTTACGGCAGTTCCAGGAGCATAGCTTCCATCACCACTTCCGTTTTCAACATTTAGCCCATATAATTTTAATGTGGTTGTGTTAGATGGCGTCTGTGCTGGGGTAGGTGTAGCAACAATTTTTGCTGTAGCATTAATAATTATAGTTTCGGTAATTTTATCTTTAAAAATAGTTAAATTCCCTGTTGAAGGCTCGAAAGTATAGTCTACTCCTTCTTTTAAAGAAGCAGAGATAGTATTAATAGATAAATCTATAGCATTATATGGGGCTACGCAAGAAAGGGTAGCAGTGTAGTTTTCTCTTGCTGGATTAGAATAACTATTAGTTAGATAATCATAACCTATTAAAATCATATTAGATGGATTACTTGTTGAAACATTAGTTAAATTATTAGCAACAAAATGAGACATATGGGTGCTGGGCTCTAAGGCTGCCGTATCAAAGGCAGGAGCGTCCCAGCCAGAAGCATAATCATTGAAGTAAAGATAATCTACTCCGGTGAATGCGCTGGAGTTAAAATTAGCGGAATAATTTCCTTCAAGATAAACTGTGTGAACATTAAAAAAAGCACTTGCATCAATAAAGGTAACCGAAGGCGGCAGTGATACTTTAAGATTTGAACAATTCTCAAATGCTTGCAAGCCAATAGTGGTTACATTTTCAAGATTAACAGAGATAAGATCAGTGCATTCAAAAAATGCATTGCTTTCAATAGACTCTACATTTTTAAGATTAATAGAAGTAAGCAAACGGCAATTCAAAAAAGCACGGTGGCCAATAGTAGTTACATTTTCAAGATTAATAGAGGTAAGCGAAGAGCAATGCGAAAAAGCATTTTGGCCAATAGTAGTTACTGTATCAGGAAGGATAACTCCTTCTAAAAGGGTGCATCCATCAAAGGCAACATAGCCGATACTTGTAACGGTGTAGCTTTTATTATTATACTCAATAGATCTTGGTATAGTGAGCGTACCAGTAGTATCATAGGGAACAACAGCGGAATTATTGTAATTCACTATACTCGCTACATCGCCGTTAATATCAGGGATATTAAAATGCATTTGGATTTTAGAGCCGTTATGATCAATAGACACTGTGCTATTAACTTCAGCACTTGCCGTTATTGAAAATATTGGGCTTAAAATAAATAACATTAAAAAGCATAATAATAGGGGGGTACGTTTGTTTTTCATAAATTTAAAACCTCCTTCTTTAAAAAAATAAGAATTTATTCTCATAATAAATTGATGTTTTTTAATATTATATCATTTTTACAGATAAAAATAAAGAGAGAAAAAATGAAATTTATAATATTAAAAAGTTCTTTTTTGGGTACAAATTTTAGGTTTAATTATTTATAAGGTGATTCCTTCAAAGAGTTTAGTTATCTCTTTTTTTATTAGAGGATATTTCTCTAAATTCGGACTACTATTTAAAATGTTTTGGCTTTCTATTTCAGTGTATTTTAAAATAGTTAAATCTTTTGATAATTGAGCAAGTTTTAGTGTTGGAAGGCCATGTTGTCTGTCTCCAAAAAAGTCGCCAGGGCCTCTATTATCTAAATCAAATTGGCTAATTTCAAAGCCGTTTTGAGTTTTTTCCATAATTTTAAGCCTTGCCCTTGAATTTTCGTTTTTTGAATCACTAACTAAAATACAAAAACTCTCCTTATCTCCTCTTCCTACTCTACCACGTAATTGATGAAGGGCAGAAAGGCCGTATCTCTCAGCATTTTCTATTATCATTAAAACGGCATTAGGAACATCAACACCAACTTCTACAACAGTAGTAGAGCATAGTAAATCAATGTCGCCCTTTGAAAAACTATTCATAACATCGTCTTTTTCTTTTGATTTCATCTTTCCGTGAAGAATTTTAGCACGGATATTTGGCACTAGTTTTTTAATAACATCATTATAATAATCAGTTACATTTTGTATATCGCTACTATCATTTTCGCTCTCTTCGATAGCGGGCAAAACGATATAGGCTTGCTGACCATTATCTACATGCTTTTGTATAAATCCAAACATTCTTGCCCTTGTATCGCTCGAAACGAGGTGAGTTTTTATAGGCTTTCTGCCAAGAGGCATCTCATCTATAACACTCACTTTCATATTCCCGTATATAACCATTGCAAGTGTTCGCGGAATAGGAGTTGCCGACATTACTAAGGTGTGAGGGTTTTCTCCTTTTTGGCTTATAATATTTCGCTGTTTTACTCCAAAACGGTGCTGCTCATCCGTTATAGCAAGGCCTAAATTTAAAAATTCCACCTTATCATTTAAAACGGCATGAGTGCCAATTAAAACATTTATACTGCCATTTTTTAGCCCCTCTAGAATTTCTCGTTTTTCTTTTGCCTTTGTTGAAGAAGTTAAAAGGGCAGTTTTTATATTAAAATCCTTTAGCATATTATTAATCGAATTAAAGTGCTGATTTGCTAGTATCTCAGTTGGAGCCATCATACAGCTTTGTATATTATTTTTTGCCATAATATACATACTAGCTATGCCAACTAAGGTTTTCCCAGAGCCAACATCACCTTGGAGCATCCTATTCATGCTAACACCGCTTTTAAAATCATTAATAATATCTAAAACTGCATTTTTCTGGGCATTAGTAGGCACAAAGGCAAGCTTTTTATAAAAAGAATTTATATCATCAAAAGAAATAATAGAGGCTTTTTGAGTTTTTTGAATGCTAGAAAGAAGCTGCAGTCCAAGCTGTAAAATTAATAATTCATTAAAGATAAGGCGGTTTTTTGCCATTTCAAGCTCTGTGTTAGAAGAGGCAAAATGGATGCTTTTTACCGCATTATAATAAGAGGGAAAGCCATATTTTTTTAAAATAGAGCTATCTATAAAATCAGGCAAATCATCAACAAGGCGAAGCGCTGATTTTATTGCATTTTGAATTATTTTATCGCTAAGCCCCTTTGTTTTTGGATAAATCGCCTCTTGGGTTATGCGGCGAGAAGCCTCTATAAAGCTTGGCGAATTCATTTGGATGTTTGAAAAATTCCCATTTATTTTTCCATAAAAAAGGTATTCTTCGCCCACTAAAAGATTTCTGGCAGTGTATTCGCTATTAAAAAATATTAGCTGAATATTTGAGCTTTCATCACCGCAGTCGATTTTAAAAAGTGTTCTATTATTTTTTAGGCGAATTGGCGGATGTTTTTTTAAAACCATCGCCCTTACAACACATAATTCATCAAAAGGTGCATCTATAATAGAAGTGTAATTTGAATAATCGATATATCTTCTAGGATATAAATTTAATAAATCTAAAACATTAAAAACACCAAGCTTATTAAAAAGCTCAGCTCTTTTTTCGCCAACTCCTTTTAGAAACTGTATATTTTGCTTTAAAACTTCTGTATTCATAAATTATCCTCGCAGATATAAATTGATATAAATATTATAGTATATTTTTAATTTTGGGGCAAGTGGCAAGATAAATAAAAAGATATTAGCTATAGTGCGCCAATTAAAGAAACTTTATAAATTAAAAAGACAAAGGAATGGCATAGACCATTCCTTTGATTTATATAATTATTAAATCTTTAGTAGCGCGAGTTAGATTTTCTATTGAAGAATTTGAAAGATAAATCATATCGCAAATTCTTATTCCAAACTTGCCTTTAATGTAAACTCCAGGCTCAATTGCTAAAATGTTGCCGTCTTGAATAATATCAGTAGAATACGGGCTAATGCTTGGCATTTCATTTAAATCAATGCCGATACCATGTCCTAAGGAGTGGTTAAAATGTCCTCTGTATCCACTTTGGTCTATATAGTTTCTAACAGCCTCGTCAACGTCTTTTGCTTTTTCTTGGCTATTTAAATTTTGCATAGCTATAACAAATGAATTTTTAACAACTTCATATGCCTTTTTAAATTCTTCACTAGCATAGCCAATGCAGACAGTTCGAGCCATATTGCTTTTATATCCATTATAAACCGCACCAAACTCAAGCATTAAAACATCGCCATCTCTTAGTATTCTATCGCTCGCTCTGCCGTGAATAAGGCTTGAATTTTCTCCACTTATACAGCAGATATGAAATTTATCTAAATC